>NZ_RAPV01000001.1:6069982-6373481 GCF_003610295.1 Paraburkholderia sp. BL23I1N1
TGTCGCCGCGGCCGGGTGAGCACGTGCGGCTTGCGGTGGATGGCGAGGTGACGGCTTATCCGCGCGTCTAGGCGATAAACACTACGCCGCCGCCCCGCGCGTTGGCGTGCGCAGCGACAAATCCTGCACCATCTGCGCGGCCAGATAATCGCACGTCGGCCGGTCCGATTTCGCGCTGCGCGCCACCACGATTTCCAGCGGCGCGATCGTCGGCAAGCCTTGCGCTTCGCCGAGTATCGCGAGCCGCGCCGGCACGCTGCAGCGCGTGAGCGCGATCACCGACAGCCCCGCATCCACGGTCGCCACCAAACCCATCAGACTTGCGCTGCTAAACGCCGCCCGATAGCGGATACGCGCACCGTCGAGCGCCGCCAGCGTATGCTGGCGCGCGACACAGCCCGGCTCGTACAGCCCGACCGGCAACGGCGACGTCGCCAGTACCGGCGTATCCACCGACGCCCCCACCCATACCATCGGTTCGCTACGCACGAACTCACCGCGCAATTTGTGGTCGCGCGTGACGAAGGCGAGATCGATCTTGTTATCGGCTAGCATCGGCGCGAGCGACGTGCTCTGCGCGCAGACGATTTCGATCTCCACATGCGGATACAGATTCGAAAAGCGCCGCAACACCGGCGAGAGCAGCGACGACACGTAGTCGTCCGGTGCGCCCAGCACCACGCGCCCGGTCACCTCGGGCCGCACGATCGCCGACCACGCCTCTTCATGCAACGCCAGCACCCGCCGCGCGTACTCGAGCAGCGTATTGCCGGGCCGCGTGAGCGAGAGATTGCGCGTGTTGCGGGCGAACAGCGTGGTGCCGAGCATGGTTTCGAGCCGCTTGATCTGCATGCTGACCGCCGCCTGCGAACGATGCACGGTAGTCGAAGCCTTCGTGAAGCTGCCCGTTTCGACCACCGCGACGAAGGTGCGCAGCAGATCGACGTCGAATTCCGGATGCATGATTTATCAATCCAGCTTATGGAATTTCTCAATTTAATTCGTTTGTCGACATGAGGCAAGCCGCGCCATACTTGTGGCTCGACTTTATGTGACCCACTTCCGGAGCCGCTTCGCATGTCCCTCACCCAACGTCAACAGGGCGCCATTACGCTGGCCAGCGGCGGGCTTCTGATGGGCACGATCGGCATCTTCGTCGAGGAAGCGCGGCTCGGTGCGCTGACGCTGGTGTTCTTTCGCTGTCTGTTCGGTTTCCTTTCGCTCGCGGCGTATTGCGCGTGGAAAGGTTTCTTCACGCGCGCGCATTTCAAGCCGCGCACCGTCGCGCTCGCGCTGATCTCCGGCGTGTTGATGGTCACACAGTGGGTCGGTTTCTTCGACGCGATCCATCGCACCAGCATTGCGGTGGCGACGGTGGTATTTCATGTGCAGCCGTTCTGGGTCGTGTTGATGGGCGCGGCGCTGTTCAATGAACGACTCGGCGTTGACCGACTCGGCTGGATCGCGACCGCGTTCATCGGGCTCGTGCTTGCCTCGGGTGTTCTGGCGGCCGCGAATCTGCAGGGGCATACGAGCTATCTGATCGGCATCGGCGAGGCATTGGTAGGCTCGGTGATGTACGCGAGCGTCACGTTGATCGCCAAAGGGCTTGGCAATTTGCGGCCGCATCTGCTGACGCTCGCGCAATGCGCGGTCGGCGTGGTGTGCCTGCCGTTCATTGCGCCGCTCACCGCCGTGCATATCGGGCCGATGCAGTGGTTCTGGCTGGTCGGCATGGGCGTGCTGCATACGGGGCTTTCGTATGTGCTGATCTACGGTGCGCTACCGAAGCTGACCACGCCGATCATCGCCGTGCTGCTGTTCGTTTATCCGCTGACGGCGATCGTGGTCGATGCTGTGGTGTATGGGCGGGCGCTGTCGCTGCCGCAGCTTGCGGGGATGGTATTGATCGTGATCGCCAGCCTTGGGGTGAATCTTGGCTGGCCGCTGCTTTCAATGTTGCGTCCTGGGGGACGGACGCGCAGCACGCGTTGATTCGCTAAGCAAAAAAGAACCGGGCGATTTCAGTTGCGCCCGGTTTCATTGGTTTAGTCATCGTAGTGGAAGCGGCAAGCAATCACATAGATCTTTCCGTCTCCCGGCAAGTAGACCAAACGGTCAGCATGAGTAATGCGTCGTGACCAGAAGCCGCTTAGGCTGCCCATCAGCGCTTCCGGTTTTCCCGTGCCGCGGTAAGGATCGCGCCGACATTCCTCTAGCAACGTATTGATCTTGCGCAAGACCTTTCGATCAGTCTCTTGCCAGTGCAGGTAGTCGTCCCACGCTTCGTCCGTGAACATAAAAACACTATTAGCCTTTGCGGCCTCCTCGTTGCGGCTTTTCTGTTTGTTCATCGGTCAGCAGGTCGCGAGAAACCGCACTGCCGGCATTCAACTGGGCGATGGATCTGGCAAGCCGCTGGGCGTTCTTCGACGAACTCAACAGATACAAGGTTTCCTGCATCGCGTTGAAATCCTCGAGCGAAACCATGACCACATTTTCGCCGCTCTGCCGGGTTATCAGCATGGGCGTGTGATCGCGGCAGACGTCGTCCATCGCTTGCTTAAAGCCAGCGCGTGCCTCGCTATAAGTAAGGACGTTCATTCGTTTTCTCGATCTGAGAGGTTTCCCTCCAGTCGCTCCTGTCAAAAAGTTAGAGACGTTTCCGCCGCTGAACGGAGTATTTGTACCCCGAAGGCTGCCACATGAGGCGGCAGCTCGCAGCAACAAAACCGCGCTGAGCCACCACAATCATTGTACAGAGCACTGTACATATCAGCAAACCCAAAACTGCGTAGGAAGATGTCGCCCAACCAATAGGAAGCATGCCCGCTAGCGACCCCGCCCGCCACTCAGCCAAACGGCCAATCTCACTGCGGCAGCACTTCGCCCTTAGTCTCCGGCGCGAACGGAATCACGAACAGGCCAACAATAAACGCCAGCGCCGTGAGCGCCACCGGCGCGCCGAGCGTATGCATATGCAGCACCGCCGCGCCGAGCAGAAAGTTGACACCCGCCCCAACAAACCGTCCGAAAGACGTGCAGAACGCAAACGCCGTAGCCCGTACGCGAGTCTCGAACTGCTCCGGCAGCCACAAGCTGAACAGCGCGAAATTACCGCCGAAGAATCCCAGCACGAAGAGCCACGCGATAAACGGCGCGAGCCCGTTCGGCAGATAGAACGCCCACCCGAAACTGCCGGCAATCGCCACCGCCATGCCGGTGAAGTAAAACGCCAGGGTCTTCTTGCGGCCAAACCGCTCGGCCAGCGGCGGCAACGCAAGACAACCGAGAATCGTCGCAATCGAAAGCAAGCCGGTTGCCAGCGACGCCGTCCTGATCGCGTCGTTCTTCGCCATGCCGGCCTTCGTCGCCAGTTGAATCACCGCCGACGGCTCGTACACAGCGCCCGCCCACAAACCGACAATCGCGATCGTCAGCAGAATGCACGCAACCCACGTGCGGCGCCGATACACCGGTCCGAAGATTTCGCGCAGCGGTTTGACGTGCTCGGTGCGTGCGTCCGCCTTCTGCCACTTCTCCGATTCCTTCACGCGCAACAGCACCAGAATCGCGACTACAACCGGCACCGCACCCGTCAGGAACATCGCGCGCCAGCCGAAATGCACACCGATCGTGTAGTTGAGCGCGGCCGCCAGAAAGAACCCGGCGTAGTAGCCCGTTTGCAGATACCCGGCGCCCATCTTGCGGCGATCTTCCGGCCACGACTCAGCCACATACGTCCCCGCCAATGCCCACTCGCCGCCAATGCCCACTCCGGCAATGAAGCGATAGATGGCGAGCTCCCACACGTTGTGCGACGTCGCGGCCAGTCCCGTGAAAATGGCGAACGTGAAAATGGTGCCCGCCAGCACCTTGGTGCGGCCGAAGCGATCCGCCAACGGCCCCCAGATGAACGACAGCCCCCAGCCGACCAGAAACAGCGCGAACAGAATCGAGCCGGCGAGGCCGACATTCGCGGGCGTCGCGGCGTACCCCGAGCGCGGCAACAGCTCGGTCAGCGCCGGCGTCAGCACGAGCGCGTAGATGAACGAGTCCATCCCGTCGAGCGTCCAGCCGGCCCACGCTCCCCAAAACCCTGCGATCTGCGAACGATTGAGCGGCGTGCGGCGCCGCGCGTTTGACACGCTCTCGGTAACTGAATTCATCATGCTCCTCCGGCCCTGCGGTTGGCTTACCTGGCTTACTAAAGGGGGACAACGAGACGGCGCGCTTGTTGGTGAATCGAGGTGCCTCGTATAACGTTGCGAGGACACTGCAGGCGCCGGTGGTGAAAATTTTGCGGGTTTGCCCGTCTTCAAAACTCTAATTTTTATATATAATATTTGAAATCATGAGCAACGCAATCGATGGTTTTCCCCTGGACGCCCCGGCGCGCATCCCGCTTTTACCCGCGGCGGCGCCGCGTGAGAGCACGTCCCACGTCATCGCGGAGGCGCTGCGCGCGGCGATTGTCGACGGCACGCTGGCGCCTGGTGCGCCACTGCGGCAGGACGCGATCGCGCGGCACTTCTCGGTCAGCGCGATTCCCGTGCGCGAGGCTTTGCGTCAGCTCGAAAGCGAAGGCTGGGCGCGAGCCGCCGTGCACAAGGGCGCGACTGTCGCGCCGTTGTCGGCGGATGAAGCGCGCGAAATCTATGAGATCCGCTCAGCGCTGGAAAGCCTCGCCATCGGCCTCGCGATTCCGAGTCACACTGCCGCCACGCTGCGCGAATGCGCCAGACTGTGCCGGGCCGCCGAACGCGAGCCGGACCCGTCGTTGTACGTCGCACGCAATGTGGCCTTTCATATGAGCCTGTATGCACCCGCCGCCCGTCCGCAACTCGAGGACATGATCGGCACGCTGCATCGGCGCGGCGAACGGTATTTGCGCCTCAAGTTCGGCTTGCCGTCGTACAAAGGCGAGTCGGACAACGAACACGCCGCCTTGCTCGACGCGGTGCAACGCCGCGACATTCCTGCTGCGCAGTCCCTGGTCGTCGCGCATCTGCTCGGCACAGGCGACCTGCTCCATCGTTTCCTGACCGAACGCGCGCAGGCGGAAGCCGCGCTTGCGAACCAACCCAAGCCGCGCGGCAGACGCGCGCGCGCCACTACCGGGAGCTGAATCCGCCGATGAACCGACCCGCCGAAGCCGCCGAAGCGTCCGCCACCGCACGCTCCTGGACCACGCGCCGCGACGAAAAGAACCGCCGCCTCGCGGCCATTGCACCGTGGCTGGAAGACGGCATCCTGCCGACAAACCGCATCGTCGATGCACTCGAAACACTGATTCAACCGGGCGACCGCGTCGCGCTCGAAGGCGACAACCAGAAACAGGCCGACTTCCTGTCGCGCTCGTTCGCCAAGGTGGACCCGCAAAAAATACACGACGTGCATCTGCTGATTTCGAGCATCAGTCGTCCTGAACATCTGACGCTGTTCGAGCGCGGCATCGCGCACAAGGTCGATTTCTCGTTTGCGGGGCCACAGAGTTTGCGCGTCGCACAGTTGCTCGAAGACGGCCAGCTGGAAATCGGCGCGATCTATACGTACGTCGAGTTGTACGCGCGGATGTTCGTCGATCTCACGCCGCACGTCGCGTTGCTGTGCGCGGAAAAGGCCGACCGTCAAGGCAATCTGTACACCGGCCCGAATACCGAAGACACGCCGACCATCGCCGAAGCCGCCGCGTTCCGGCATGGCATCGTGATCGTGCAGGTCAACGAGATCGTCGACGAACTGCCGCGCGTGGATATTCCGGGTTCGTGGGTCGACGTGGTCGTTGAGGCCGATAGACCGTTCGCCGTCGAGCCGCTGTTCACGCGCGACCCACGGCATATCGGCGATCTGCAGGTGCTCACCGCGATGATGGTGATTCGCGGCATCTACGAACCGTACGGCGTGAGCTCGCTGAATCACGGCATCGGCTTCGATACCGCGGCGATCGAACTGCTGCTGCCCACCTACGGCGAATCGCTCGGCCTGAAAGGCAAAATCTGCCGCAACTGGACGCTCAATCCGCACCCCACCATGATTCCCGCGATCGAATCGGGCTGGGTCGACAGCATCCATTGCTTCGGCAGTGAAGTCGGCATGGAGGCGTATATCGAGGCACGTCCCGACGTATTTTTCACGGGCAACGACGGCAGCCTGCGCTCGAACCGTGTGCTGTGCCAACTGGCCGGTCAATACGGCGTCGATCTGTTTATCGGCTCGACCTTGCAGATCGACGCGGACGCGAATTCGTCGACGGTCACGCGCGGGCGTCTTGCCGGTTTCGGCGGTGCGCCGAACATGGGCCACGATCCGCGCGGCCGGCGTCATTCGAGCGAAGCGTGGCTCAAGCTGCTGAAGGACCAGGGTCCGGTCTCGCGTGGGCAGAAGCTGGTCGTGCAAATGGCGGAGACGTACAAGAAAGGCGGCGAGCCGACCTTCGTCGATGAACTCGATGCGGTTGCCGTCGGCGCGAAAAGCGGCATGCCGATCGCACCCGTGATGATCTACGGCGACGACGTGAGCCATGTCGTCACCGAGGAAGGCATCGCGTATTTGCACAAGGCCGAAGGGATCGACGAGCGGCGCGCGGCGCTGGCAGCGGTGGCCGGTGTCACACCGATCGGGTTGCGCGCCAAGCCGGAGAAAACGGCCGAGTTGCGCCGGCGCGGCATCGTCGCGTATCCGGAAGACCTCGGCATTCGTCGCGGCGAAGCCAAGCGTTCGCTGCTGGCGGCACGCAGCATTGACGATCTGGTGACGTGGTCGGGCGGGCTGTACGCGCCGCCGGCCCGCTTCAGGAGCTGGTGACGATGGCGCCCGCTGCTTTGCTCGAACGCGAGGCCGACGCCATGCCGGAGGCGAAAGCCGGACTCACGCCCCTGGCCTGCCGGCACGCCACGATTTTGCGCGCGGCAAGCACGGTACACAGGCCGACGGTTAGCGCACGGACAGCACCGTGCGATGCGCAACTCGCGCACTTCGCCGTCATCGCGCTGATCGAGGAAGCGCAACTCACGCCGAAACCCGCGCTGGTGGACCGGCGCGGCAGCGGTGCGCATCGTGACCTCGATCTCGCCACCATGCTGCGCTCGGCGCACGCGCTCGAACCCACCTTCGCCGCTCTTGCACGCGCCGCGCAGCGCCGCGGCGAACCATCCGCGCTTGTGCGTGCTGAACTCGCGCAAATCGGCCGCGCCGGCGAACAGGACATGCTGCGTGCCACCGGCGGCAGCAACGCACATCGCGGCGCAATCTGGATCGTCGGGCTGCTGGTGGCGGGCGCCTCGATGACGGACGACACCACACGTCCGAACGCATCGAAAGTCTGCACGCTCGCCGCGCGGATCGCGTGCTTCCCGGATCGCTTCGCCGCCCCCGCCGATAGTCACGGCGAGCGAGCACGACAGCGCTATCAGGTGGGTGGAGCGCGCCGTGAGGCACAAGACGGCTTCCCGCACGTCATCGATATCGGTTTGCCCGCGTTGCTCGCAGCGCGAGCCAACGGCATCGACGAAAACGCCGCGCGTATCGACGCCCTGCTCTCGATCATGGTGTCGCTCGACGACACCTGCCTGCTGCATCGCGCGGGCTTGCCGGGTTTGCACGCTGCGCAACACGGCGCGCGCCGCGTGCTGCAAGCCGGCGGAAGCTCGACGCCGGAGGGGTACACCGCTCTCGTTGCACTCGAACACGCATTGCTGTCGCTCAACGCATCGCCTGGCGGCGCAGCCGATCTGCTCGCCGCCACCCTCTTTCTCGACATGCTGGCGCATCGCGACGCCAGCGGGAGTTCAGCCTCATGGAACATCTGACCTTCGACTATCCGGCGCAACGCGCCGTCACGACCCGTGCGCAGGTCGGCGTAGTGGGCTCGGGCGATCTGGAAGTGCTGCTGTCGCCTGCTGAAAACAGCGCCGCCCTGACCGCGCATGTGGTCGTGCGGACCAGCGTCGACGGCTACAGCCACATCTGGAAAAGCGTGCTCGACCGCTTCTTCACCCGTTACGACGGCGCGGCGCAAATCGAAATCAACGACTTCGGCGCGACGCCCGGCGTTGTGGCGCTACGGCTGGCAGAAGCCATCGAAGCCGCGGAACAGGGAGACGACGCATGAACGCTGTCGCCACCGTCCATTCCGCGCCGCTGCTGCGCGAAAGCTTCATTGAACTGCCCGCGCGCGAACGCGCCCGCTCGCTGCTCGACGCGGGCACGTTCCGCGAACTGCTCGGACCGTTCGACAAGATCGAATCGCCGTGGTTGCCATTGCAAGGCGTCGTCTGCCAGGCCGATGACGGATGCGTGATCGCGCGCGGCACCATCGACGGCGAGCCGGCCGTGGTCGCCGCGATCGAGTCCGCGTTCCAGGGTGGCAGCATCGGCGAAGTCTCGGGCAGCAAGATCGCCGCCGCGCTGGAGATGGCCTTGCGCGACTGCGAACGAGGCAAGATCGTCCGCCCTGTCGTGTTGTTCGAAACCGGCGGCGTGCGGCTTCAGGAAGCCAACCTCGGCCTCGCGGTGATCGCCGAGGTTCAGGCCGCGATCGTTGCGTTGCGCCGGCATGTGCCGGTCGTCGGCGTGATTGCGGGAATGGTCGGTTGCTTTGGCGGCATGTCGCTGGCGGCGGCCTTGTGTTCGTATCTCGTCGTGACGAAGCAAGGACGGCTTGGCATGAACGGCCCTGAAGTGATCGAACAGGAAGCCGGTATCGACGAACTCGACGCGAGCGATCGGCGCCGCGTGTGGCAGTTGATCGGCGGCGAACAACGGACTGCGACCGCGCTCGCCGATCAACTGGTCGACGACGATGCAGACGCAGTGCGTGCCGCCGTGCGTTCGGCATTCATTCAAGGACTGCCAACTGCGCATCGCAGCGAACAGGTCGACACTTTTCTTGACCGCCTCGCGCGGATCGACCCGGCCAGCGTCACGCCGGAAACGATGCGTGAGGTGTACAACCCGCATGCGCAGAACAACGCGCGCAAGGAGCAGGCATGAGCGATACCACTCTCAGCCGCGGCGCACGCTGGTTCCACGCACTGGCCGGCGAACCGTCCGGTAAAGCGCCCGTATGGAGCGGCGATGCGTCGCTCGGCGGCGAGACCGCGCGCTTCATCGCGGTCGTCCCTGATCCCGGCAACCGCTTTCCCCGCGCGACCGATAACGTCGTCGGACTCGAGCAAGGCTGGCAGCTCGCGCGTGCTGTACGCGAGGCCATCGAGCATGACGAAGCGAGCGGTACGCGCCGCCCGATCGTCGCGATCGTCGATGTCAAAAGCCAGGCGTACGGCTACCGCGAAGAGATGCTCGGCATTCACCTCGCCTGCGCCGCCGCGATCGATGCCTATGCATCGGCGCGCGACGCCGGGCATCCCGTGATCGCGCTGATCGTCGGGCCGGCCATGTCGGGCGCGTTCCTCGCGCATGGCTATCAGGCCAACCGGATCGTCGCACTCGACGCGCCCGGCACGATGGTCCACGCAATGGGCAAGGAAGCGGCTGCCCGGGTCACGCGGCGCACCGTCGAAGCACTGGATGCGCTCGGCGAAACCATCGTGCCGATGTCGTACTCGATGACGTCGTTTGCCAAACTCGGCCTGCTCGATCAGCTGATTGAAAACGTCGATGCCGATGCGCCGGACGCCGCACAAATCGAGCGCGTGCGTCAGGTGTTGACCGAGCAGATTCGCAGCGCACGTGACGGCAGCCGCGGTTTGTCGCATCGTCTGGAATCGGCTGCGGCTCACAAGAATCGCGCGGCTTCGATCCAAGTGCGACGGCGTCTCGCCGAACAATGGGACGCCGTGTAATGCAGATCTGCGCAGCGCGGCCGTTTGCCGCCGATCACGCATCGTCGCGCGAAGCGCGTTGGCGGCCGCACGATCTGCTGCGCTTGAACCATTTGCGGCAGTTTGACGGCGAACCGGCATGGATTCACGAGTCGTTCGAACGCGCACCGTATGCGGTCGTAAGACGCGCGCCGGCCGCTGACGGCTTCGTGGCGATCGGTTTGCGCGGTGTCGAACGATCCCAGCGTTACGGCACGTGGGCGCATCTGGACGATATAGAAAGCCTCGTGCCGCCGGAAGCGTTAGCGCGGCACAGCCCGCTTGCGGAGCGCAATGCGTTACCTGCGTTCGCAGCGCTTGCCGCATTACAACGCGACGCGGTCGGCGCATTGACTGGATTCGTCTGGGGACCAACCGGCAGCACAGGTTTCGAACTGACCACTCAGGTGCCCACCGTCACGTTGTCGAGCGATCTCGATCTGCTGATCCGCGCGCCGGAAAAAATCTCGCACGACACAGCCATGCAGTTGCTGAATCATCTGCAAGCAATCGCACACCGCGTCGGCATTCGCGTGGACGCACAATTGGAAACACCTGCAGGCGGCATTGCGCTCGTCGAGTGGGCAACGAGCAAAGCACGCGTGATGGCGCGCCACGCTCGGGGTCCCCAGTTGGTTATCGATCCGTGGGCGCCCGCTCACGGCGATGCCTGATGCTTGCCCTTCTGTTTCCCGGCCAGGGCGCGCAGTCGGAGGGATTCCTGCATCGTCTGCCGCAGCACCACGCTGTGACCGACACGCTCGAAGAAGCGTCTCAATTGCTCGGCACCAACGTGCTCACACTCGACACACCCGACGCGCTGCGCTCGACCGTAGCCGTTCAGATCGGTTTGACCGTCGCGGGCGTGGCGATCACGCGCGCTCTGGCGGATGAACAGCTCACGCCGGAGATCAGCGCGGGTTTGTCGGTAGGTGCGTATGCAGCGGCGGTCAGCTGCGGCGCGATTCGCTTTGGCGACGCATTACGGATGGTGCGAAAGCGCGCCGAATTGATGGAGACGGCGTACCCGTCGGGCTACGGTCTCGTGGCCGTGTCGGGCTTGACCGAGCACCAACTGGAAACACTCGCAGCAGAACACGCGGATGCGGGCAATCAGCGCGCTTATATCGGCAATGTGAATGCACCACGCCAGATCGTCATGGCCGGGGCGAACGATGCGTTGGACACGTTTATCGAACGCGCTTTGGCGGCGGGCGCACGCAAAGCGATCCGTCTTGCGGTGAGTGTGCCGTCACATTGCGAACTGCTCGCGCATGCAACAGACGAGCTGGTCGCATACGCACAGGACATCCCTTTTCATGCACTGCAAAGCGCCTATATCGGCAATCGCGGCGGCCGTCCCTTGTACACGGCGGATGCCATTCGCGACGATCTCGCGACCAATATGCGCCACACAGTGCGTTGGTTCGATGCGCTCACCGTCATGCAGGAAATGGGTGCCCGCGTACTGATCGAAGCCCCGCCGGGCCAGGTGTTGACGGACATCACGCGTGAGAACTTTCCGGATACCACCGCGCTTGCCGCGAGCAGCTTTTCCTTCGACAAACTGGTCGCGGCCGCGCGTCGGCGCCTCGACATGGATGGGCCTTAAGACGCGGCCTCGCCATTGCGTTTGAATTCCATCCACTGACGTCGCGGCACATCACCGCCTCTCAATCAACTGCCGCCCCATCACCTTCGCATACTGATCACACGCACTACGCGCAACACGTGACGCCGCCAGCACACCGACGTCGGCGTCGTCGCGGTAGTACATCGCAACGTCAATCGGCGGCGGCAGCGGACGCACCTGCAATTGCCCCAGTTCGCCGCTGCTCAGGAAAGGCTCGACGAACAAGGCCGGCACGGCCGCAATTCCATAGCCATCGCGCAACAGTTTCACGATCACCGCCACCGACGGCATGCAGGTCACCTGAGTATCCGCAAGCGGCACACCGGCGCGCTTCGCTAGCGTTTCGACGATCGCTTCCACTACGATTTGCGGTGCGGTGCCACGGCCGAACGTCAGAACAGGTTTCTGCAATACCGTCTGCACATGTTTCGCGCGGCTCGCCGGAATCAGATCGTTGCGCGCAATCCAGCGCACCGGATAGCTAGCGAGCAAGGTCGAAACAATCGACGCTTCCTGCTCGCCGGTTTCCTCCACCTGAATCACGAGATCCAGTTCGCCCGCGCGCAACCGGGGCCCAAGCACCGCACTCGAGTCGACGCTCAGATCCACAACGATGCGGTGGTACTCGACGTTCAGCATCCGGATGTAGTCCGGCAGCCAGCTATGCACCACCGTTTCGATGACGCCGAGCCGCAGCCGCTTCGTCACCTGAGTTTCGTCCTGCGCGGCCAGTTGCAGCGAGCGCGTGGCCTGGACTACCGACCGCGCATGCGCGAGCAGCCGTTCTCCATGCGCTGTGAGTTGAAACTCCGCCGCGTCGCGCTCGATCAATTCGACGCCCAACTCGGCTTCAAGCGTTTTGATACGCAGCGAAATCGCGGCGGGCGTTGCGTGCATGGCTGCAGCGGTCGCGCGAAAACTGCCCAGACGCGCGAGCGTCAGAAACGTTTCGACAAAGCGGGTATTCATTATATTAGCTCTCCCAACAGCGACCCGATACATTCGATCATCGCCGCAAAACTCTCTGGCGCTGTTAAGTTTAATTTAACGAAACACAAGAATAACTCGCTGGATGGATATTTTTGGCGTTACTAATCTGGCTTCCATCGGTCACCCGGACCTAGCTGGAGTCGAGCCGTTCATGTCCTACACGCCATCGGAGTTTCGTCAGCAGATTCGCAGCCGCCGCCTGTCCGGGCCGACTGCGGGCTACTGCGGCGACTATGCGCAAGCCAATCTCGCCATCCTGCCGAGGCAGTACGCCGACGACTTTCTGCGCTTCTGCACGCTCAATCCGAAGGCTTGCCCGTTGCTGGGCATCGGCGAACCGGGCGCATGGCGCGTTCCGTCGCTCGGCGCCGATCTCGACATACGCAACGACGTCCCCGCGTTTTACGTCTACCGCCACGGCGAACGTGCCGAGGAGGTGCGTAGTCTCGACGCACTGTGGCGCGACGATCTGGTGGTGTTCGCGATCGGCTGCTCGTTTTCATTCGAAGAAATGTTGAAACGCGAAGGCATTCCGCTGCGCCATATCGAACAGCAGGTCAACGTGCCGATGTATCGAACCGGTGAACGCAACGTGAGCGCAGGCGTGTTCGGTGGCAACCGCGTGGTCTCGATGCGGCCGATGAAAGCCGCCGACGCGATCCGCGCCATTCAGATCACCAGCCGTTTTCCCGCGGTACATGGCGCGCCCGTTCATATCGGCGACCCCTCGCTGATCGGCATTCGTGACATCGCGCGGCCCGATTTCGGCGATGCAGTCGACGTGCGCAGCGACGAGTTGCCCGTGTTCTGGGCATGTGGCGTCACGCCGCAAGCCGCGATAGAAAGCGCGCGTTTGCCATTCGCGATCGCGCACAAACCGGGACACATGCTCGTCACCGACATTCCCAACACCACGCTGGCGGTCCTCTAACCACCGCGTTATTTGTCCCAACAATAAGCCGCGCGGCAAGACGCGGGCCTTGAATACGACCGGAGCCCATGCATGAAAACCGAAGCGCAATTGACCGCGGACGTCGAACGCTACGACGCGCCCGGCATAGGAAAAGGACCGTTCGCGTGGTATCAGCAGATTTCCACCGGCGAGAAGCGTGCGTTCTGGAGCTGCAAGATCGGCTACGTGCTTGACGCAATGGACACGCAATTCCTGAGCTTCGTGATTCCGACGCTGATTGCGACATGGGGCATCACGCGCGGCGAAGCCGGTCTCATCGGAACGGTCACGCTACTGAGTTCGGCACTCGGCGGCTGGGCAGCCGGTGTGCTGTCCGATCGCATCGGCCGGGTGAAGACCTTGCAGATCACGATTCTCTGGTTCGCCGTGTTCACGCTGGCTTGCGCGCTGGCGCAGAACTTCTCCCAGTTGCTGTGGGCGCGCGGACTGATGGGACTCGGCTTCGGCGGCGAGTGGACGGCCGGCGCGGTGCTGATCGGCGAAGTCATCCGTCCGCGCGACCGCGGCAAGGCGGTCGGTCTGGTACAGGCAGGCTGGGCGATCGGCTGGGGCGTGTCGACGTTGCTGTTCATGGCCGTGTTTTCATGGATTCCGGCCGATTACGCGTGGCGCGTGCTGTTCGCGATCGGCATTGCGCCCGCGCCGTTCGTGATCTGGATCCGCCGCTTTGTCGACGAGCCGGAGGTGCATCGGCAGCAGAAACAAGCGCAGGCCGCGGCACAAACTCGCCCTTCGCTACTCGACATCTTCCGCGGCGATATCGTCTGGACGACGCTGCGCGCGTCCATTCTCGCGACCGGCGTGCAAGGCGGCTACTACGCGGTGACCACGTGGCTGCCGACGTACCTGAAAACCGAGCGGCATCTGAGCGTGATCGGCACCGGCAGCTATCTGGGTGTCGTGATCGTCGGGTCGTACTGCGGGTATCTGACGGGCGCTTACGTCAGCGACAAAATCGGCCGCAAGCGCGCCTTCATCGCGTTCGCGCTGGCCTCGTGTGCGATCGCGTTGATCTACACCCAACTGCCGCTCGACAACCTCACCATGCTCGCGCTCGGTTTCCCGCTCGGCTTCTGCGCGTCGGGCATTTTCTCGGGAATGGGCGCGTTCCTCACCGAGCTATTTCCGACGCGCATTCGTGGCTCCGGCCAGGGGTTCTGCTACAACTTCGGGCGGGCAATCGGCGCGACGTTTCCGTTCCTGATCGGCTACGTCTCGCAGACCATGACGCTCGGTCACGCGATCGGTGTATTCGCCGCCGCGGCTTACGGTATCGTGATCCTCGCCGCGCTGACGTTGCCGGAAACTAAAGGACGCGTACTCAACGCTTGAACGGCACCACCGCACATTTACGCTACAGCGCCTGCTCTGGCGCGCGTCCGATCGCATGCGAATCGGACGCCGCTGTGTCGCCCCGACCGTGCTGGCGGCCTGGCGTCACAACGGCCCCCGTGCCACCCGGACGCCGCGCCGATTTTGCATGCCGCTCGATCAGCCGTTGCAGCAGGCAGAACGCACACAGCAAGGCGCCGATCACGATGCGGGTCCACCACGAACTGAGCGTGCCGTCGAAGGTAATCAACGCCTGGATCGTACCCAGAATGCCGACGCCGAACAGCGAGCCGATCACATAGCCGACACCGCCCGTTAGTAACGTTCCGCCGATCACGGTCGCCGCGATCGCGTCGAGTTCCATACCCTGCCCTTGCAGGCCATAACCCGACAGCACGTAGAACGTGAACACCGCGCCGCCGAGCGCCGAACAGAATCCGCTCAGCGCATACACGCCGATCCGCGTACGCGCGACCGGCAAGCCCATCAGCAACGCCGAGCGGGGGTTGCCGCCCACCGCGTAAACGTTGCGGCCAAATCGCGTGAAATGCGCGACATAGATCGCCGCGGCAAGCGTGATAAGGGCAATCAACACATTGGCGGTCACCGAACCGACGCCGATGTCGAGGCGAAACGCGGAAATCTTCTGGAACGTCGGATCGTTGATGGTGATCGACTGCGTCGTGATCAGAAAGCACAAGCCACGAGCGAAGAACATGCCGGCCAGTGTAACGATGAACGCCTGCAAGCGGAAGAAGTGAATCAGCGCACCCTGTACGGCGCCGAACACCGTCCCCATCAGCAACACGATCGGCACGATCAGCCACACCGACAGATGCAAATGTTCGGACAGCACTGCTTCAACAATGGTGGTCAACGCCACCACCGAGCCCACCGACAGATCGATCCCCCCGGACACGATCACAAACGTCATACCGATTGCGACGATCAGCAGGAAGGCGTTATCGACCAGCAGATCGAGCAGCACTTGCCACGAGAAAAAGCCGGTGTACATCACCGAGCCGAAGCCGAACAGCGCGCAAAACAGCACGACGGTGACGGCGATCGGCAGCGTGCGCGGATCGACGATATGGGCCCACGCTTCGAGGAGTCGTCTCATCGCGCCACCCCGCGCGGCGTAAAGAGCGACATGGCGAGCGAGCGTGCCGAGGGCGACTGGATCACGCTCACCGCGAGCACGACGGCCGCCTTGACGACGAGCGTCGCTTCCGGCGGCACGCCGATTGAATAGGTCGTGTAGGTGAGTGTCTGGATGATCAGCGCGCCCAGCACCGTGCCCGTCAGACTGAAGCGGCCACCGAGCAGCGAGGTACCGCCGAGCGTCACCGCCAGAATCGCGTCGAGTTCGAGCAGCAGACCCGCGTTATTGCCGTCGGCGCTTCGCACGTTCGAGCTGATGAGAACGCCCGCCATCGCGGCGGTCAATCCCGAGAAGCCGTACACCGCGAATACCAGCGCTTTCGAGCGCAGGCCAACAAGACGCGTCGCCACCGGATTGACGCCGATCGCGCGAATGAAGAGCCCGAGCGCCGTGCCTTCAACGAGCGCCGCGGTGGCCAGCACGGCAACGCTCGCAATCCACACGGAGCACGGCACGCCGAGCCAATAACCGCCACCGACGAACAGATAGCCGGGTGCCCCGATCGGTATGATCTGCCCCGCTGTCAGTAATTGCGCTATACCGCGGCCGGCCACCATCAGGATCAGCGTGGCAATGATCGGCTGCATGCCGACGAACGACACCAGCAGCCCGTTCCACATGCCGCTCAACACGCCGACGAGCAACGCCGCTAGCAGCGCCTGCGCGATCAATCCCGCGCCCGGCGCGGGTTGCGTGGCGAGTATCGTGGCCGCGGCGGCGCCGGCAATCGCCACGACCGCGCCGACCGAAATATCGATGCCGCGTGTGGCGATCACGAGCGTCATGCCGGTCGCGACCAGGACCAGCGGCGCCGCGCGATTCAGGACGTCGATCGGCGCGCCGAACAGGTGGCCGTCGAGCATCCGCAGCGATAGAAAATGCGGATTCACCCACAGGTTCAGGGCGCACAACAGCACCAGGGTAACGCACGGCCAGATCAACGGACGCTCCGCGCCATCGCGCACGAACCAGTTCGATAGCTTCATTCGCCGCTCCCCGCGATGAGTCGATAGATGTTGTCTTCGTTCGACGCGTTGCCGGTCACTTCAGCGATCTTGCGGCGGTCGCGCAGTACCGCCACGCGATGACTCACGCGCAGCACCTCGCCGATCTCCGACGAGATGAACAGGATGCTCAGGCCGTTCGCGCACAGCGCCAGCAGGCGGTCCATGATGTCGAACTTCGCGGCGACGTCGATGCCGCGCGTGGGCTCGTCGAGAATCAGCAGCTTGGGGTCGGTGGCGAGCCAGCGCGCGAGCAGCGCTTTTTGCTGGTTGCCGCCGGAAAGCAGGCCGATCGGTTGTTCGGCGTCAGTCGCCTTGATGCCGAGACGCTCGATCCACAGGTCCGCGATTTCACGCGCGCGATTCCGTTTGATCTTGCGCCACCAGCCGCGTCGCGCCTGCAACGCCAGCAGAATGTTCTCGCGGATCGACAATTCGGCGACGATACCCTCTTTCTTGCGGTCCTCCGCGCAGTAGCCGATGCCGTGCCGCACCGCGTCCCGTGGCGAACGCAGCCGCACGGGGCGGCCTTCGATCAGGATGGTGCCGCTATCGGCGCGGTCCGCCCCGAACAACAGCCGTGCGGTCTCCGTGCGGCCCGAGCCGAGTAGACCGGCAAGCCCCAGGATCTGGCCCGGCTGCACGTCGAGGTCGACCGGCTGAAGCGTGCCGCGCCGTCCGACGCCGCGCAGTTCGATGAACGGTTGAACCGCTTCCTTGCTTTGAGGCCCTTCGTGAGCAGCGTGCCCCTCCTGCGCCGCTTCGCGCAGGCGCGCGCTCATGCGCTCGTGACCGACCATCTTCGCGACCAGTTGATCGGCCGGCAGATCGCGTGCGAGGTATTCGCCTTCCCGCTCGCCGTTGCGCATCACCGTGATGCGATCGGAGATGGCATAGGTCTGCTCGATAAAATGCGTGACGAACAGAATGGCGATACCCGATTGCTTAAGATAACGAAGTATTTTGAAAAGCTGCGCGACTTCGCCGTCATCGAGACTGGAGGTCGGCTCGTCGAGGATCAGCACGCGGGCGTCGACTGACAGCGCTCTGGCGATCGCCACCATCTGCTGCACGGCGATCGGATAGGCGTCGAGCGATCGGGTGACGTCGAGCGAAACGTCGAGGCGCGCGAGCGCGGCCTGCGCGCGGCGCTTGATGTCGGGCCAATCGATCGCGCCAAACCGTTTGGGCTGCCTGCCCGCAAAAATGTTCTCCGCCACCGAGAGGTTCGGACACAGGTTCACTTCCTGATACAGCGTGCGCACGCCGGCCGCCTCGGCCTCCTGCGGCGAGGCAAACGCCACGATCTCGCCACCCAGGCGGATCGTGCCGGCGTCGGGCGCAACCACACCGGTCAGCACGTTGATCAGGGTGGATTTGCCGGCGCCGTTCTGCCCCATCAGCGTATGGATCTCGCCGGGAAAGAGGCGAAAGTCGACCCGCTGCAGCGCTTTCACGCCCGGGAACGTCTTGCTGACACCGGCCGTGGCCAGAATGGGCTCAATGGGATCGCGTGCATTCGAGGCGACGCCTGAGCGAGCGTCGCCTGCGATGTCTTTCGTGCCCAGTGGATTGGATTCCGATGCGGGATGCGTCATAGACCTCGCTCGATGGGCGGTGCGTGGGTCGGGTGGGCTCAGGCGGGTGAAGTTGCACGCAACCTGATCCGGCGGAAAAGAGACCGCCCGTTGCCGAAGCAGCCGGGCGGTCAGGCACCGCTGGAGAAACCCCTGCGATCTGTCCGTACTTCGCTTGTGTCCTGCGCCTTCCGTATGGACAGCTAATCAGTTAGCCACCCTGCTCTGCCTAATACCTTTCGCCTCAGTACTTGCGCGTCGGCAAAGTCTGCGCCGCGACGCTCATCGGGAAGACGGTCTCTTCCGTCAGGATCCGCTTGGGCAACGGCTTGCCAGCCACCACATCCTTGACCGCCGACATCAGTTGCGGTCCCAGCAACGGGCTGCACTCCACGTCGACGTTCATCTTGCCCGCGGCCATCGCCTGGAAGCCGCCCTTGGTCGCATCGAACGAGACCACGGTGATGTCCTTGCCCGGATGCATGCCGGCCTCTTCCATCGCCTGAATGGCGCCGAGCGCCATATCGTCGTTATGCGCATAAACTACATTTATTTTATTTCCATAAGTTTTTATAAACGCCTCCATCACCTGCTTGCCACCGGCAAGCGTGAAGTCGCCGCTCTGCGACGCAATGATCTTGAATTTGGGATCGCTTTTGATCACTTCGATCAGGCCGGAATGCCGGTCGTTGGCGGGCGCCGAGCCGACCGTTCCCTGAAGTTCGGCGATGTTGATGGGACCTGGATCATTTTTATAGTGATCCGCGAGCCAATGACCGCCGCGCCGGCCCTCTTCCATGAAGTCCGAGCCGATCATCGTCACGTACAGAGACGTGTCTTTCACGTCGATGTTGCGGTCTGTCAGGATCACCGGAATTTTCGCGGCCTTCGCTTCACGCAGCACCGGCTCCCAACCGGATTCGACAACCGGAGAGAACGCGATCACATCGACTTTCTGCGCAATGTAGGAGCGGATCGCCTTGATCTGGTTTTCCTGCTTTTGCTGGGCGTCGGAGAATTTGAGCTTGATTTTGGCGTCGGCCGCCGCGGACTTCACCGACTCGGTATTGGCGGTTCGCCATGCGCTTTCCGCGCCGACCTGCGCGAAGCCGAGCGTGATCTGTTTGTCCTGCGCGTAAGCGCCCGGCGTGGTCAGCGCCAGCACACCAATGCTCGAGCAAAGCGCGAGCGCGCCCAACGCACGACATGCGGCGCGTCGTGTATTCGCCATGACTGTCTCCTGATCGTTGTTGTGTAGGCGATCCATCGAACCCGCCCGGTGTTTGCGGCCCTCACGGTGCGTGGATCGTGCTGTAGCGTAGTGTCTGGGGCGTTAACCGTCCAATCATATGATTCGCGTCGGCGATATCAATTTTGGTATCGCGAGCGGTATCGGCTGTGGCACGGACGTGGGGAATGCGGTGGGGTTTGGTCGAGTGCTGAAGGTGATGGAGCGTGGCGTGGGAGCGCTTTTTTATGCGTTTAAGTGCTCGACGTTGGAGTCCGAGCGTGCGGTGGGCGGTGAGCAGGCTTCGGGCTTCGGACCGGCGCTTAAACAGCCGCCGGCCAATCTGAAACTAACGAACTGCTTCGCGCGGCGTCACCCAGCGAAACGTCAGATTGATGCGCTCTCCGGCCACACGCGGCTCCTTCGGCACGCGATGCCGCCAGTTAGCCTGCGTGTCGCCCTTCATCACCAGCAAGCTGCCACCCTTCAGGAAAAACGACTGCACCACGCCGGTCCGGTTGTGCCGCAAGTCGAAGGTGCGCGTAACGCCGAGACTGATCGACGCAATCACCGGCTGGGCGCCGAGCTCGGGCTCGCGGTCCGCGTGCCAGCCCATGCTGTCCGTGCCGCTGCGGTAGCGGTTGATCAGTACGCTGTTAAAGCGCACGTGGCAAGTCGCCTCCGCGGCGGCTCGCAGTTCGGCGACGGTCGGGGTCCACGGTTGCGGTACGTTGCGAATTCCGGAGTAGACGTAGATCGCGTCCGCCTCGCCCTGCCAGGCAGTCAGCCGCGGCAGCGGCACGCGGCCGGCAGGCGTGCCCATCATGTCCTGACGCCATGCCACTTCGCCGATGAGTTGCGTCAAGGCGTGCGCCGCGGCCTCGGGCTCGAGCCACTCGGGATACCAGTCCACGTCGGGCGCCGGAAGGTCGTCGAAAAGGTCCGCCATGAGATTGCCTGAATGCGATTGCGTGCGCGAGTTGTGCGCGATAGGTAAGCGATACGTGCGCGAGTGAAAACTCTGGCTATTATGGCGGCAACGACGACGGCGCTCACGCCTGCGGCTTGCGCTGTCATCCGTTTTTCTCACTCTGCTACTTCAACGGATTTTCATTATGATTCTTTCCGATCAGGTGCTCGATCAGCTCTTTCGCGAAGCGCGCACGCATAACGGCTGGCAAGCCAAACCGGTCGACGACGCCGTGCTCAAACAGCTCACCGAGCTTGTGCTGCTCGGGCCGACCTCGGCCAATTCGAGCCCCGGCCGCTTCGTCTACGTGAAAACGCCCGAAGGCAAAGAAAAGCTGCGTCCGGCCATGTCGCCGGGCAATCTCGAGAAAACAATGGCGGCGCCGGTCACGGTGATCGTCGGCATGGATATGGCGTTTTACGAGCATCTGCCGAAACTGTTTCCGCATGCCGACGCGCGTAGCTGGTTCGCCGGCAACGACAAGGCGATCGCGGATACGGCCTTTCGCAATTCGACACTGCAAGGTGGCTATCTGATTCTCGCGGCCCGCGCGCTCGGTCTGGACACGGGTGCGATGTCGGGATTCGACGCCGCCAAGGTCGACGAGGCCTTCTTCGCCGGCACGACCGTGAAGTCGAACTTCCTGATCAATCTGGGCTACGGCGACCCGTCGAAGCTGTTCCCGCGCAGCCCGCGCTTCTCCTTCGACGAAGCCGCCCGGATCGTCTGACAGGCCTTAGGCCGCCGGTGCATTTAACTGAAGAGCGCCACGTAGAACACCACCGCGCCGATCACCGCACCGATAAAGCAGAAGCCTTCTTCGGCGTCGTCACCATTGGAACGCAACCACGCGCCGACGACGCCGAACAGCCCCGCGATGCCGAGCGCGACGCATACCATCACCACGTCGAATAACGCACTTTTGCCCAGTTCGGAGAATTCGATGCCGCGCACGCCGAAGTACAAGGCAAGCGCCATCACCGATATGCCCACCAGCGGCAGCATGACGTGGCTGCCCTCTCGTCCGACGTGATGCCCATGAAGTCCGTGGCGTACGTGATTGCCTGATCCAAGCAGTTTCATGATGCGCCTCCCGCCTCGCCTTCAACCGACCACAAAACGAACCGTCCGTGGGCCACGATTGCCCTGATTGTGCTGATACCAGGCGGTTCTATTTGAGAATAGTCCACCCGGAACACAATTCACAGTCCATTTAATTAGGGTGCCGCAGCAGTTCAGCTGACCGACATGCGGCAAAGAAAATTGCTGCAACGCAATACCCTTTTCCACGTCAATCGCGGACATCCTCGGCCGCCCTTGGGCGCAAATCTGGCGCCGTCGGCAAGCGGGTGCACATCTCGGTAGAATGATCCGGCTCGTCCACTTTTTTCCGGTTGCAGTTGGCGAGACTCCGCCGTTGCTCCGTTCGTGTCGGCCCCTTCCCGCCTCTGCCCTCTCTATGCGCCGCTCATCGTTTCTTGTTCGCTTCATCCTGATTGGCATCCTGCTGCATATCTACGTCGGCCTTCGTTTGATTCCCGACATGCCGATCAGTGCCGCCGGCCGATGGCTCTGCGCGCTGTGGCTGGTGCTGTCGATCTTTCTGATCCCCCTCGGCATGCTGGCGCGCACCATCAAGCAGCAGCCGCTCAGCGACCGCCTCGCGTGGGTCGGCCTGCTGGCGATGGGCTTCTTCTCGTCGCTGCTGGTCCTGACGTTCGCGCGCGACCTGGCGCTCGCCTCGCTGCTCACCGTCGATGCCATCTGGCCGAACACGATTGCCATCGCGCACTGGCGCATCGGCTCGGCGGCAGCGGTCCCGTTGCTCGCGTTGCTCTCGACACTCGTCGGCCTGTTCAACGCACGGCGCCGCGCCAAAGTGGTGACGATCGAGGTGCCGATCGACGACTTGCCGGCAGCGCTCGACGGCTTCACGATCGTCCAGATCAGCGATATCCACGTCGGCCCCACCATCAAAGGCCGTTATGTGGATGCAATCGTCGACGCGGTGAATCGTCTCAAGCCGGATCTGATTGCGGTCACCGGCGATGTGGTAGATGGCAGCGTGCCGCAACTGACCAAACACACGCAGCCCCTATCGCGGCTCAGTGCACGTCACGGCGCGTTCCTCGTGACCGGCAACCACGAGTATTACGCCGGTGCGAACGCCTGGATCGATGAATTCCGGCGCCTGGGGCTGAACGTTCTGCTTAACGAGCATGTGATCGTGGAGCACGACGGCGCGCGCGCCGTGATTGCCGGGGTAACCGATTACTCCGCGGGCCATCATGATCCCTTGCATCGCAGCGACCCCGTTGCGGCCATCGCCGGCGCGCCCGGCGACGTGCTGATCAAAGTCCTGCTCGCGCACCAGCCGCGCTCGGCAGAAGCAGCCGCAGCAGCAGGTTTTACGCTGCAGCTATCCGGCCATACGCACGGCGGCCAGTTCTTCCCGTGGAATTTCTTTGTGCGCTTCCAGCAGCCGTTCACGGCCGGTCTCGCGCGGCTGAACGGCCTGTGGGTTTACACGAGTCGCGGCACCGGGTACTGGGGACCACCAAAGCGCCTGGGCGCCCCCTCGGAAATCACACGACTGCGCCTCGTTCCCGGCGAGCCCGACTGAAGCGTCGAGCCACGCGCCAGGTATCAGCGCGTCAACGTCGTCTTGAATTGGGCGAAAAAAAGCGCGGATGTCCGCAAAGGACATTCGCGCTTCGGCGCTGACGCGCCGCTTAAGCTAGCCTGAGTTACTGCGCAGGCGCTACGGCCACGTTGACCTGCGGCGCGTACGCCACCGACACGTGCATACCCGGCGTCACGCCGGCGACCTTTGCCGGCTCACGACCGCGGATATGGAACACCGAGCCATTCGGGTCCTTCAAGGCCAAAACGCCGGACGCGTGGTCGACGGCCTGAGCTTCGGCGGTCACGCTCTGGACGGTGTTCTGCTGCACCGGTTGCGCAGCCGTGCCGTGGCCGTCGGCACCACGCATAACGCTAATCATGGCGTTGCGCATCATCCGGATGTGAACCTTGTTACCCTGCTTGATCTGAGCCAGGTTGCTCGGATCCGTGACGTTGAAGGAAGCTTCGCCGCCCTGTGCATCGATCACGGTCACCGAATGTTTAGCCTGATCAACCGACTTCACGACACCATCGGCCTGCAGCGTGCTGCTGCCTTCAAACGGCGCGGGCAAACTAGCGGCAAATGACACGAGGGGAGCCGCAGCAATCAATGCACCAGCAATGATGCCAAAAGCCTTATCTTTCATACATTCCTCAATTGGGTGACCAGCGGAAAAGAGATGATGTCGCGCGGATCAGATGCGTCTCACATAGCGCGAGGACAACCGGAAACTTTCTGGGCGAAACCGTAAGAGGTGAAACGCGGATTGAGCGCCAAAACGCACGACGTGTTTCGAAGTGTGCCAACAGTGTGTTTTCCGGGATGGACACCGTCAACATTCGGAGTCCGTATTGATGCGAGGAAAATTCCGAGTCTGACGCGGAAAAATCCACAAGCGTCAAAGAACGCCTTTCGCCGCCCTGCTTCATTCCGGCTTGACTTAACTTTGCAGAGCTGCCTAAAATTCGCCCAGTTCACTTAACCGGAATCACGATCTTGGACAGTAGCAGCCGTACCAGTCGAGCTTCGATTCGCCCGATCGCCTGATCGGCAAGATTTCCGCGTCAGCCTTTGCCTGTCGCCGTCTTGCCTTCGGGCCCGACGGTGCACGTCGTCTATATCCTCGTACTGCCAGTGAAGCGCCGCATGGCTCGATGCCCGGCTGTCGCTCCATGACTTTCCAGCGCGCCAGCTTTGGCTCGCTTGCCTCGTCACGCCTGACCGCCGCCGCGTTCCACGCGCGGACACGTGCTGACACGTGCTGACACGTGCTGATACGTGCTGACACGTGCTGATACGTGCTGATACGTGCGGCTGTCACGCGTAAGGTTCACACTGTGCGAACACGCGCCTCAACCTTTCTTACTGATGACAATTGAATTCGTCTTGCGGCTCTTTGCCGCCTTCAGCTGCGGCGTCGCGATCGGCCTCGAACGGCAGATGCGCCAGCGCAACGCCGGCCTGCGCACCATCACGCTGGTCGCCAGCGGCGCGTGCCTGTTCGTCACGCTCGGCGTGCTGACTGGCAACGGCACGGCCGGCATCACACAGATTGCGGCGTATGTCGTATCCGGCGTCGGCTTTCTCGGCGGCGGCGTGATCATGCGCGACAAGGGCTCCATTCAGGGGATCAATACCGCCGCGACCTTGTGGTGCTCGGCGGCGGTCGGTGTATTGTGCGGTGCGGGGCACTACGGCCCGGCCCTCGCCGGCACCGCGGTCGTACTGCTGACCAATACGGTGCTGCGTGAAGTGAGCCGTATGATCAACTCGACGCCTGTTTCGAACGCGGACCTGGTGCGTGAGTATGTGCTGACGATCGTGTGCCGGGAGGCTGATGAAATTCACATTCGCACAGCGGTATCCAACTCGATGTATTCGGCGCCGTTGTCGTTCCAGAGCCTGACGAGCGAAGACGTCGAAGACGATACGGGACGCATTCGCGTTACGGCAACCTTAAAACTGCATCCGAAAGATCAGTCGAAGCTCGAACTGATGGCGAGCCGCATCAGCATGGAAAAGAGCGTATCGAGCGTCAGTTGGACGGCCAAAGAAGCAGAGCCGACGCCGGAGTGAGTCATCACGCGTAAGCTCCCCATATTCGCGCGCATCGTCTACACTTAGCTTGCAATAGATTTAGACAATGTTAATTCCGCGTCCTGAATATGGACTGTCCCATAACCTTCGACTAAGCTCTGTCACCGTGAATTTTTCACACTCAACCATGGAGTCTCGATTATGGAACACGGCATCATTGCATGGCTCATCATCGGCGCGATCGCCGGCTGGCTTGCCGGCGTGCTCGTCAAGGGCGGCGGCTTCGGCCTGATCGTCGACATCATCGTCGGGATTGTCGGCGCATTCATCGGCGGCTGGCTTGCCGGCGTGCTGCACATTTCACTCGGCGGCGGCTGGATCGGCTCGATCATCACCGCTGTGATCGGCGCGGTCATTCTGCTGTTTCTTATCCGGCTCGTCCGGCGCGGTACCTGAGCGTAGCACCTGATGTCTTACGGCGTCAGCGGCGAATGCCACCTGACGCCGGCTTTACCTGGTGTTTAGAGGGGCGCCTCCACTGCCGGCAACATCGAGCCGGTGTCACGCAGCCGCGTATGCCAGGCAAAAGCCTGCTCCAACTGATGCGGCGTTTGCCCACCCCATTGCAAGGCCTCCCGATAGTAGTCGCGAAGCAGATCGCGATAGAGCGGATGCGTGCAATTGTCGATGATCAACGTAGCGCGTTCTCGTGGCGCCAGTCCACGCAGATCGGCGAGGCCCTGCTCTGTCACGACCACGTCCACATCATGCTCGTTGTGATCACAGTGTGGCACCATCGGCACGACACTCGAAATACGGCCACCCTTCGCCATCGACTTCGTCGCAAAGATCGCGCATGACGCATTGCGCGCGAAATCACCCGAACCGCCAATGCCGTTCATCATGTGCGTGCCGCCGACGTGCGTGGAATTCACGTTGCCGTATATGTCGAACTCCAACGCGGTATTCAACGCGATCAGACCGAGCCGGCGAATCACTTCAGGATGATTGCTGACCTCCTGCGGACGCAGCACCAGGCGATCGCGATAGCGCTCGAGTTCGCCGAACACTTGCGCCTGACGCGCGGCAGACAACGTGATGGACGCCCCCGAGGCGAACGTCACCTTGCCGGCGTCCATCAAATCGAAGGTCGAATCCTGCAGCACTTCTGAGTAAATTTCGAAGGCTTCGAAAGGCGAATCAACAAAGCCCGCCAGCACCGCATTGGCAATCGTGCCGATACCTGCCTGCAACGGCGGTAAGTGACGAAGCATGCGCCCGCGCGACACTTCATGCCGGAAAAACTCAATCAGATGGCCGGCGATCAACTCGGTTTCCGTATCCGCGGGCAGCACCGTGGACGGGCTGTCCGCCTTATCGGTAATCACGATCGCCGCGATTTTATCCAGCGGAATCTCGATTGCTTGCGTGCCGACACGGTCTTGCGGATGCACGATCGGCAGCGGTTCGCGATTCGGCCGGCGGCCCGGAATCCAGATGTCGTGCAGTCCCTCGAGGGCGAGCGGCTGAGCAAGATTGATTTCGACGATGACCTTGTCGGCGAGGATCGCGAAGCTGGCCGAGTTGCCGACTGAGGTGGTCGGCACAATGCCGCCGCTTTCGGTGATCGCGACGGCTTCGATAATGGCGATATCGAGTTTGCCGAGCTGATTAGCGCGCAGCATCTCGACGGTTTCGGACAGATGCTGATCGACGAACATCACCTCGCCGCGGTTGATCGCATCGCGCAGGGTCTTGTCGACCTGAAACGGCAAGCGGCGCGCCAACACATGCGCCACGGTGAGCATGCGATCCACGTCGTGACCGAGCGATGCCCCGGTCATCAACGTAATTTGCAGCGGCTTGCCTTCCTGGCGAACACGTTCGGCGAGCGCGACTGGGACCGCTTTGGCGTCGCCCGCGCGCGTAAAGCCGCTGGCGCCGACGCGCATGCCGTCCTGAATCAGAAGCGCCGCCTCGGCGGCTGAAGTGATTTTTCCGCGCAGCGCGGAGCAACGAATCCGGTCTTGGTACATGAAACTGAGTCTCTCCATAGTCACCCGTCCAGTCTACCGGTGCGCACGTCTGCGGTGTGCTTCGCTCGGTAGCCAGAGTGTCGCACCAGCCGCGGCGTCTCGATGGGACGGCGTCGCGGCGAGGCGTTTCGTCACGTGCAAAATTCCCGCGACAGGTACAGCGAGTGTTGCTCGTGGCGCTGCCTAGCTGCCGAAGTAGATCGTGCAAAAGCTTACGGGCCCGACGCACTCTTCAGCTTTGACCTTCGGTGCAACGACGCTGCCTTGCGCGGCGACGCTATTGGCGCGCGGCGCATTCGCTTGTGCGACCTGTTGTTCCGGCGCGGCCGGCGCCGTCTGCGCATGGGCGACGACAACGGATAAAGAGCAGGCAATCAGAGCAATCTTCAACACATTCATTTCGTTCTCCAGTACTTACGGTTACTGCCAGTAGGAAGTCCCTTTGGGAGACTGCGTGGCAGTGATGAAACTATATGACCGCCACCTGCGCAGATAAACGGGCCTGGACGGAAGTGATCTTTCCATCTGACAGAAGGATTGAGGCGCACGCCCGATGCGACGCACCTGGATCAACGTGCATTGAACGGCGCGTCTTTGTCGAGCAATGCTGTACGGATGAAGTGCAGACAGCTCAGGATGCGCTGCAGGTCGTGCCGCTTGTCGCGATCGGCATGAACGGTTTTCAGAACGTCCTGCGCGATCCACGTGGCCGAGCGCACGGATACGAGCGATTGATCGAGAGCACGCGCTCCAGGCCGCGCGAAAAGCCGCGCGAGGTCGTCGCAAGTCTGGGAGAGGCTGCTGCTCCAGCGCGAATGAAGGCCCTGCGCGTAGCCGGCACGCGCCGCTTCATTGCGCAGATCAATCACGGCGTGCCCAACTTCGAGCGTGACGAGCATCCAGCGCAAGGCATCACGGCGGCGTCGGGAGCGGCGCGTCAGCAGCATGCGCAACTGCGAGGTCAGATCGTGTGTGCTCGACTGAAAGCGCTGATTGAGTCCGGGCAGTTCGTCCTTGCAGGCAGACACGACCTGCGCACGCAAATCGCCCTTGATTCTCTCCGTGAGCCACGTCATATCCGCGGGAAACACAACCGCGAAAACGATCGCTGCAAGAAAGAGCGAGGCGGTGATTGCTATGCCGTTGTTGATCAGCAGATCGGGCGCATACGTGACGACGTTGTCCGGCCCGGCGAGCAGGCAGAAGAACACCGAAAAACCGATACCAAACCCTGCCGCGCGCTTACGCGACGCGATGAAGGCGCCGAGTGCGAGCACCGGAGCGAGCGTCGCGCCAAGCAGCGGAAAGCCGTCGATGTTGGGATACACGTAACACGTGAAAAGGTAGCCCGTCATGGTCGCCAGCACGGTGCCGACTGCCATCTGCATGGCCATTTTCGATGCGTTCGGCGCGGTCGACGTCAACGCACAGACCAGCGCCGCGCCGATTACCGCCAGTCCGCCGCTGGGCCAGTCGGTGGCGATCCAGAACCAGCCGGCAATCGCCATAACCACCGCCGACCGGGCAAAGGTCAACGCGACCACGAAGCCGTTCGTCCTGCTCACGTAGCGCCCAGCGATAGGCTGCCCGGCTCCCGGCTTGCGCCGCGCCAAAGATGCGTACGTCTCGGAGTAACGAATCCATTCGCCGACGAACCGATAGAGCAATTCCGCGGCCGTATCGAAGTCCGCCAGCGATTCGGCGGGAGCGGCTTCCAGCGGCCGCCTCGTTTCGCGTACGCGCCTTGGCAAGCTCGCCTGGAATAACCGCATACGTGCTGCTGTGCGTGATGCCTCGACGTCCGCGTCCTGGGTAGGCGCCAGCAGTGCCGACAACTCGTGAAAGTATGGCGTGATGGCATCGACTATCCGGCTCGAGCCGCCAACGCGTAGACGTTTGAGCAACTGGTGCAGCGCATGCAGCCGCGCGCATGCGTCCATGAACTCGCCGTTCAGACGACCAAGATGCTGGCTTCGTGAGCGCATGGCCGGATCTTCGAAGGCAGCAAATGTTCGCGTCGCTTCAAAACCAACGATCTCGTCGACGAGGTCCGCAAAACGCCGTTCAAACTGCCCACGCTCGACTCCACGACCCAGCACATCGGCAGCGAACGCAGTAAAATTTGCATAGCGAATCTGGAGCGCGCGCCGCAATGCAAGGCTGGAACGCTGAGGCACGATCAATGCGCTCACCGCGCTCGAACACACGATACCGACCGCCACCTCTGCCGCGCGCGTGAGCGCCGCCAGAAACAGATCGTGAGGCGCCGTGACGTTCGGGATGCCAATCAGAGCGGCGGTATAGCCCGCCAGCACAAAGCCGTACCATCTGAAATGCCGATACCGGACCGCTGCCGCGATACAGGCGCTCACCCAGCCGATCATCCCGAGCATGTACAACTCGGGCTGCTGGACGAACAGCGCGCCGAGCACCAGTGCGGCGATCGTACCCGCCGCGGTACCGAGAATCCGATAGAAACTCTTGGCGAGCACCATGCCGCTGAACGGCTGCATCAGCACGAATACGGTAGTCATTGCGATTCGCGGTTGCTGGAGATCCAGCAGCATGGCAATGCCGAGCGCCAACAGACCCGCCGTGACCGTCTTCAGCAGATGCAGCCAGACCAGACCGTCGCTATTCGCCCAGTCGCGAATGACCGGACTGGGCGTTGGCAACATGACGCTCCACGGCCGGCGGGAATCCACCGTCGGTTTGATCGCATGTTGGCGTTTCATCAGAAAGCAACGCGTCCCGGTTTGTTGCTGAAAAAGGCACCGGCGAACGCTGCGCACACCGGCAGGCAAGGCGCCGATTGTAGGACCATGCGCTGCGCGCATTAATAGGACGGGCGCGGAACGTCCCTTCCAGATCGAACAACAATGGGCTTGCGGGACAGGCGGACAATACGGCTTCGGCCGTGAAATAGAAGGATCGATGGATACGTTACAAAATATGCGAGTGTTCGTGCGCGTGGTTGAAGCCGGTAGCTTTACCGCCGCCGCGCTGTCACTCAATTCGACGACTGGGGCAATGTCCCGCGCGGTCTCTGAACTCGAGGCTCATCTGCGTACGCGCTTGCTGAACCGGTCGACGCGGCGGCTCGCGCTCACCACTGCAGGCGAGCGTTACCTGAAGCGATCTCAACAGATCCTTGCCGATGTCGATACCGCCGAAGAAGAAGCAAGTTGCGCGCACGAACGCCCGAGCGGCGCGTTGCGCATGCACAGCTTTGCCAGCATCGGGCAGCATTACGTGCTGCCGGCCATCTCGCGCTATCGCGCGCTTTATCCCGAAGTGACCGTCGAACTGACGTTGTCGCAACGCATGCCCGACCTGTTCGAAGGCAGCGCCGACGTCGCTGTGATCGGTGCCTCGACCCTGCCGAATTCCGAGCTCGTGTCGCTCCCGCTCGGTACAACTTTCAGCATTTTGTGCGCATCGCCTGCTTACGTGCGTGCTCACGGCGCGCCGCAAAAGCCCAGCGACCTGGCGCATCACGAGTGTCTGATCCTGCACACGCCAGCATTCCCGCCCCATGAATGGGTACTCGACGGCCCCAACGGCAGCGAGATGATGGAAGTGAACGGACCCGTGCACGTGAATATCGCGGAATCGTTGATCGTCGCGATTCACGAGGGAATGGGCATAGGTATGGTGCCGCTCTATGCGGCGATCGCCGGGTTGCGTGACGGGACGTTAGTCCGCGTGTTGCCTGAATACACGCTGCAGAAGATGAACGTTCATGCGCTGTATCCGTCGCGCAAGTTCATCGATGCGAAGACGCGGACATGGGTTGAATTCCTACGCACGCATCTGCCGAAGGTAATTGCACGCGACGAGGCGCTACTAGCGGAAGTCGGCCAGTTGTATGCGGCTGATGGCGTGGCGCCGGTGGGAGCGGCCGCCATTGGAGACGGAGACGTCGCCGCGCGCTGACGCAGATTTGAATGCCGAAGAGCGGACCGCGTTTGCACAGGACAGCGACGCGGATAGCGAAGTGGCGACCCATGTGTGATGGCCTCTATGGTCCGCCACTTAGCGGGAATGTTTTTTGGTTTGCAGGGAGTGACGCGTCCGCTTTCTTGCCGCTGTTTTTTGCGGGCCGTAAACGCAGAAACCCCACCTTTCCGGGTGGGGTTTCTGTTTGCTGCGGGGGAGCCTGACGATTACCTACTTTCACACGGGAATCCGCACTATCATCGGCGTGGAGTCGTTTCACGGTCCTGTTCGGGATGGGAAGGGGTGGGACCGACTCGCTATGGTCATCAGGCATGACTTGTTGCCGTGTCGCCCTGGTGGGCGGCACAACCAATCGGGAAGAAGTAGTTTCTGATGATGGTTTCATCAGATGAAGTCTGGGCTGTGTTGTTTCCGGCACAACACTGATCTCAACCGTGCGTGTGTAAAACACACCGGTTATAGGATCAAGCCTTACGGGCAATTAGTATCAGTTAGCTTAACGCATTACTGCGCTTCCACACCTGACCTATCAACGTCCTGGTCTTGAACGACCCTTCAAGGGGCTCGAAGCCCCGGGGATATCTCATCTTAAGGCGAGTTTCCCGCTTAGATGCTTTCAGCGGTTATCTCTTCCGAACATAGCTACCCGGCGATGCCACTGGCGTGACAACCGGTACACCAGAGGTTCGTCCACTCCGGTCCTCTCGTACTAGGAGCAGCCCCCTTCAAATATCCAGCGCCCACGGCAGATAGGGACCAAACTGTCTCACGACGTTTTAAACCCAGCTCACGTACCTCTTTAAATGGCGAACAGCCATACCCTTGGGACCGGCTACAGCCCCAGGATGAGATGAGCCGACATCGAGGTGCCAAACACCGCCGTCGATATGAACTCTTGGGCGGTATCAGCCTGTTATCCCCAGAGTACCTTTTATCCGTTGAGCGATGGCCCTTCCATACAGAACCACCGGATCACTATGACCTGCTTTCGCACCTGCTCGACTTGTCGGTCTCGCAGTTAAGCACGCTTATGCCATTGCACTATCAGCACGATTTCCGACCGTACCTAGCGTACCTTCGTACTCCTCCGTTACACTTTGGGAGGAGACCGCCCCAGTCAAACTGCCTACCATGCACTGTCCCCGACCCGGATCACGGGCCAAGGTTAGAACCTCAAACAAACCAGGGTGGTATTTCAAGGACGGCTCCACGCAAACTGGCGTTCACGCTTCATAGCCTCCCACCTATCCTACACAGATCGGTTCAAAGTCCAATGCAAAGCTACAGTAAAGGTTCATGGGGTCTTTCCGTCTAGCCGCGGGGAGATTGCATCATCACAAACACTTCAACTTCGCTGAGTCTCGGGAGGAGACAGTGTGGCCATCGTTACGCCATTCGTGCAGGTCGGAACTTACCCGACAAGGAATTTCGCTACCTTAGGACCGTTATAGTTACGGCCGCCGTTTACCGGGACTTCAATCAAGAGCTTGCACCCCATCATTTAATCTTCCGGCACCGGGCAGGCGTCACACCCTATACGTCCACTTTCGTGTTTGCAGAGTGCTGTGTTTTTATTAAACAGTCGCAGCCACCAGTTTATTGCAACCCCTTCACCCTTCTCGCGCAGGCGAGTCAGGCTACAGGGGCGTACCTTATCCCGAAGTTACGGTACCAATTTGCCGAGTTCCTTCTCCCGAGTTCTCTCAAGCGCCTTAGAATACTCATCTCGCCCACCTGTGTCGGTTTGCGGTACGGTCTTGTTAAACTGAAGCTTAGAGGCTTTTCTTGGAACCACTTCCGATTGCTTCTTCACCTAAGTGAATGGCCTCGCACCCTTGAATTGCGCGCCCGGATTTGCCTAAGCGCCTTCTCCAATGCAAGGACCGGGACTTCCAACACCCGGACAACCTTCCGCGATCCGTCCCCCCATCGCATTTAACAATGGTGCAGGAATATTAACCTGCTTCCCATCAGCTACGCATTTCTGCCTCGCCTTAGGGGCCGACTCACCCTACGCCGATGAACGTTGCGTAGGAAACCTTGGGCTTACGGCGAGGGGGCCTTTCACCCCCTTTATCGCTACTCATGTCAGCATTCGCACTTCCGATACCTCCAGCGCACTTTTCAGTGCACCTTCGCAGGCTTACGGAACGCTCTCCTACCATGCACATCAATGTGCATCCGCAGCTTCGGTATATTGCTTAGCCCCGTTACATCTTCCGCGCAGGACGACTCGATCAGTGAGCTATTACGCTTTCTTTAAAGGATGGCTGCTTCTAAGCCAACCTCCTGACTGTTTTAGCCTTCCCACTTCGTTTCCCACTTAGCAATATTTGGGGACCTTAGCTGGCGGTCTGGGTTGTTTCCCTCTTGACACCGGACGTTAGCACCCGATGTCTGTCTCCCGTGATTGCACTCTTCGGTATTCGGAGTTTGCTATGGCGTAGTAATCCGCAATGGACCCCACAACCATGACAGTGCTCTACCCCCGAAGGTGATACACGAGGCACTACCTAAATAGTTTTCGGAGAGAACCAGCTATTTCCAGGTTTGTTTAGCCTTTCACCCCTATCCACAGCTCATCCCCTAACTTTTCAACGTTAGTGGGTTCGGACCTCCAGTACGTGTTACCGCACCTTCATCCTGGCCATGGATAGATCACCTGGTTTCGGGTCTACACCCAGCGACTGAATCGCCCTGTTCGGACTCGCTTTCGCTACGCCTGCCCTAATCGGTTAAGCTTGCCACTGAATGTAAGTCGCTGACCCATTATACAAAAGGTACGCAGTCACCCCTTGCGAGGCTCCTACTGTTTGTATGCATGCGGTTTCAGGATCTATTTCACTCCCCTCCCGGGGTTCTTTTCGCCTTTCCCTCACGGTACTGGTTCACTATCGGTCGATCACGAGTATTTAGCCTTGGAGGATGGTCCCCCCATCTTCAGACAGGATTTCACGTGTCCCGCCCTACTTGTCGTACCCCTGGTTCTTCCTCGCTGTTTTCGTCTACAGGGCTATCACCTGCTATGGCGGCACTTTCCAGAGCCTTCGACTAACAATGAAGATAAAGAGTACAGGCTGGTCCCATTTCGCTCGCCACTACTCTGGGAATCTCGGTTGATTTCTTTTCCTGCGGTTACTTAGATGTTTCAGTTCACCGCGTTCGCTTCACATGACCTATGTATTCAGTCATGGATGACCCATTCGGGCCGGGTTTCCCCATTCGGATATCGGTGGATCAAAGCTCGTTTGCCAGCTCCCCACCGCTTTTCGCAGGCTACCGCGTCCTTCATCGCCTGTGATCGCCAAGGCATCCACCACATGCACTTGTTCGCTTGACCCTATAACGGGTGTGTCTCCCACCTCATCCACTGGGAATGACGTGTTCCTCACAATCGCTACAGGTTGAGTATTCGTGTTGCGCCGTATTCCAAAAGCGATCTCTCGATCCCTCTTTTCATACATTGATACAATCACAACCCTGATTCACCTACTCAATCACCCATCTCCAGGCGATCTTTCGTGAATCTCTTTACTACTTCTTCCTGATTGTTAAAGAACGACAGCCGATATTGCGGTTGCTATAACCGCATATCACTCTGACTGGCTCAATCGCCAATGCCCGTTTCACTACACCGCAAACCTCTTTCAGGGTTTGCCGCAGTAAAACCGGCATTGAAGATTGGTGGAGGATGACGGGATCGAACCGACGACCCCCTGCTTGCAAAGCAGGTGCTCTCCCAGCTGAGCTAATCCCCCAGTCACACAAGTACCTCAGGTGTCTCCGGTTGGTTAGTTCAGCCACCGCAGAAACAGTGGTGGGTCTGGATGGATTCGAACCATCGACCCCCGCCTTATCAAGACGGTGCTCTAACCAACTGAGCTACAGACCCCTGAGTCTGTCCTGTTCACAGCCGATAAGCGTGAGCGCTCAACGCATTGACACGTTAGCTCGAGAAAGGAGGTGATCCAGCCGCACCTTCCGATACGGCTACCTTGTTACGACTTCACCCCAGTCATGAATCCTACCGTGGTGACCGTCCTCCTTGCGGTTAGACTAGCCACTTCTGGTAAAACCCACTCCCATGGTGTGACGGGCGGTGTGTACAAGACCCGGGAACGTATTCACCGCGGCATGCTGATCCGCGATTACTAGCGATTCCAGCTTCACGCACTCGAGTTGCAGAGTGCGATCCGGACTACGATCGGTTTTCTGGGATTGGCTCCACCTCGCGGCTTGGCGACCCTCTGTTCCGACCATTGTATGACGTGTGAAGCCCTACCCATAAGGGCCATGAGGACTTGACGTCATCCCCACCTTCCTCCGGTTTGTCACCGGCAGTCTCCCTAGAGTGCTCTTGCGTAGCAACTAGGGACAAGGGTTGCGCTCGTTGCGGGACTTAACCCAACATCTCACGACACGAGCTGACGACAGCCATGCAGCACCTGTGTTATGGCTCCCTTTCGGGCACTCCCACCTCTCAGCAGGATTCCATACATGTCAAGGGTAGGTAAGGTTTTTCGCGTTGCATCGAATTAATCCACATCATCCACCGCTTGTGCGGGTCCCCGTCAATTCCTTTGAGTTTTAATCTTGCGACCGTACTCCCCAGGCGGTCAACTTCACGCGTTAGCTACGTTACTAAGTCAATGAAGACCCAACAACTAGTTGACATCGTTTAGGGCGTGGACTACCAGGGTATCTAATCCTGTTTGCTCCCCACGCTTTCGTGCATGAGCGTCAGTATTGGCCCAGGGGGCTGCCTTCGCCATCGGTATTCCTCCACATCTCTACGCATTTCACTGCTACACGTGGAATTCTACCCCCCTCTGCCATACTCTAGCCCGCCAGTCACAAATGCAGTTCCCAGGTTAAGCCCGGGGATTTCACATCTGTCTTAGCGGACCGCCTGCGCACGCTTTACGCCCAGTAATTCCGATTAACGCTTGCACCCTACGTATTACCGCGGCTGCTGGCACGTAGTTAGCCGGTGCTTATTCTTCCGGTACCGTCATCCCCCCACCGTATTAGGGCGGAGGTTTTCTTTCCGGACAAAAGTGCTTTACAACCCGAAGGCCTTCTTCACACACGCGGCATTGCTGGATCAGGGTTGCCCCCATTGTCCAAAATTCCCCACTGCTGCCTCCCGTAGGAGTCTGGGCCGTGTCTCAGTCCCAGTGTGGCTGGTCGTCCTCTCAGACCAGCTACAGATCGTCGCCTTGGTAGGCCTTTACCCCACCAACTAGCTAATCTGCCATCGGCCGCCCCTGTAGCGAGAGGTCCTAAGATCCCCCCCTTTCCTCCGTAGAGCGTATGCGGTATTAATCCGGCTTTCGCCGGGCTATCCCCCACTACAGGACACGTTCCGATGTATTACTCACCCGTTCGCCACTCGCCACCAGGGTTGCCCCCGTGCTGCCGTTCGACTTGCATGTGTAAGGCATGCCGCCAGCGTTCAATCTGAGCCAGGATCAAACTCTTCAGTTCAAACCTGTTACTGTTTTTCGGTCTCTTTCGAAACCGGTCGCTCACTCAACGTACTGACGAATGATCATCCTGCCAGCATGAATCCATACCAGCAGGAAAACCTTCCTTTAATACTAGTGTGAGACTTGATACTTTCGCTTCCCGGCAAACCCCGAAGAGTCCACCGGCGCGTCGCGCATCAAGCGCCCACACTTATCGGCTGTTAATTTTTAAAGATCGAGTCCGCATCCACTACCAAACCGGCACCGCGCTGCAACCATCACAACACCCGGCACCGCTTCGTTCTGCGTCGCTGCATCAGCAGCAGAGAAACGAGATTATGAAGAACTTTCGCTACGTCGTCAACAGGTTTCTTTAACTTCCTGAACCCGTTCACTTCGCTCAAAGCCTTGCCACTACTGGCTCTCCCGCTTCCCGTGCCCCGCTGTCCGGAGCACGAAAGAGCGAGATTCTAGCGAGCCGCACCGTGCCTTGCAAGCGTTATTTTGATATGCATGGATTGCGCCAGAAATGGCGCGAAGATGGCACAACAAGCACACCCGAAGATCAGCCGACAACCCCCTCGTTCAGGCAGCCACGCGCTTCTGCATCACGCGCTCGACTACGCCCAGATAATGATCGAGGCCCGGCGTCGCGCGGTTCTCTTCTTTGGCGCGATCGTCCCATTTGCGCAGGCGTAGTGCATCTTCCGCGTACGGCTTCTGCAGGAACGCCTCAGCCTCTTCCTTGCTGAAGATACCGCCTTGCAATTCCAGGCTCCGCCCCGAATCGACGGAAAGCTGGCCGAAGTACGCGTCGTCGATTGCACAGAGGCAGCGCTTGGCGTCGACATGCAGCCGGATCGGCTCCAACACCGCGTCCGGCAACACCGGCCGCAAGAATGGCAGCGCGAAATACTGATGCAGATCGTCGATGCCCCGCTCCGTCGGCGTTTCACCTTGCAGATTCAGCAGGTGACCGAGGTCGTGCAGAAACGCGGCGGCAACGAGTTCCTCGTGAGCGCCTGCCTCTTCCGCCAATGCACCGCTTTGCAGCGCATGTTCAAGCTGCGTCACCGGCTCGCCGCTGTAGGCAAGATTCCCGTATTGCTCAAATAACGAACGGATGTCGCTCAGACTCAATGCCACGCTCTTACTCCCACGGTAATGAAAAGGTCTTCAGGTTGGTGAAGCTCTTCATCGCTTCCTGAACGCCTTCCTTATAGCCAAGCCCGGAGTCCTTGATGCCGCCGAACGGCGTCAGCTCGATCCGGTATCCCGGCACTTCCCACACGTTGACCGTGCCCACACGCAATTCGTTGATGAAGCGTGTGATCGCGTCCTGCCGGTTCGTGCACACCCCGGACGACAACCCGAACGGCGTGCCGTTACTGATACGGATAGCGTCGTCGAGCGTATCGAAGGTGATAATCGGGGACACCGGGCCAAACGTTTCCTCGCGCACCAGTGTCATCGACGGGTCGACGCCATCCAGCACCGTCGGCGCATAAAGCGCGCCGTCGCGCTGGTTGCCGATCCGCAAGCGCGCGCCGGCCGCGATTGCTTCGTTCACGCGCGCCTCGAATAGCTGCGCGGCGGCGACGTCGATCACGGTGCCCATCTGATTCGATGCGTCGAACGGATCGCCGTAGGTCCATGCGCGCGTCTTCTCCACAACGAGATCCGTGAAATCCGCCGCGATGCTCTTTTGCACCAGCATCCGCTTGACCGCGGTGCACCGCTGCCCGGAGTTCTTATACGAGCCCTGCACGGCCAGCGTCGCCGCACGATCGAGATCGGCGTCTTCGAGCACGATCAACGGGTCGTTGCCGCCCAGTTCCAGCACAACGCGCCGGTAGGCCGCCTTCGCCGCGATGTATTTGCCGATCACCACGCCACCCGTGAACGTCACGAGTTCCGCCAGCGGATGCGTGATCAGTTCGTCGGCGATTTCGCGCGGATCGCCGGTCAGGACCTGCAGCATCGGCGTCGGCAAACCCGCTTCATAAAGTATGTCCGCCAGATACAACGCCGACAAAGGCACCTTCTCCGACGGTTTGAGCACCACGCGATTGTTCGTCGCGATCGCCGGCGCAATCTTGTGCGCGACCTGGTTCATCGGATGGTTGAACGGCGTAATCGCCACGATCACACCCGCCAGCGGCTCACGCTGCGAAAACACACGACGCTTCTTGCCATGCGGCGTGAGATCGCAGGAGAAGCTCTGGCCGTCGTCGCGCAAGGCCTCGATCGAGGCGAACTTGAACACGTCGGCAACGCGGCCGATCTCGTAGCGCGAATCCTGTTTCGACAAACCCGACTCTAGCGAAATCAAGTCCGAGGCGTCTTCGGTCCGCTCCCGCAGCAATGCAGCGGCGCGTTCGAGAATCTGCGAGCGCTCGTAGCGTGTGAGGTTCGCCTGATACGCGGCGGCATATTCGAACGCCGCGCGCACGTCGTCGATGCTCGCCAACGGGACCGTGCCCACCCGCGTCCCCGTAAAAGGATCGAGCACGTCGAGTGTGCGCGAACGCGTCGCGCGCTCGCCCTTGAGCCGCAGCGCTTCGGCCCGAAATGCAGGATGGTCCCGCAGTACGGCGTTCATGATGCCGACACGTGATTCAATGCGACGTCGAAGATATCGAAGTTGCGCAGCCGTTTATTGGTGGGCACCCCCTCGACGCGACGATTGAATAGCAGCGGCACTTCCTGCTCGGAGATCCCGCCGTGCGAGCGCAACGGCACGGTCAGTCCGGACAGATCGTGTTCATCGCGGCGCGTCCCGAGCACCACGTGCTGGGTGCTGACCACGACGATATCGCCCACACGGTCATTCGGCAATTCGAAGCGCTCGCATGCGGCCCGATTGTCGAGGACCACTTCGATACCCTGCAAACCGCCGATCCGTTCGATCACCTGCGCGACGCTCATGTCGCTCGGCAGGTAAATTGTCGCGAACGAACCGAGCGCGCCGTGATGCACGACATACGGATCGGTGATCGGCAGAATCACGCGCGCTTTCCCATGCCCAAGCCAATCGTCCAGCACATCCTGCAGATAGATCACATTCGGCTCGCCGGTCTTCAAGTCATGCTTGGCGTTCATGCCGTGGTCCGCGGTCAAGCCGATCACCCAGCCCAGCGCATCGAGTTTGGCGAGGTAGCCATCCATCATTGCGTAGAACGCGTTCGCGCCTTCGGTGCCCGGCGCCCATTTGTGCTGGATGTAATCGGTGGTCGACAGATACATCAGGTCGAGCTTGCGGGTTTCAGCAAGCCGCACGCCGGCGGCGAACACGAATTCGGACAGACCCGCGCTATACACATCCGGCACCGGCAAGCCGACCAGATCGAGCACTTCGTCGATGCCGTTTTCTTCGCGCGTCACCGTGTCGGCTTTCTCCGCCGAAAAGCAGATGCCCTTCAATTGCCAGCCGAGCAGCCGGCGCAGTTTGTCTTTCGCGGTGACCACGGCAACCGCGGCGCCGGCTTCCGCTGCGGCGGCCAGCAAGGTCCCCGCGCGCAGATAGGCCGGATCGTTCATCATCACTTCCGCGCCTTCGCCACCGTTCGCGTCCGGGTCCCAGAAATAGTTGCCGCAAATACCGTGCACTGAGGGCGGCACGCCGCACACGATCGAGAGGTTGTTCGGGTTGGTGAACGACGGAATCACGCAGTCGCCCTTGAAGGCCGCGCCGCTTTCGAGCATCTTGCCGATAAACGGCGCGACGCCCGCCGCGACCGCGGCTTCGAGGTAATCGTATTCGCAGCCGTCGACGCACACCACCACAGTCGGCTGTGCGGGCAGCCGGTAGCTACGGCCATTGACTTCGATCGTACGTTCGCTTGCGTTTGCCATCGTTACCTTCCATGCGTTGAGAGCACGCGTGCTCTTGTCAATCCGTTGCGGCCAGTCTCAATCGTTCGATACCGCCGATATTCGCGCCGCCCCAACCAAGGGCCCCGCCGATTCGCACGCCTCACGCGCGCGCTGCAACCCGCCGTTCACATGCGCATGCATCAGCGCCGCGGCATGTTCAGCGTCGCGCGAAGCCAGCGCCGTCAGGATCGCGCGATGCTCGGCGAGCGAGCGCTCCATCGCGTCGGCATGCACCACCAGCGCGGCGCGGCGAAACAGGCTCAACTCGCTCACCAGTCTTCGATACGTCTCATACAGCTTGCCGTTGCCCGAGGCCGCCACGATCGCGTCGTGAAACGCCACATTGGCGAGCGCGTAGGCATCGTGATCCTCGGCGTCGAGCGCCGCGCGCATCGCGTCGAGCCAGTCGCGCAACACAGCAAGCTTGCGTGCATCGATACGCGACGCCAGCATCCGGCACGCCGCCTCTTCGAGCACCGCACGCACGGCATAAATCTCGTCGGCTTCCGCCAGCGACACCGTCCGCACGAACACGCCGCGATTCTTCTCGGTGCGCACGAGGCCTGCTTGTTCGAGCGCGCGAAACGCCTCGCGCACCGGCCCGCGCGACACCTGCAGACGCGCGGCCCAGTCGGCTTCGTTGAGTTTATCGCCGGGCGCGATCGCCCCTTCGATGATGTGCCGTTCGATTTCGTCGCGGACCAGCGTCGTCAGCGAATGCCTGCGCACAACCTCAATCGGATCGACAGAAGCAGTTTGCATATATTCGGTCATTTTGACAAATTTTGCCACATCGATATATGGATAGGCTTGCGCACCATCAAGGCGCGCACGCACAACCATCGGAAGGTACTCGTCAGTCCGCCCGACGGCGCGGGACACGTGCCGCGATCAGCAGCAGCGCAGCAAGCGAGACCATCAACAGAATCAGCGACAACGCGGAAGCCGGCAGGTAGTAGCCGCGCTCCACCTGCCCGACGACGACGATCGGCACCGTCGCAAAGCCCGGCGGGTAGACGGTGAGCGTGGCACCCAGTTCGCCGAGCGAAAGCGCGAAGCCGAGCGCGAGACTTGCACGGATCGCCGGCACCAGTTGCGGCAGCACGACGCGGCGCAGCACCATCGACGGCGGCGCCCCCAGGCTCGCAGCCGCTTCGCGCAGAATGGTCAATTCCGGACGCAACGCTGCAGCCGCGCAGCGGTAGCAGAACGGCAGCACCAGCGCGAGCTGCACGAACACGACGATCGCCGCCGAGCTCGACAGATCCAGCGGCCGCTTGTGATAGGCGATCAGCACGGCCAGCCCGAGCACCACGCTCGGCACGCCGTTGGGCATCATCGCGATGGTGTCGACGATCGCGCCGAGACCGCGCCGGTCGCGTCCTTCGAGCGCCAACGCCAGCCACAGCCCGAGAATCGTGCCAAGCACGGCGACGCCCATGCCGATTTCGAGGCTTGTCGTCAGCGCGTCGAAGTCGCTGGAGCCGAGCCGCTCGAACCAGCGCATGCTGAGGCTGTCCGGCAGGATGGTGCCCGACCAGTGCCCGGCCATGCTCGACAGCGCGACCACCAGCACCGGCAAGACGAACAGCCAGAAGCACAGCAACGCGGCAAAACCGAGAAACAGGCTGCCGAGCATGCGCACCGGCAGGCTGCGGCGCACCGGCCGCGCCTTCTTGTGCATGACCGGCAATACGGTCGGGTCGAGTTCAACGGCCATGGCCCGCTCCTTTCACCTTGCGACGGTTGACCTGGCGGTACAACGCGTACAGCGACAAAGACATGATCAGCATCACCACCGCGCCAGCAGCAGCGGTCGGCAGATCGAGGTCGACGGTCGCGGAGCTATAGATCGCGACCGGCAGCGTGATCAGATGCGCGCTGCCGAGCACGAGCAGAATGCCGAACTCGTTCAACGTCAGCAGGAAACACAGGATCGTGCCCGCGGCGATGCCCGGCCACGCGAGCGGCAGGATCACTTTGAACGCAACCATCCAGCCGCTTGCGCCGAGACTGCGGGCGGCTTCGATCAAACGCATGTCGAGCGTGGCGAACGACGCCAGCGTGGGGCGCACGACGAACGGCGCGTAGAAGACCACTTCCGCGAGAATCACGCCGCCCACACCGAACAGGAAATTGAGCGGCGGCGCCTCGAGATGAAACAGCCGCTGCAAGGCAATGCTGACCGATCCTTGCGAGCCATACAGAAAGATCAGCGTGAAGGCGACCAGAAACGAAGGGAACGCGACGAACAGTTCGAGGAACCGGGTGACCATGCGCGCGCCGGGAAACGGCTTGAAGAACAACAGCGCCGCGAGGGCAATGCCGAGCAAAGAGGCGAGCCCGGCACTCACAAACAGAATCCACAGCGTCGTGCCGACCACGCCGCTTGTTTCGGGATTGCTGAAAAACGTCGAGTAGGCCTGCAGGCTCAAACCGTGTGTGCCGGTGACACTCAGCAGCACCAGGCGAACAAGCGGGTAGATCACGAGCGGACCCAGCACGACCACCGCCAGGAACAGCAGGTGCCATTGCGCCGCGCGTTCGCGTCGCTTCACCGCGGCCGTATGCGAGGCCGCGCTCGCGTTGCGGCGGGCATCGGCGGCATCGGCGGCCGCGCCGAGGGAATTGGGGGTATCAGCGGTTGATAAGGACGACATCGTCAGCCTCATAACGCAGGGAAATACGCGCGCCCTTCTCCGGCGTCATGCCTTGGCCGCGCTGCATGGTGACGAGCACCGGCTCGTTAGGCATCGCGTCCAGAACGACCGACACCGACAGCACCGCGCCGTACCATTCGACCGACGTGATCGCGCCGTGCAATTGCCCTTCGCCGAGCGGCACGATGCGCAGTGCTTCCGGACGCAGACAGGCCACGCGATCGCGCTCGTTATGGCGCACGTCACCCATGCTGAATGCGACCTGCGGCGGCAGCAGATTGGCCGCGCCCAGATAGCGCGCGACGAAACCGTCGTTCGGCGTGTCGTACAACTGCTGTGGCGTGCCGAGTTGCGCGATGCGACCTTCGCGCATCAGCAGCGTGCGGTCGGACAGCACCAGCGCGTCGTCCTGATCGTGCGTCACGCAGACGATCGTCAGATTCGGCAGGCGCTCGTGCAGCGCTTTCAATTCGGATCGCACCGAGGCGCGCAGATTGGCGTCGAGTGCGGAAAGCGGTTCGTCGAGCAACAGCACGTCCGGCTCGATCACGAGCGCGCGCGCCAAGGCCACGCGCTGCTGCATGCCGCCCGACAATTGCGCGGGCATGTGATGCCCGGCGTCGCCCAACTGCACGAGTTTCAAGGCATCGGCAACACGTCGGGCGACATCTTTCGACGGCGTGCGACGCGCGCGCAGCCCGAACGCCACGTTATCGAACACCGACAGATGCGGGAACAGCGCGTAGCTCTGAAACAGCAAGCCGAGATTGCGCTTATGCGGCGGCACATGCGTCAGGTCGTGACCGGCCACGGTCAAGGTGCCCGACAGTCCATCCGCTTCAATGAATCCGGCGATGAAGCGCAACAGCGTGGTCTTGCCGCAACCGCTGCGGCCGAGCACGGTGAGCAATTCGCCACGATGAATGGTCAGCGACAGATCGTCGAGCACCGTGCGCGAACCGAAGCGCACCGTCAGATGGTCGATCTGCACGCCGCCCGGCGTGTTCGAACGCGCGGCGTCAAGCGCGTCCGGTGAGGCGCCGAGCGCGCCTTGGTGAGCAAGACTGGCCGTATTCACCGGGTTCATCCTCTAACTAGATTAATGCTGATACGGCGCCCCGCTCGCATGCCGGGGCGCCGCCTGACTCAATTGCGAACTGTCCGGTTTACTTCGGCTTGACGACTTCGATCTGCTTGCCCGACGAACCGATCACGTCGCTCTTCCAGCGTGCCGTCCAGTCAGCCTTCTTCGCCATCACTTGCGTCCAGTCCACCGGAATCAGCGTCACGCCGGCGATCGCCTTCTTGACTGCTTCGCCGTTCTTGCCGGCGAGCGGCACATCGGTGCGGCCCGGGATACCGAAGATGTCCGGCACCTTGGCTTGCACGTCGGTCGACATCAGGTAGTCGATCAGCTTCTTGCCTTCTGCCTGGTTCGGACCGTTCTTGATCAGGCCGATCGCGTACGGCAACTGGAACGTGGTCGGCTTGCCGCCGGCGCTGGCTGCGAGGAAGATCGGCTTGAGCGACAGGCCGCCGTTCGCTGCGTCGTCCAGATCCATTTGCAGGTCGCCGTTGGCGAAGGCGATTTCGTTACGCGAGAGCAGCACGTCGAGGTAGCCCGTGCCCTTGGTGTGGAACTTGGCGCTCTCTTCAAGCTTCTTCAGGTAATCGAACGCCTTGTCTTCGCCCATCAGCGACGTGGTCAGGATGATCACAGCCATGCCGTCGCCAGCCGTGGCCGGGTTCGAGTAGGCGACCTTGCCGGTGTAGTCCGGGTGCAGCAGGTCGGCGAATGTCTTCGGCTGGTTCTTCGTGACGTCCGGGTTGATCGCGAACGAGAAGTAGTTGTTCACGAAGGTCGCCCATGCACCATTCGGCGCCTTGGCGATTGCCGGCACGTTCTTGTAGTTGGCGCTCTGATAAGCCTGCAGCAGGCCGGACTGGTCGGCTTGCTGAATGAACGGCGGCAACGTGACGATCACGTCGGCCTTCGGCTGATCCTTCTCGATGGTGGCGCGGTTCACCACTTCGCCGCTACCTGCCGTGACGATGTTGACCTTCACGCCCTCCTTCTTTTCGAAGGCCGGCAGCACATCCTTATAGAGGTTTTCGAGGCCGTCGGCGGTGTACAGCACCACTGCGTCAGCCGCATGCGCCTGCATTGCCGTGCCGCCGAATGCTGCCGCGGCGATCAGCGCCGGCAACAGTTTGCGTGCGAGGCCGGCCGTGGCGTGAAAGGAATTCGTCTTTGTCATGTCGCTCTCTCCGAAAGGCAAAAAACCAGACGGTCGGGATAGCCCGATACCTGTTGTGATTGAACGGCGTTAGCGCCGTGCCGCTTGCGTGTTGCCCGCAGCCAGTTGCCGTGCAGTTCCGCTTGGATTGCAGATTGCCGACAACTTTGCCGCTTCTCCTTCAGCCTGACTAACAGCTCCCCAACAACGTTCGCGCTGCCGGCCATGCCTGAACGGGCACGGCAAGGATCACAGGTTTCCATGACAACGCCGTGACTATTCTGTCGAATTCCAAAAAATGACACAATTCGCCAATAATATCCAAATCAATCTTTTTGTCACCCGGTCTGGGCGACGAACATTCATCTGATGATGGAGGCTTGTGTGATCCTTGGAAACGACCCAATCCTGCTGACCCCGGGACCGCTCTCCACCTCGCCGCAAACTCGCGAGGCGATGCTGCGCGACTGGGGTTCGTGGGACGCCGCGTTCAATCGCATGACCCATAGCGTGTGCGCCGATCTCGTGAAGATCGTAAATGGCGAAAGTGACTACGTATGCGTACCGCTTCAGGGCAGCGGCACCTTCGCGGTCGAAGCGGCGCTCGGCACGCTGGTGCCGCGTCAAGGCTGTGTGCTGGTGCCGAACAACGGCGCGTATTGCGCCCGCCTGATCCGCATCTTGCAGCGCATGGGGATCGCTTATGTCGAACTGGCGCTGCGCGAGGACGAACCGGTCAGCGCTGCCGCCATCGAAGACGCTTTCAATCGCAATTCGCGCATCAGCCACGTTGCACAAGTCCATCTGGAAACGAGCGCCGGCCTGCTCAATCCGCTCGACGATATCGCCGCAGTGTGTCAGCGGCACGGCAAGAGCCTGATCGTGGACGCGATGAGTTCGTTCGGTGCGCTGCCGATCGACTTGCGGCGCGGCGGCATAGACGCGCTGATCTCGGCGAGCGGCAAATGTCTGGAAGGCGTGCCGGGAATGGGATTCGTGATTGTGCGGCGCAGCGTGCTGGAACGGGGCGAAGGACGCTCGCCGTCGCTCGCGCTGGACCTCCACGATCAATACGTCTATATGGAAAAGACGACGCAGTGGCGCTTCACGCCGCCGACTCATGTGGTCGCGGCTTTGCGTCAGGCGCTCGATCAATTCATCGCGGAAGGGGGACAAGCGGCGCGCGGCACTCGGTACAGGCAGAACTGCGCGGCGTTGGTGAACGATATGAAAGCACTCGGCTTCGAGCCGTTTCTGAAACCCGACGTGCAGGCGCCGGTGATCGTCACATTTCACGCGCCGCGCGACCCCGCGTGGAATTTTGCGGACTTTTACGCCGCGGTGCGCGAAGCCGGTTACGTGCTGTATCCGGGCAAGCTCACGCAGGTGGAAACGTTCCGCGTGGGCTGCATCGGCGCGATCGACGCGAACGAACTGCATAACGCGGTGGCGGCGATCGACCGTGCGCTGAAACAGCTTGGGATTCGAGTGAAGTGATGGGGACGCGGCGGAGCACAGCGTGACCCCGAGGTGCACGAGACATTGGACCGTCAACCGCTCAGGCGATCAGGATTTCCGGCCCATGCGCCGTGATCGCCTTGCCGAGCACCTTCTCCGGCGCCAGTTCGGTGATCAGATAACGCGCCGATTCGATGCCGTTGATGCGCACCGGCGTCACGCGCCCGAACTTCGAGTGGTCGGCGACGATCACCACCGTGTCGGCGGCGGCGATCATGCGGCTGCGCACTTCGGCGGCCATGCGGCTGTAGTCGGTCAGGTAGCCGTCCGGCGAAATGCCGCCCGCGCCGATAAAGGCGAAGTCCGCGTGGTACTGCGTCAACTGGTGCACCGTGTCGAGACCGAAGGTGGCGTCTTCGATATCCGACAGTTCGCCGCCCAGCAGCGTCACGCGGTTATCGTTGCGGCGGCCGAGCAGCAGCGCGATACGCCAGTCGTTCGTATAGACCGCCAGGCGATGGCGGTCGAGCAACGCCCGCGCCACCGCCTGGGTGGTGCTGCCCGAATCGATGATCAGCGAAGCGCCGTCCGGCACGAACTCGGCCGCGCGCTCGCCGATCGCCCGCTTGGCGCCCGCATTGGCGGCTTCGCGCGTATCGAGGTCGGGCTCGCGCCGGTCGCTCGACAGCGCGCCGCCGTGGGTCGTGACCAGTAGACCGCGCCCGGCCAGCGCATTCAGATCGCGGCGGATCGTCTCGCGCGACACATTCAGTTCGCGCACCAGTTCAGCGACCGAGAGCGCGCCGGTTTTGGCGACTTGCGCCAGGATGTATTGGTGACGTTGTTCTGCGAGCATCGAGGCCTTTTCCTTCATCATCCCGCGAGAGGCTTGTCACGCGAGGCACTTCTTCATCAAAGGCCCTTCACATAAGGGCTTTTTGCATCCACAACCTGCGCCGCAAGAGGTATCTACGGTCATCGCCAAGTTGCAAAACTCTAGACGTTGGCGTAGCTTTTTACTCTGAATCGCTTAAAACCTACGCCGACCATGCGATTTGATGCCAAGGCCGCGAAACAGCTCAAACCTGGTACCCACATCACCTTCGAGGCGTTCCCGGGCCTTCGTCTGGAAGCGACTGCATCGCGGCGCAGTTGGACCTACCGGTTCAAGTCGCCCGTCGACGGCCGGATGCGCCAGCAGAAGCTGGGAGAGTGGCCAGCAACGTCCTACGCTGCCGCGATAGCCGACTGGCAAGAAATCCGGACGCGCCGCGACGCTGGCGAAGACCCTGTTCTCACACGCAAGGCATCGAACCAACCTGTGATAGCTGCGACGCCGGAATCATACACGGTGCGAAAACTGTGTGAGGATTTCCTCACGGGCCATATTGAACGGTACCGCGATTCGCTCGGCGCCGCGCAGTCCCGTCGGCGCATCATGGCAAAGATCGCCCCGATTGCCGGCCTGGCCGCCGCCTCGGTCACGCGAAAACAGGCGTTCGACCTGCTCGATGGGGAGCGTCAGGCACCGCGGAACGCTGCCATTCTGCGTTCCGAGCTTGGCGCAGCATGGGATTACGCGCTGGACGCGGGCCGCGTTCCAGAGGACACCCCAAACTGGTGGCGGCAGGTCATGCGCGGCAAACTGAGAAGCGTGGGGCGAAAACGCAGCGGAAAGGTGGAGAACGTCAAGCGCGTGCTCAGCGAAGACGAACTGGCTACTCTCATCCGTGGCTGTCGAAGCTGTCAGAAACGATCTCCGACGTGCTGACCATGTACCTATGGACCGGGCTGCGCGGCGGCGAAATAGTTGTGATGGAAGGCAAGGAAATGTCGAAAGAGCCGGACGGCTTGTGGTGGACCATTCCAAAGGCAAAGACCAAGAACAAGAACCGGGCGTCCGCTACCGACCATCGCGTGCCGCTGGCCGGGCGCGCGGAAAAGATTGTCCAGCGTCGGCTCGGACTATACGGGAAAGGCTACCTGTTTCCGACTGCCGACAGTCGCCATATACCTCAGAAAAGCGTGCAGGCCGTTGTATGGGCGCACCAACCCTACTCGCTCAAGCCGGGCCAGACGTTGCGACCGCAACTACCTGTGTCACACTGGGCGCCGCACGATCTGCGCCGCACGTCCCGAACTATGCTGGCTGCTCTCGGGTGTCCGCACGAGGTGGCCGAGGCTGTTCTCGGCCACGTGCTGCCGGGCGTCGCGGGCATCTATAACCGGCACAGATACGATAAGGAGAAGCGCGAATGGCTCACGCAACTCGCGATCCATCTTGAACATATAACGGGCAACTCCGCAGGCAAGGACAAAAAATAAGCGGATAGAATTTGCGACTGCACACCAGGCCCCGCTCGCCGGTCGATCTGATCGTTAAGCAACGATGGGTGATTTGCGGCGCCCACTATCTGTTTCCTTACACTGCCCAGAATGCTGGACGTCGCCTCGCCCCGACCACAGAACGCCTTACGCGGGCGGCTATCGCGTACATCATTGTGCGCTACCAACCCTATTGGAAGGCAAGCAGCGAGCCAATGACTGATCTCCCGATCCTGGTGACGGGACGGACGCTGCACAACCCTGGTCGAAAACCGCACGGACGATCCTCGGCGCGGAGAGGTGCATCAACGAGGTAGCCGACAACATCATTCGTAACATTAAGCTGAGTGTCGTTGGGGGGTGGGCGGCGACAACCTCTACAGCTACGATGCCGGAAAACGCGAATGGATCACGAAGCTGGCCGCTCGCCTTGAGGAATTTGCCGCTTTCTAGCGCCCGCTTTCTCCGGCGGCAGCAGGTCAGCAACGGGGCGAGCGTCAGCCCACTTCCGGACCTCGTGTGCGAGCCATCCCACCCTGCGGCCGGATAGTAACCGCGGTTCAGGGAAGCTTTTTTCGCGCACCAGTTTCTGTACGGTCGTCGGCGACAAGGAAAGCGCCTCTGCCACTTCTTTCAGAGAAAAACGGATTTTCATCGCCGTCTCCACCTTCCGTCTGTTGCCGATGACTCCCTATCCGCACGGCACTGTTTCCAATACGAACGACGGGGGAGTGGCTAGCGCATCAAATGTGCGCAAAGCGTACTTCCGGATTTAGCGGGCGAGGTCGAGTTGGGCAAATCGCCTTGCGAGAACAAAATTGCGTTTCGCGGCGCATCCATTGCACGATAGTTTTCCCAGGAGTTCCCCCGTAGTCCTATGCAAAATCAGCTTGAACTGAAAATCATCGGCGCCACGCTTCCTGACGTTGATTTTTTTATTCCGCGTTCCGTAAAACGTATGCGGCAAGCAGAGAGGTGGCGCCGAGAATTCGGACAGTTCGTTGAGTGGAAAAGCTGGGGCGTGAGTCGGTCATAATGGCCGGCGACAAGGAACCAGAAGATGACGAAACGAAACCGACGGACACACTCACCGGCGTTCAAGGCAAAGGTGGCACTCGCGGCGCTCAAGGGCGACAAGACGCTGGCAGAGTTGGCCCAGCAGTTTGATGTCCATCCGAACCAGATCACGGACTGGAAGAAGCAACTGCAGGAGCGGGTTCCGGTCGCTGATGCGCGACCATATCCGGGCACCGGAGCCGGGACAGGCTGCAACATGGATGTTACAAGGCCAGAACAGTCGGGGTTGGTATGGGGCGGTGGCGCTGCGGCGCCTGGTCACCAGCCGCAAGGGTCAGTTCAGGTGGCGTACGCCGTCGGAAAATCCGTACATCATGCGCGATGAGACACGCAACACCATCGAGTCTCGCTATGCCGATGTCGCCTTTGCTATGAGCAACGCTTGAATGGAGAGCCGGATGCGCTGAGAGGCGCAAGTCCGGTTCGGGGAGGAGAGACCGGGAAATAGTTCGACTACGCTCGGTCTCTTACTCCACTGGCGAGCTGGCAGGGCTTCGTCTATGTCGCGTTCGTCATCGACGTGTTCCCGGAAACCGAGCATCCCTTGCTTTAGTTGTCATCCGATGATAACATTACGGCCATGACAGATCGAGTCCACAGCCTGGACACCCTGCTCGAGCTGGACGGCGTGATGTACACCGTCGACGAGACCGGGTGTTGCTGGGTGAAATTTGAAGTAGCGCGCATCGCAGTATCACCGGAGCGCCCACACGGAATGAAATATTCCCTGACGTTGCACGATGAGAAGGGTACGCGCCTGTTGGGATTCGATAACGCGCATCCGGTCAGGGAAGGTGCAGGCCCCGGCGCACGGACTCGGATCGAGTACGACCACAAGCACGCTGGCGAGCGCATCCGGTTTTACGATTATATGGATGCCGCGACACTGCTTGCAGACTTCTGGACCGAAGTCGAAACAGTGATGAAGGAAAGGAGCGAGAGCGATGACTAACGAACACATCCTGAAAGTCGGGATTGCCCCGATGGAGCAATTCAAGGCCCGGACGATGGCAATCGCGCGGGGCGAATACAAGCCGTCACCTGACGAGCCGAAGATCTGGTTTTCGTCGCCTGAGTCGTTCGCGCAAGTGCTGTCGGGAAAAAATCAGGCGTTGCTCGCTCTGATTGCCAAGACGAATCCGGCTTCATTGACGGAGCTGTCCGTAACGTCCGGACGGGCCAAGTCCAACCTTTCGCGCACGCTTAAGACGATGGAGCGGTACGGCATTGTGTACTTCGAGAAGGGCGATGGCCGCGAGGTCGCACCACGGGTGAACTATTCAGGCATCAGCCTCGAAATGTCGTTCGCCTAACACCCCTACTCACGGCGCCAAGCCCGCGACACGCCGACCGGCATCGCGGGCTTCTTTATTTTGTCCACATGACAAAAGCAAAACCATTCGACGCGTCCGAGTAGCTGACCGACGACGAGACCATCCGCCACTACCTCGCTGAGGCCTACGAGAGCGGCGACTCAGGAGAAATCCGTACGTCCCTCGGCCATGCCGTCAAAGACAAAGGCACGAAGGAGATCGCGAAACGCGTCGGCCCCACCAGCAAGACCCTGAAGCAGATGCTTGCATATGAGCACGTCAACTGCGCGGCCATCGCGATCATTGTCAGCGTACTCGGCCTACGGATGCCATAGATCGATTTGATAACGACATTTCTCAGGCCGCATTTATGCGCATCGAGCGCGTCGTGATTGGACAACGGGAAAGATTCTTTTCCGTTATTCAAATGGGTTCAACAGACGAACACCCGTCGCCGAAAAATCGTCAATGTTCCGCGTCACGACGACTAGATCGTGAATCAAAGCCGTCGCTGCGATCAATTTATCCAAGACGTGCTCGGGATGCGACACTCGAAGACGCCCCCAAACCTGTCCAACGTCTTCGTCAATCGGAAGGATGTTCTGCGCGTACTCAATCAGGATTGTTTGAAGCCATGTTTCAAGCAAGTTCGCTTGCGCGGCGTCGCCACGGTGCCGGACCAGCTCAACGCCCCGACGCAGTTCCCCGACGGTCACGACCGACATGTAGATCTCCGCGTCGCTCTTTGCCGCCTGTCTGAAAAACTTTCTGACGCCGCTGTTCGCGCGATCGCGCTTCCTTGCTTCACTGATGACGTTCGTATCAATCAAATACACGCGCGACCTCACCCGCGTCGTCAACGCGCTGGAAATCTGCGTCTTCGCCCACATCGGGCATGGCCATCAGCACTTCCGCAAAGCTCTTTCGCTTCGGTCGTCGCAGCGCTCTGGCAAGAATTTCCCTGTGCTCAGCTTCTGAGCTGCGGCCATGAGCAGCCGCCAACTCGCGCAAGCTTTGAACAAGCGCGTCATCCACCCCACGTACCAAAAGGTTTGCCATATCTACTCCTTGCCTCATTGATATCAATGATAGCATGCAAGGTAGAGATTGCAAGCATTGATAGCGTCAGTGATTTAACGGCCGGAATCCTCATTTTCTTTAATCTAACCATCCGTCGAACCCAGCGACCGCGGCACGCCGCTCACGTGGCGAAACTTCAAGGTATGGCGAAACGTGGTCCAGATGCGCATGCCCAAGCAGAACTTGCACGGTTTCTAACGAATGCCCGTTTGCGAGCAGCCGACTCGCGAATGTGCGCCGCGCCGTTTTTGCTAGTGCTGTATATAACATTTCAACAACTTCAAAGCATTGCGCGTGTTTTCATCATATTAGAAATCCGCAACGTGATCGACGGTTTTACGGATCGCCGAGGCAAAGCCTGCACGGAAGACCACTTGGCCACTTTCAGCGGTAACTCTGCCAGCAGCGTCGACCTTCCAGCCCCAGTGCGACATCGTGGACGAACTGATGGCTGCTTCCAGAGCGGATACTTCCTGAAGCGTGAGCCGGAGCCCGATTGGCGGAGCCGCCCGTTCCGGTAGAGTCGAATTAGGTCCGGAAAGATCGAGCACCGAGTTCTGGTTGGCCATCGGATTCATTCCGACATTTCTTCGCCCCTCGTCGACCCGTTTATTCTTACTGGCGGCAGTCTCTCTGATGCCTGGTAATGTCCAGATGCCAGTCGCTTCAGCAGGCGCGCCTTGATATTCTTTGCCAGATTTTTCCGTGCGTCTGCTTTCCATATCTTTGACCTGACGCCGCCCGCACATGGATTTTCCGTGTCGGAAAATACGCTAACGAATCGAAGAATGTTCTATGGCATCCAACCCAAAGTCACGCAGGTCAAAGCAAACCACCGGCAGACGGCCGATGACACGGGACATGTTGTTACCTCTCCCGGCGACGATCTCGCGCGATCGCACTCTGGGACACCACCTTGCGCTTGCCGCGCTGCGTGCAGGGAATTGCAACGTTGAGCTGATCGGTCGGCTGTTCAGAACCCTGTACATTGCCTACTTCGTTCAGGAAGCAACCAGTGGCCCTCGCGACCTCGCGCCGTTTCGAATCTCGGAAACGGCACTTCACTCTGTTGCCGTGTGCGCCAAAACGGGAGGTGGCCGGCCATTATCCGAAGCTGACAGGCGTGCTCTTGAACACGTCCTGTTGCTGCATGACGAACAGCTCACTGCGATGCCCTCCCATCGGATTGTAGAGGCCGAAGAACGGTTGAAGCGTTTTCTTGCAGCCGACGTGTTATCGCCGATTGCGCCAGATAGCGATGCAACACCTGAATCGGCGATGCCTCGACACTCCTATCAGGGGTCGTGCACGGTCTTGCCGTTGTTTCGATCGCACCTCGTTGCAATGGCCATCCCTGTCCTTCCCACAGCATTTTTCCAGTTGCCCGTGTTGCACTGCTTGAGCGCGCGCCGCAAAGAGCCGACGTCATTACGGCATCTATCTCACGAAGCATTGCGACGGCTCACGGTTCATTGCCGCCCGTCGACGATCTGAAACCGTCCCGCGGGCTGACACCCACCAATGTTTTGTTGTTTCCAAATGGCATGAACCGTCCATGTTCCCCGATCATCTGACTTTCTACCCAACGGGTCTTATTAATTGCCCTCCCGATGTGTCCAGATCTCGGCCATGTTCCGACACGCGCCAGATTTACCGCCATCCCGTCGCACCGGTACGCGTCCCCGGCGAAAATCCGTCGACTCCAGTTTCAGCTTCAGGCCAGACACGTCATCTGCCAGCGACCAGCGTAACCGCTCGGTCGATGCCAGCTTCCCTGCAGTCACCGTGGAGCGCACCGCTCCGCTGCTGATAGAATCAGCAGGCGCATGAAAAATATCTTTGGGAGCACGCTGCATCATGGACTACTGCGTGAGCTATGAGCACAGTCTGGCAAGTGCCCCCAATGACTTTATCGCGCGCATCGCTTCACAACGGGTTGACGATGTTCCGGCGAGCATTCCTCGCGCCCTGCTCCCTGAATTCATCGCCGAGCTGATCCTGAAACGCTCACCGCAGATCGGCAGGATCCGGGATCTGAGGATCCTGTAGCTCTTTCAGGCCCTGCCCCCGCTTCGCGGCAGCACGTCACGCCATGCTGGTTGTCCGTCCTTCCGTTTTTGCCTTTGATGCAGGAACCGCCCGCGCCGGTTGCAAAGGTGAATTCGGCCGTGCACCCTATGCTTTTGCTCCTGTCCGGTTCCATCCGCCCTGCAACTGTGTCGACAATGCCCCTGACGAACACCTCTGATGCTCCCGCGTTGAAACCCTCCAATGCCATCCGTGATCGCAGCCGCCGGATTGCTGTCCGGCGGTCGACGGTCCACGGCAGAGGGGTGTTCGCCACGCGTGAGCTTGCCCCGGGCGAACTCGTCTGTGAGTACCTCGGCGAACGTATCCCGTGGGACGAAGCACTGCGCCGCCATCCACGTGATCCGGCACATCCGGACCACACTTTTTATTTCGACCTCGGCGACGGCACTGTTATCGACGGGGCAGTAGGCGGCAACAGCGCCCGCTGGATCAACCATGCGTGCCGCCCCAACTGCGAGGCTGAGGATCACAACGGCCGGATATTCATACTTACCGTTCAGCCGATACGGGCTGGCGAGGAGCTCAGCATCGACTACGCGCTCTTCGTGGAAGGTCGTCACACACGTGAACTCCGCCAGCGGTACGCCTGCCATTGCGGCTCGCCAGAGTGCCGAAGGACCATGCTAGCCGAACGCAGAAGACGGTCAGCAAAGGCACGCAATCCTTGCGACGCCCTTCAGGATTGAATGCTCCAGTGGAATGTCAGGGTGTGCGAGCGGTTCGTATTCAAGCAACGTTTCACAGGCGACCGGCGTCTGCCCCCTGCTCGTGAGGTTCAATGCGGGCTACGAAGGAGCCGGCAACAACTCCGATCTGGCCTGGTTTACCGCCTGGCCGCTGATCGGGAAAACCGGTCTCGCGCAACCCTCCCGACGGCTTGCCGCGAACGGGAAATGCGCCTCGTCCTGATCTGCTGAATCTGAGGTGCCAAAGGCGTCATCACGACCTGGTCGAACGCCGTGCGGACCTGTGCGAACTGAGCCCGTCGCTTTATCCCGTGTACATGCGCACACGGTAACGCCGCCTGAACGCCCGTTGTGCGCAACCTCGCACCCAGGTTCAGGCCACCACTTCGCAGATGCCCCAGCGCGTATCGAGAATCGCACCCGCCGGTGCGACGACCGCCCCCACCGATTGCGCGCGGAAGGTCACCGTACGGCCCGGCCCCTGCCCGAAGGGGCCAATTTCGACCACCAGCAGTTCGTGGTCCCGCATCCTGATGCGCGATCCGGTGAAGGCGCTGGTGCGCGCACGCCCGGACATCTGGTCACGCTGTCGCGTCGCATCCAGGGCATTCATGCTCACATCCGCGAGCAGTTCAATATCGACTGGCAAAGGCATGGGTCGCAACGGTCCGTTCTTCAGTCCGGCATTCTAGCAACGATGCCGGAAGCTACGTCACTGCGATCCCAACGCCCTCTCAGGGCACCCCCTCCGCTTGCGCTGCGGGCGGGCTTTCGTGCTTCGCACCGGGCCGCCGGCGGCGTCCCGGCCCTCCCGGGCTTCAACCTCTGGCGCAAAACCTCAACCTCCGACACCCAACACCCAACACCCAACACCTTTTAACCCCCAATCAGGTGAAGGCCGCAGGCGGCCTCCACATTCGCGCTCGCCGCGCGGCGGCTCATCCCGCTCAAACCCGACGCCTTGCATTCACCAGTCTCCTCAGTTCCCGCCCGACACCCGCGACAGTAGCCGATGGGGGGCAAACGTCAAGGGGCGAGGGACCGTGTTGCCCGCACCCCTCCCTCGCCTTTTTTCCTTGACGTTTGCCCCCCATCGGCTCCTTGAGTCGCACGGGCGCGAACTCAGGAGACTGGCGGCAGCAAAGCCAGCCCCGGGTTCCACCAGGACGAGCCCAACCCCTACAGCGGGGCGAATCTTGGAGCCCGGTCAGCGCAACACCGATCAACCCTTTTTGATTGTTTCTCTCTCTGGAGACTGACATGCAACTTGCTTCCTCCTTCCGTTATGGCTCCCCGATGCTCCGCTCCGACTCCCCCCTCTCGGACGACCAGATTCGCCGCGTCGCCCCGTCCATCTTCGCGGACGGCAAGCACCAAAGCCGCTCGGAGCGCTACACCTACATCCCGACCATCGACGTGCTGCGCGGCCTGCGCAACGAAGGCTTCCAGCCGTTCATGGTCTGCCAGACCCGCGTGCGCGATCAGGACAGGCGCGAATTCACAAAACATCTGATCCGCATGCGCCCCGCGAACGAGATTACCGGCGAGGACGTCAACGAAATCATTCTCCTCAATTCGCACGATGGGACCAGCTCTTATCAAATGCTGGGTGGCGTCTACCGGTTTGTTTGCCAGAACGGCATGGTCGCGGGCGAAACCGTCGGCGAGGTTCGCATACCCCACAAGGGCAATATCGTGCAGAACGTCGTCATCGGCGCATTCGAGGTGCTCGACGGCTTTGACCTGATCCGCGAACAGAAGGACGGCATGCGCGCCGTAACACTCAGCCGCGACGAACAGCACGCGTTCGCCCGCTCCGCCCTCGCGCTGCGTTACGACCCGACCGACGCGCAAGCGCCCGCCCCGGTTACCGAAAGCCAGCTTCTGAACGTGCGCCGCTTCGAGGATTGCCGCGACGATCTCTGGACCGTTTTTAACCGGATTCAGGAGTCCTTGACCAAGGGCGGCCTGCATGGACGCTCGCGCAGCGGACGCTCCATGTCCACCCGCCCCGTCACCGGCATCGACCAGAACGTGAAACTGAACCGTGCGCTGTGGATGCTCGCAGACGCGATGCGCCAGATGAAGGCGTAAGCACGGCACGGGCGGCGGCCCATCGCCGCCCGATTCCGGTTCATTCTGTCAGGATTCCTATCCGGGTCCAGCCCTGACGGAATTCCGTACCAACGCGACCCGGAACCTTCCATTTTCTATCTGGAGTGAATCATGCAAGCCGAAGTCAACACGCGAATGAACGACACTGCGAACGATACCGCAAACGCCGCCGAAGCCGACGTCATCACAGACGCGACGGCTAACGCTGCGCCACTGCTCGAAACCAGTTTCGGCAACGAGCAGCCGGTCGTGACCGTGCCGTATTCCGCCCTGCGGCGCTCGCCGCTCAACGCCCGTACGAAACCGCTGTCGGGCATTGACGCGCTCGCCACGAACATCAGGGCGAAAGGGCTGCTGCAAAACCTCATTGTTCACGAAATGAAGGGCTCGCGAGGCAAGCATCGCAAGCTTGGCGTCTGTGCCGGTCAGCGCCGACAGGCCGCACTCGACCTGCTGTTCGGGCAGGGTCACATTACCGCTGACTACCCGGTGCCGGTGCGCATCGTCAGCGAAGGCGAAGCCCTCGCCATTTCGCTGATCGAGAACAACGAACGCGAAGGACTCGACCCGTTCGACGTGCTGCGCGCCTACCGGATGCTGGCCGGGGAAGGTCGCAGCGTCGATTACATCGCGGCACTTTTCTCGGCTGCGCCGATCACGGTAAAACGACGCATGAAGCTCGCCAGCACCTCCCCGAAGCTGCTTGCCCTGCTGCGCGAGGACGCCATCACGCTCGACCAGCTTTCGGCGCTCGCGCTTACCGAGGATCACGAAACGCAGGAACGCATCTGGTTCGATGCAAACGAGTGGCAACGCCAGCCCAACTATCTGCGTCAGGCGATCACGCGCACCGAGATCGACGCGAGCAGCAGCCGTCTGGTGCGCTTCGTGGGGCTGGACGCCTATGAAGCACAGGGAGGTTACGTGAGACGTGACCCCTTCAGCGACGATGAAAACGCGGGATACATTGCCGATGCCGAGCTGCTGCAGCGTCTCGCCGCACAGAAGCTCGACGCCGTCGCCGAAGCAGTCCGAAATGAGGGATGGGGCTAGGCCGAGGGCCGCATCGAGCACGATGTGTTTGAACTGAACCGCTACGGCAGGCTGTAACCGGTGCAGCGCGCCCTCACCAACGACGAACAGCGGGAAATGGACGCGCTCATCGCGAGGCAGGACGAACCGGCCGAACAGTTTGACGCCCTGGGCGAGGACAGCGAGAACGCGTACGAGGAAGCCGAACGGCTCGAAACCGAAATCGACCGGGTGAACACCACCCTCATCGCGCTCGAAAGCCGCATGCTGACGTGGGACGTTCAGCAGATGGCCGAGGCAGGCGCGTTCGTGATCCTGAGCCCGCAGGGCGAACTGGTGGTCGAGCGGGGTCTGGTGCGACGTGAGAACAGTGCGGCACTGGATGCGGCGGGCGCGACCGTGACCGGCACGCCCGAAGCGGACAGTGAACCGGACCCGACAGCACAACCGGTGCAGAAAGAGAAGCCTGTTCACAGCGCGAAGCTCTGCCAGCGCCTGACCGCGCACCGTACCGCCGCCGTTCATGCGGAACTCATCGCACAGCCGTGCGTCGCGCTCGCCGCGCTCCTGCAACGCAGGATTCCGGAAATCTTTCCGGAACGGTACGGACTCAGCTTCGCGCCGCACGCACTGGCATTGTCGTGCAACAGCAACCGGGACAGCCTGCTCGACGCGGCGGACGACCTGCCCGCCACCACCGCATGGGGCGTCCTCGAGGCGCAGCGCGAGCACTGGGGCCGCGAACTGCCCGCGCGGCGCGCGGACCTGCTGCCGTGGCTGATCGAACAGGACCCCGGCACGACCCTGCTGGACCTGCTCGCCTGCTGCACCGGCACGCTGCTCGACGGCATCGCCGGGGAAGAAACGCCTCACGCCATCAATGCGCTTGCCAGCGCGCTGAACCTCGACATGACGCGGTACTGGACGCCCACGCGCGCCTCGTATTTCGATCACGTCAGCAAGGCGCGCATCGCGGAAGTCGTCGCCAGCGCCGTGTCACCGAAGATCGCCGCCGACCTCGGCAAGATGAAGAAGGCCGATGCGGCAGCCGCCGCCGAACTGCGACTCGCAAAGTCGGCATGGTTGCCTGAAATCCTCACCGATCGCGAAATCCCGGCAGCCCGTTCCTACGGCGTGGCCCATGACGCGGATGAGGGTGACGACGAGGAAGGCGACACCGGCGATGAAGCGCAGGACGGCGACGCGCAAGGCGACGACCACGGCGACAGTCACGGCCACGACCGCATCAACGGCACGGAACCCGGCGAAGGCACCGGAACCCCGTCGCCGGTGGACGGCCCGACCGGGACACAGGAGCCCGCCGCGACAGACCGCAACGGTCCGCCCCCGCGTGGCCGTTCCCGACTGCCGCAACTGTTGCGAGCGCCGCAACCGAGGCGCCGCCTGACGACGCGTCCATGACGCAGAACGCTGCGTAACCGCATGCCGTCAGGCGTGCATATCCGGACAGGGGCAATCATGAAACAATGCATCAAGGTCATCGTGATCGCGATCAACAACGGCTCCGGCCACGTTTTCACAACCCCGGTTGAAGTGACCGACGATGAATACCGCAACGCCGAGCATTTCCGTATCGCTGTCACGCGGGCCACCGACACGGGCTTCGTGACTCCCATGCTGGCACTGGAGGCCGACGATCTGGTCAGGTTGCTGATAGACATCAGCGCATTCATCGCACGGCGCAACGTCATGCACGAGCGCATCACGCGACAGGCCGGGGATCCCCTTTCCACTTCTCGCGCCTGTCGCACCTGTTTGTTATCCCCGCCACACGGCCAGCCAGACAGCTATCGCTGCCGCACCGGCCAGCACTGTTAACCCGAGCGCCAGCACGGCCCTGAGCGCGCGCCAGTACCGGCGCTCCAGTATTTGCGCCCCGGCCTGCGCCTGCCGCCCCGCTTCCAGCGTCGCCCGCTCGAAAACCGCGATGGCCCCGTCAAGTCGCGCGCGCTGCTCACGTGTGGCGACGGCAAACGCGCCCATCAGACGGTTGCCGGCAGCACGCGCGATCCGGTTGGCAGAGCGGTCCACCAGCGCATCGAGCGCGGCCTCGTTCAGTCCCGCGAGAGCGGCCCGGTAGCGTTCCTCATGCTCGTGGATCATGTGCTCGGCAAGCCGTATCGTTTCCTTGCAACGCGCGAGCGCATCGCGGTGCTGCGCCATCAGCACATCCGTCGCTTCCCTCACTTCGGCGCGCATCGTATCGAGGCCGCCTTCGCCCACTTTCCTGATGCGATCCGGCATCACCTCATATAGCCGCGCATAGTATTCGAGCACGGCGAGTACCGACCACAGCGCATCGTTATCGTGCAGGTTCAGCGCCGCCGACACGCGTCGCATGCGCGCGATGCTCGCCTCGTTCGGGACCTCGCCCGACACGTCGAGGAACAGGCGCGCAAGCGGATCGGGCGGGCGGGTGCGCCGCGAGCGGCGCAGACGTCCCGGGTGCGTCCAGGCACCGGATGTCCCATCAGTCATCGACAATCACACCGGTAAACATTGCGTCATAGAGCGAGCGCCAGCGCAGCAGTTCGGCACGCTGCCCGATGGGCAGCGTCTCTGCCGCCTTGCGCACCGACAGGCGCTGGCTGCGAAGGTCATCGGCCACGCGATCCGCAAGGTCCGGAAAATCCAGTGATTTCCCCTTCGCTTCGATCCCCTTGCGGATGTTCGAATCCTGATAGAGCGTGAACTTGTCGGCAATGCCAAAGTAAGCGTTGCGCACGACGTGGGTGGTCGCATCGGGAAACGTCGCGCCGAATTCGCGCAGCAACTCCAGACTATCGCGCTGCCGGTTGATGACCCAGAACACGACGAGCCGCCGCGACAGTTCATCAAGCGTACTGGCAAGCGTCGCGCCATAGCGCGCCACACCCGCCTGATTGCGTGCCGCCGTATTGACGATCACCACCGCATCGCGCTTCGCATCGCAGTAGTTGACCAGTCCAATCCAGCCGTCCGCCTCGTCGAGGTCAAACGCCGCGCATTCGATCTCGCCGTGGACCGCCTTCATGACATCCGGATTGGACGTGTCCGTCTCGACCAGAACGAGGCTCTCGTCGCGCCGTTGCAGATGATCGGCCAGCGCCAGCGCAACGATGCTTTTGCCCACGCCGCCTTTGCTGCCACCTACCAGATAGATGGGGTTGAGGGTCGTTGCCATTGCCGTCCTTTACAGGTCGTCGGTATCGGGTTTGATCGCAAATACGAGCGAGCCCTGTACCGGCATGGGTTGCGGTTTGACTTCTGCTTTTCCCCCATGTGGATGCGCTTCATTGCGGCCTTCATTGCCATCTTCAGTGCGCCCCTCATTGCGCAGGCTGTTCGCACGTGATACGCCACCGTGCGCTGCTCCATGCGCGCGGGGCAGTGTTGTGACAGTTCCCGTTGCTGGCGCTCCGGTCGCAGGACGCGCCATGCTGCCTGCGCTGTTTCCCTTTCCTGCACGGCTTCCCTTCCCTTCAGAACGCAGCGCATAGCGGATCATGCCAGCCGTAATATCGATGCCTGCCCGTTTCGCCTGCTCCGCGATCTGCTCCAGCGCATATCCCTTCCCCTGCGCGTGACGGATAGGGGCACGCACCTCTTTCATCGCTTCGCGAACACTCAGGCCGCGTTCGGCCTGCGGTTTTTCCGGCAGCGCATCGAGCGTCCGGGCAAACGCATCCCATTGCGATTTCGTATAGACCCTGGCAACAGGCATCGCCACCTCCAGCGCACATCGGACCACTCCGCCTGCGCTCCATCCTGCTCACGCATAAAGCACGTGTCAACGCCGTCCGTTTGCACCGCAAGGCACCGTGGGTACTCCATGGAACTCATGGGAACACGGGAGAACAACGCACTTTTTTTCGCGTGTCGTGCGCGCGCAACGTTTCTCCTCTGACGCATTCCCATTCACCGCCATTGCGCAGGCGATCTGCGCTGAGCATAGAGAGCTTGTCGCCACCGTTATGCGTTGCGTTTGCGATGAACATGGACACCTTGACGCCGCAACGTCACCGCCGCTAACGCAACCGGTTTGCACATCCTTGTGAACCCTCAACGCATGCGGTTTGGCCATAGGTTCGCCATTTCTGCGCTCACTTCACGCTCACCTTGCATCCTGTATAGCGCACGGCACTGGACATGTCCTGTATCCGCCGGGCGCAGGCGATACGCAGCGATAAGCTCTCGCCCGTTTTTCGGGTACGCAGCCATAACGCATTGCGTCGTTCCGCCAAAGCGCATTTTTAACGCACGCGGTTTGCGTCTGGTGTAACCACCTCGACGCACGAGATAAGCACACCGATACACATCTCTTACGCACCAGGTATGCAACGTTCTCGCACGCGGTTTAATCTTAAGCCGGAGAGCATGACGTACGGACGTACGGATTTTTTTCGCACCCGGAAGCGCGCTGCATTTGCGCTTTCGCGGCGACCATTACGTCATCTCTTCGCACGGGGTGACGCAGCGTTTCTACAGGGCTCAATCTGTCATTTGCGTGAAAGCCGCTACCTCTGCGCAAAACGTTTACTACGGGCAACAAAAAACGCAATGGAAATGAGTGAGCGCAGGATAGGCTATCGCCGGTTTTGGGCACCAAGTACGTACTAGCGCCCTGGAGAACCTGGGCAAGGACGGCAACACGCTTGCCCAACTGCAGATTTCTATCGCTCGATCATCAGCGGACAGATAGAGCACTCAATGCGGACGCCGCCGCGATACCGAGAAGATCACAGAGGCATACCCCGTCGTATCGATCCGATCGCCGATAAACGACTCGCCCAAGCCTGCGAAGACATAGGAAATGGTATTGGGTATACAGGTCGGGGAGCCCGCCGAGCGCCGCCCGAGGAGATCCCAGCGCAGCGCCCAGAACGACAGGTGGAAAACCGTCGCCAAAATAAATCCTTTTCCACGATTGATGCAAAAGCGACGCACCACACTCAAGAGCAACCTTTTCATTGAACTGGGCCTAGTGTTCTGTGCCGCTGATTCGCGTACATAGTCTTTGTAGCCTGGCAAGGATCGAATCGGCGGTAGCGGTCCACATGAATGGCTTGCAGTCCTGATTGTAGTGAGAGACGAATTGATCGATACGTTTAACCAGTTGCCTGACCGAACCAAACGAGCCACAGCGTATGGCCTTGCCGGTGATCAGCGCGAAGAAGCGTTCGACCTGGTTAAGCCACGAACTGTAAGTCGGAATGAAATGCATATGCCACCGAGGGCGTGCTGCCAGCCACGCTTTGACCTTCGGATGCTTGTGGGCGCTGTAGTTGTCCACGATGCAGTGCACGTCAAGGTCGGTCGGCACTGCCTTGTCGATTTCACGCAGAAACGACAGGAACTCCTGATGCCGGTGACGCGGCTTGCAGGTGGCGAGTACGGCGCCGTTGAGCACGTTCAGGGGCGGCGAACATCGTGGTCGTACCATGACGAACGTAATCGTGCGTGACGCCTTCGACGTATCCGAAACCCATCGGCAGCATGGGTTGCGTACGCTCAAGCGCCTGACACTGGCTCTTCTCGTCCACGCACAGTACCAGTGCATTCTCCGGCGGGCTCAGATACAGACCCACCACATCACGCAGCTTCTCGATGATGAATTGATCGGTCGACAGCTTGAAGCTTTCGCTGCGGTGCGGTTGCAGCTCCAGCAACTTGAAGTAACGGTGCACACTGGTCGGCGAGATGGCAGTTTCGGCGGCGATCGTGCGCGCGCTCCAGTGTGTAGAGCCATCCACAGGTTTCGTGTGCAGGGTCTTGTGAATCAGTTGGGCCAGCCGTTCATCGTCGATCGTGCGCGGCTTGCCGGGACGCACTTCGTCATACAGCCCGTTAATCCGAAGTTCCAGTATTGGCCGGGCGAGTTTGCCCCCGTGCCACAGGCACCGGCATAAATTCGGAGATCCGGTTTCTGTCTACGGGTGGATCTGTCTGATCAGATCGAGTGCGTGACGCTGCGTCACATTGGGCGTGGTGATGATGTCGAACGTCGGCGCCTCGGGGCCAGCTCCTGGTGTGCGGCAGGTGTTGCGCACAATGCTGCCCAGCTCGGCCATCAGCGTGGAGAAGCTGTGGACGGGCGAGCCATCCGCCACGGTGCGACTCACCACCTTCTCCTGCGCCTGCTGCGAGCGCTGCGCCGGCGCCACCGGGTCGCGCGTGGCCTTGGCCGCCAGGTCGGTGTCGGCGAACATCAGTTCGCGCCAGGCTTCGAGCATGTGCCATTCCACGTAGTAGGCGAGCATGCACAGCAGAATGTGCGCGCGCACCCGAGCAGCCGTGCGATGGTGGATTGGGCGCACCTTCAGGTCCACCGTCTTGAGGCTGCGGAAGGCCCGCTCGACGTTGGCCAGCGCCTTGTAGTTGCGCACGCACTCGGCCGCCTCCATGCGCGTGGCCTCGACCGAAGTACGGATGATGTAGATGCCGTCCAGCGCGGCCTCCGCGGCGATCGCCTCGTGCTTGCGCGTAAACGAGAAGCTCCCGTCGCTGATCTGCAGTTCAAAGTGTTTGGCCACCTTGTACTGGTTGACCACCTTGCCCACGCGCAGCCCAATCGCATCGGCGCCCTTGAGTCTGCCCGCTTCCACGCGTTCCTTGATCTGCTGCAGGTTCTTTTCGGTAGCAGCGAGCAGGTCCTGCCGCTTGTGCGCTCGCAGCGTCGCGAGCTGCGGATTGCGACACGCCACCAGCCGCTCGCCGGGATACTCCGGCGAGGCGATCTCCATGAGGTTGTGCTCATCGAACAGCCCCAGCTGCAGTTGGCCCTGCTCGACCAGTGCGCGGATCGATGCACTCTTCAAGGCCGTGATCCAGTCGATGCCCTGCGTCTCGCGCAGCTCGTCGATGGCCTTGCTGGAGATCATGCCGCGATCGCCGACCATCACCAGCTGCCCGACGCCGAAGCTCTCGCGCAGGCGCTGCACCTCGGGCAGGAAGGTGCTGCTGTCGGCCACGTTGCCTTCATACACCGACACCGCTACCGGGCAGCCCCGCGCATCGGTGAGCAGTCCGTAATTGACCTGCAGCAGTCCCTTCTTGCCGTCGCGGTTGTGGCCCAGCCGGGCCAGCGGGCAGGTGGTGCCCTCGAAGTAGCTCGAACTCAGGTCGTACAGCACCAGGCCGCCGGCGCTCAAATGCCGCGCGGCGAGCTTCTTCTGGATCGCGTCCTGGCGCGCGAGCAGCCAGTCCATCGCCGCGTACAGATCGTCCTCGTTCGCGTCGGCCACGCCGAAGTCCGTCGCCAGCGTGGTGGTGTGCCACCAGCGCGTGGTGGCCAGCTTTGTGTGCGGCGCCACGATGCGCGCGGCCACCATCGCCAGCACCCGTTCGCGCTCAGGTGAGGGCTTGCTGCCCAGCAGCGACGCGAAGTCCAGGCGCTGCATCGCCAACTCAACGGCCTGCACATGGCCGTGAGCGAGGGAGCCGGTGACTTCGAACGCCTGGCCCAGCGGGACGAACGTCTCGCCCTGCAGCGAGCGCCGAATGATCTCGATCAGCGGCTCGGGCAGATGCGAGAGGTTGCCCAGCGTCTCGTTCTTGACCTTGCCGTCCTCGCGGTAGCTACGTCGCAGCAGGTGCGTGCGGTACACCGTGCCCTTGTAAGTGCGCGTTGTGGTGACGACGTGAGCGGTTCCAGTCCTGCTTGCCATAGAACAAATATAGGTAATATTGCGTAGATTTCAAGAAATTTTAGTGACTACATTTTGTAATCCACAGGAAGGGCTTCGAAAGCGCGGATGCCTTGAAACACGGGGGCTTGCACCCGCTTGGTGGCTTGGGTGGATGGGGGAACTTCGGGTTAATGCGCTGCTCCAGGAACCGCAGACAGACGCCACTTGCCCACCGTGGCACGCGTGAGTTGCAGATGCTGCGCAATCGCGCTGTTAGGTTCTCCGTCAGCCGCCTTACTTTTGAATGATGGACCCGCTGCCCTTCACGTCGTCTGGCAACGCGAATCCAACGCACGCCGGTACGCCCCCGACTCACGCCCGCTGACAACCGGCCCCAAAGGTGAGTGCACGACCGCTCTTGCATCCGTATTGAGCTTGAACGTTGCCACGGCCGCATTGAGCCTTGTGGCCTGGTCCTCAAGTGACTGCGCGGCAGCCGCCGCCTGTTCCACAAGGGCAGCATTCTGTTGCGTGACGTCATCCATCTGGGTGATCGCATGACCAACCTGATCGATACCTTTACTTTGCTCGCCCGACGCCGCCGCAATTTCGCCCATAATGCTGGTCACTCTGGACACGGCGTTATTGATTTCATGCATTGTGCTGCCGGCCTGATTGACGAGTTCCGTGCCGGTTGCCACGCGCGCGACTGACGTCTCGATCAGCGCTTTGATCTCCTTCGCAGCACTCGACGAACGTTGGGCAAGTACTCGCACCTCCCCGGCGACCACGGCGAAACCACGCCCCTGCTCGCCGGCACGCGCGGCCTCTACCGCAGCGTTTAGTGCCAGAATATTGGTCTGGAATGCGATACCCTCGATCAAGGCAATGATGGCGGCAATCTTCGTCGAGCTTTCGCTGATTTCGCCCATCGTACCGATGACGCGTGCCACTGCGTCGTTTCCGCGGTTCGCAATATCCGCTGCGCTGCTGGCCAGCGCACTTGCCTGACGGGCGTTTTCCGCATTCTGCCGAACCGTGCCGGTCAACTCCTCCATGCTTGCAGCGGTCTCTTCGAGGGATGCCGCCTGCTCCTCAGTGCGAGAAGACAGGTCGATGTTGCCTGCCGCGATCTGCTTTGTCGCCGCCCCGATTGACTCGCCACTTGCCCGCACTCCACCGACGATTTCCACGAGGCTGCCGTTCATCTGCTTGAGTGCCCCCAGCAACTGGCTTGTCTCGTCGCGCCCCGTCACATCGATTCGATAGGTCAGGTCGCCGGCCGCAACAGTCTCGGCAACCCGCACCGCTTCGGCGAGTGGCCTCACGATCGAGCGAATCAGCAACCAGCAGACCATGGTAGCGGCGGCCAGCACAAACACGGTCACGATGGAGTTCCCCCACCGTGCGCGCTGATACGCTTCGTGCGACTTGACATACTCTCGCTGCGCCACATCCATCTGAAGCTGCACTAGCTGGCCGAGTACCACCAACAAGGGATCGAATGCCGGATACATGTCGTTTGCGACGAATGCGCGCAAGCTTTCCGCGTCGTTTGACCGTAGCAGTTCGAGCAGACGCGCAGCAGCAGCGTCGCTCCGATCCATGAGTGGTGTGGCCTCGCTAACTAGCTGTTTCTCACGGTTCGTAAGATAGGTCGCCGAGTAATTTCTCCAGTCCCTGCCAATGCGGCTGCGAGCATCAGTAATCCTTTTTATTCCCTCTGCTGCCGGTATGATCCCATCCCGAACTTTTTGCGCCGTCTCGATGATGTTCACGGCATTACCATCCGATACACCTTTCAGCTGACCGAGAGACACTACGCGATCGTTGTAAATGGTTTCAATCGATGCATTGGCTTGACTCAGCCGCAGGACAGCGAAGCCCGATGCCGTCGTGAGCAAAGCGAGCAGCGCGGCAACCAATAGGACCAGGCGGGTCCTGATGCTGATTTTATTCATGGCGAACCCGGTTGATCTCAACGCTCGACCAGATCTCTGACCGCAGTCAGGGTGGCCGGAACGGTGATGTTGTTGCTTTGATCCAGTGCCTCTGCAGGTAGCCAGACAGCCAGAGCGATAACGCCGATCGCGCCGAAGGCGACAATAACTTTCATTTCCCTGCTCGCTTACCGAAAGAATTGCGCTGTACCTGAGCAACTGGGAACAGGTCCACCGGACCTGCCTGGACAGTCCACCGCCCCGGTCATCGGCGGGTTTCGTGGGCTATCCGATACCGTTGCTCAGACGATTGCGGTTCGCGAGCAACGACTGCTTGCGAGCCGTTATTTCGCTCGATCAGAACGCGTGACGCATCCCGAGCATGACAGCCGTCGTGCCCATGCCGGGCGCAGCCGGCTGGCCGTATGCAATCGTCTGGGTCATATCTCCGTGGTTGTTCACCCAACCCACCTGGGCATAGACCAGCGTGGTCTTTGACAGGCTGTATTCACCGCCTCCAGCGACCTCAAGCGATTTGTTGGCCGAACTGTTCTTGTCTTTCAGATAATAGACGCCGCTTGTGACTTTCAACGCTGGCGAAATCTGATAGCCCAGACCTGCCGTATACATGTCCAGGTTGACCAGATTCGCATGGGCCGGGTTCTTGCCGTTGCTGTACGACGCGGACATCGAGATGCCGCTGAGCGTCGTATATTTTGCGCCCACATACCACATGCGGTTATTGTCCAGCCCGGTGGGGACGGGCGGCGTCAAACCGGTGTTGGTGTCGTGACCGTTGTAATAAAAGGCCGCCAGGCTGAGGCCATAGTTCGAGTACTTCAGCACGGCCGATTCGCGCGTGCCGCCCTGGAAGCTTCCCGCGACGCCGCCGGGCGCGTATTCGAGCAAGCCCGACACCCCGGCGAATTTCGGCGACTCGTAGACGATCGCATTGCTGTCGTAGAGTGCACCGATCGGGCCATTGGTGTTGGCGCCCGCCCAGCCCGCTGCCGTGTTCATGCCGATCCACGCGGTCAGGATGCTGCCAAAGTAGTCCCCCGAGCGAACGTCGGTCTCGGCCATTGCGTACGCCATCGGGACGATCTGCCTGCCCGCAGTGACCGAACCGAACGGTCCCGACATGCCGACAGTCGCAAACTGGTTGAACATCGCGGAAGCACCTGTGGTATCGGCGAGACCGAACTTGCCGGTGCCGCTGTCGAAAGACCCTTGCAGCTTGAAGTTGACGTGATATCCGCCGCCAATGTCCTCGGTACCCTTCATGCCGTAGATACTCGAGTAGATGCCGCCATCCTTGAAGCGATAGACCTTCCCGAGGTTCTTCGCCGCTGGACTGAACGAAGCCGCCGACGTGCTCTGATACATCAGCCCCGAATCGACTACACCGTACAGCGTCACCGACGATTGCGCATGTGCGGCACTGCCAAGCGCAGCCATTGCAGCGGCCGCTACCCATTTCAATTTCATTGCGTCTCCGATTTATTGCTTTATATAACCCAAACGATCTACATCCACGCTCACCACAAAAGACTGCCTGTCGGCTCACGAGGGCAACAGATAATTCTGAAACTCGTCGCGCAACTGGTTCTTCAACACCTTGCCGGTCGCGCCAAGCGGCACTGCAGCGACAAACACGACCGCGTCCGGCGTCCACCACTTCGCGATCTTTCCCTCGAAGAACGCCAGCAATTCCTCGGCGCTCACGTGCGCGTCAGGCCGCTTGACGGCAAGTAGCAGCGGCCGTTCATCCCACTTCGGATGTTTTGCCGCTATGCACGCGGCGCTTGCTATCGCCGGATGCGCGGCCGCGATGTTCTCGATCTCGATTGAACTGATCCACTCTCCGCCGGACTTGATTACGTCCTTGCTGCGATCGGTGATCTGCATGAAGCCGTCGGCGTCGATGGTCGCGACATCGCCAGTCGGAAATCAGCCATCGCGCAGCAGTGACTTATCCTTAGTGCCGAAATACCCGCACGTGACCCAAGGACCGCGGACCAGCAGTTCACCGGCCGCATGACCATCCCACGGCAGCTCGTTGCCAGCCGGCCCGACGATTTTCATGTCCACACCGAACACGGCCCGGCCTTGCCTGGCTTGTAACGCGTAGCGCTCGTTCGACGGCAACGACTGATGCTGTGACTTGAAACTACAAACGGTGCCCACTGGACTCAGTTCGGTCATGCCCCATGCGTGGAGTACGTCGACCTGGTGACGCTCCTGAAACGTCGCTGTCATCGCGGTTGGACAGGGCGCACCACCGATTACCGTGCGCTTCATCGACGAGAACGCGTGCTGAGGCTCCTCGACATGCGCGAGCAGGCCCTGCCAGACAGTCGGCAACGCCGGCAGAGAGCGTGACCTTTTCGGCTTCGATCAATTCATAGAGCGATTTGCCGTCAAGCCCCGGCCCCGGAAAGACGAGCTTTGCGCCGACCATGCAGGCGATGTACGGCAGCCCCCATGCGTTCACATGGAACATCGGCACGACGGGCAGGATCACGTCACGCGTCGAACAGTTCAGCGAATCCGGGAGCGCCGCTGCGTAGGTATGCAGGACGGTCGAGCGGTGGCTATACAGCACACCCTTCGGATTGCCGGTGGTCCCGGACGGGTAGCACAACGACGCGGCCGTGTTCTCGTCAAGCAGGGGCCACTCGAAGTCATCGGTGTGCGCGTCGACGAGGTCTTCGTAACATAAGAGCTGGACAGGCAGGCCGCGAGTTTCCGGCATATGCGCACGATCGGTCATCGCTACATACACTTTCGGGCTCTTCACGCGGGCGGCTACGGTTTCGATAATCGGCAGCAAAGTCAGATCGAAGAAGACAACCCTATCGTCCGCGTGCTCGATGATGTACACCAACTGATCGAGGTGCAGCCGCGGGTTGAGTGTGTGCAGCACCGCGCCGGGCCCGGATACGGCGAAGTACAGCTCCATGTGCCGGTAGCCGTTCCAGGCGAGTGTTCCCGCCCGCTCGCCTGGCGCAATGCCGAGCTTCGCGAGCGCGTTCGCCAGTCGTCGCGAGCGTTGTGCAAGATCGCGAAAACAATAGCGGTGAATGTCACCTTCGACGCGACGCGATACGATCTCCTGCCCACCGTGATGCCGCTCGGCGTGCGTCAACAGCGACGCGACCAGCAGCGGCTGCTGCATCATCAAGCCTTTCATTTCTGAATTCCGTATTATTTGTATGCTATGCAATACTTATTACATGCGGAGGCCCAATATCATCGCGACATGACCCGCAAGACAGCTAACCGGGACCACCGCAGCGGTCTGTCACCCTCATCTTCGTGGACTTCAGGCTCGGCGGCGACTCTCGCCGCCCCTCCTTAGCGCTGGATTCTGCTTTTCTATGGAGCATTGCAGACGGACCGGGCGGCATTGCTGAAGACGTTCCAGTGATAACGAAGACTCAATGAATTCTCTGAATCACCGGTGGTACCCAGCGATTCTCGAGAACCTCTGGTTTGGGGTCGTAAATGCGCATGTACAGCTTGAAAGGTCCGGCCGGCGCCGGCAACCAGTTTGAGCTCCTCTCGGTCTCTGGTTGCTGGCGCTGTATCCAAAGGTCCAAAGAGCCGTCCTGGTTGAAATGCAAGCCGTTTCTGTCCCCGATCGCATAACGCCTGATCGGGTTTTCCACGAAGAAGCCTTTGGAGTCGTACATCGTGAGCGACCAGAAAGTTCTGGCAGGTGGCAGAGCATTGCGCTCGAAATGCAGCTGGTAGCGATTTATGCCGTCAAGGGGATGGCCCCCTTCATCAACGGCTGTGGACGGATACACCGCGTCCTCGGGTACGTTAGCCCCAAGTCCAACGAGTGTCACCATTGCGCGCAGAGCATAGTTCGTCCCATAGCGACCAAGGTTGAGGGGAACAAGCCAGCCGTTATGCGAGTTCAGCATCACCTTGCTCATTGCGGCATTTGCCCACCTGAAAAACGCCTCCTGCACACGATTTGTGTCAGTAGGACCCTGCGTGCCCGGAGACCTCGCTTCGAACAGCGCGCGCACAAACCAGACCGCATCTTCCAGCCCGTTGCGCGTTGCCGCATCGAGCCGGTCCCAGGCAAAGGGTTGGGCCGTCACAATGCCGAGCCGCCCAAGAAGGTCCACCATTGCCTTGTCTGAGGGGCTCGGCGGATTGTCTCCCATCAGGGCGGCCAGCCTGGAGAAGAATTCGCGTGTGTTGAGTCGCGCGACCTGCGTGAGAACCGGTGTGGTCGTATCGACCGCACCGCCGGTTGCGTGAGCGGGATCTACGGCTATCGGCTGATTCAAAAATTTCGACAGCGTGGTCAGGCGGTACTGGACCTGGAGCGCGTGCACAGGTGCAAAGTCGGCCGCGTCTTTCGTATAGGTTCTGCCAATGATCCAGTTCATGTTTGTGGGCGACTTGATCTGAATCATTCCCGCGGGCACCGTGCCGGTCCAGCCTGGGCCGGTTATAAGGTATTGCCGCGGCCCGCCGCCATACTGGCGGGTACCCAGTGACGCGTACGCGTTGGTCCAGGCGTCCAGCACTTCCATCAGCACCCAACGTCCGTGCATGTCCGGCATGCTCAGCACCAGCGGTTCTGCCTTCAGGTCGAGCCATGCGATGCTGTATAGCGTATCTGCGTTGGGTGCCACCACATCCTTGAATGTGGGATCGGGGAATTCTCCAACGTGGGTGAACTGATTGATCGGGCCTGCGCCAAGCCTGAGGCGTGCCCCTGGTACACGTGCGACTTGTGGCGCGGTCATCACCTGTCTGGTTACGTCCATCGAAACCAGCGGATACCCATAAAGATAGGCTTGCACGCCACGCTTGAAGGCCATCAGATACGACAGGTTCACAAAGAAGATCATCGCCAGCACGGCTGCCACGCCAACCGTGACGACGATTCGACGAGAACTCCGATTGACCGTCGCATGATGCTCCACAGCGTCAGATGCCGAAGAGGCCTCTTGTGCCCGACGGCTTGAGTCGCTCCTGAAGTGTCCTCGGTTCATATCCACCCCATCTTCCTGGAGTCGGCGATCAGAACCCTGAACAGCAGCGAGCGGGATACGCGACGCAGGTTGTAGATCAGTCGGGCGAAAGGTCCAACGAGCACCAGACCCCTGTCCGAAAGCACGGCGTCGACGATGGCCTCGCCGACAACGCGCGGATGCGCGCCTTTGGTTCGGTAGAACTCGGCAAGGCGATCCAGTTGCTCTCGCGTGATGCTCTTACCAACGTTCGCCGAACTGGCATGGGCAATCGGTGTGTTGATGATGCCAGGGCAAACCACGGTAACCCGGACTTCCGATCCGGCGAGCTCCATCGCCAAACTGTCAGTCAACCCGACCACGGCGTGTTTGGATGCCGCGTATGCGCTCATGTTGCACGTCGGCGCAAGGCCGGCAGCGGACGCCACATTGACGATATGCCTTGGGCCAGCCGCTTCGCGCATCTTCGGCAGGAACACGCTACAGCCGTTTACCACGCCCATCAGGTTGATGTTCAGGAGGCGGCGCCAGATCTCGACCGGCGTTTCGATGAATGTCCCGATAAATCCAACACCGGCGTTGTTCACCAGCACATCGAGCGCACCAACAGACTCGCTTACCTCTTGGGCGAGATCCGCCATCGCCTGTGGATCGGCGACGTCGGCCCGAAACGTCAGACATTCGACACCGTGGGTACGAACCGACTCTGCCGCTGCCGCGAGCCCTTCCGCATTGATGTCGACGAGGATGAGGTTGGCGCCGCCGCGCGCAAACGCGATCGCCGTTTCATAACCGATCCCCGATGAGGCGCCGGTCACAAGAACCTGCTTGTTCTTGAGTTTTGTAATTGACATCATGTCTCCTTGTCGAAGCGATGTGGCTCGCTCTCACGGAAGATCAGCGTGATCGCTTGCGACGTCATTTGCTTGTGTGACCGCGACGGCGGTCAAGGTTTGAAATAGAGATGCCTCTGAGGCAGGATTTGCTCATCCGCAAATGAGCAGGTCAGGCGACTTGCCAGTGAAGGCTTGTGCGGCTGACTCAGTTGATGCGCTCCACCATCCTTGCGCTGCGGCACGCCGGCAGTGTGGGACGTCATCGTCCAGCCACCAGGCATTGTCCTTGGTGATCACCAGTATTTCTTCCCATTTGGTTCCGAGGCTTTGATCCGGCAGGGCGATATGCGGTTCGACGGCCCACAAGCCTTCGAACGGCTGGTGATCGGACTCACGGCGATCATTCCATAGTGGCGAATGAATGGTTCCCGGTGTCAGCTTCGACGCCCACTGACGCGACATCAGCCAGACGTAGGTAGGCAACCCAAAACCCAGCCACCGCACCTTATTCAAGGGGTTCGACAAATGGCGTCCGACACGGTGACCGAGAACCCGATGGGGATAGCGTCTGTGCTGACTGACGTATCCGGCCGCCTCGACGATCGAGTCGACCTCCTCATAGATGGACTTGAAGGTCCGACGCTCCCGAACACCATCGAGAATGAGTTCACGCACCTGCAACAAGGTACGGTTCATATCGTCAAGGATCGCCTGGGTAGCCGGATTTTTCCCGTGGACGAAGCAATAACCGATGTCGGCTGAGTAGCCGTCGATGATTGGTGCGATGTCGAGTATCCCCGTCATTCCGTTCTCGAGCCGACGGTCCGACGGCAGAAACTTGTGGTCCGCCCAGAACCCCTTGAATGCTGCGCGATCGCCGAACCAGGCGAACGGATCGTGAAACAGATCGTGTACCCCGTGAGCCTTCAGCCAGTCTCTCATGAGAGCACATGCATGTTTTTCCGTCATGCCGGTTCGCAAACTTGCCGCGGTGTATTCCACGCAGTCGTAGGCCAGCTTTTGGACCTGGCGAAACCGCTGAAGGTCTGATGCGCGAATAGTCGAATATTGCATGATTGTCTCTTGTTTGCTGTCTATGCACCGTGGTAGATCCCTATCAGCCCCAAAGCGACCGCGCACAAAGGCAGCCACAGCCCCGATTTAAGGGAGAAAGTCCCAGAAGGCAGTCGATTAACTCGACGGGAGCGATACGAATGTAGCAGTCAGAGCTTCGTCACAATTGACTCTGTGAGCCAAATTATTGACAATGGAAGCCATGAGTACTTATCCCGATACGGCACATCGTGCCCCAGAATCCTGGGTCCGAAGTGGAGCGTTGACAGGCGCGAGGGAGCTGATCATCGAATTGGGGGGAGATCCTGAGGCGGTCTGCCTGTCAGCAGGTGTGCCGTCGCAGTCCCTGAACGAGGGAGACTTTCCACTCACGGCTACGCAGTTCGTAAGCTTTCTGGAACAGGCGGCAAGACAGACGAAGCACGAGAGCTTCGGCGTGCAACTCGCCGCGAAGCAGAGCCTGGCCGTACTCGGTCCGGTATGGCTCTTGATGCAGAGCGCGTCGACAGTTCTCGAGATGTTGCAGGACCTGGCGCGGTATTTCATGCTCCATACTCGCGGCGCGCAAGTGATGGCATCTCGCACGGCGGAAGGGCTGTCGATCGGCTATAGCCTCTCGCCGGGAATCCCAGTCTCGGATGTGCAGACGATTGAGCTTGGTATCGCCGTGCTATGCAACGAACTCCGTGGCTATGCTCCTCGAGGCTGGCAGCCGTCCCTTGTAGAGTTCCGACACAGTGCACCACAGGATCTCGGCTTGCATCGCAAGGTCTTTGGTTCAAATCTGGTGTTCGACCAGGCACGAAGTACAGTACTACTCGAGCACGATTTATTGAAAGGACCGATCGTATCGGGTTCGATGCTCCGTCACCGTCAGATTGAGGCTTTGCTGGACACTCGACGCGGAGCAACTCCCAAGGATGTGGTTTTGAAAGTCGAAGAGACTGTGGGGGCAATGCTGCCTTATTCGGCGTGCTCACGGCAGCAGATAGCATCGGCGCTCCGATTGTCCGAACGCACCTTGCAGCGTCGCCTCGCCGAATGTGGGGAGAGCTTTGGTGCGATTCGAGACCGGATGCGCGCCGAACTCGCGTTGCGTTACTTACGCCAGTCCAGGCTCTCCCAAGCCGAAATTGCCGAGATCCTTGGCTTCTCCGACGTGACGGCTTTCTGCCGCGCATTTCGTCGCTGGCACGGCATGACAGCCGGCAAGGTTGACCGCGCCTCTCGCCTGTAGTCCCGAGGCAGTTGGTGGACCGCGCTCTTTGTTGTCTCGTCGCGAGGCGACCTTGCGGCGAACCGGCTCGGTTGCTACCTGCCGGATCGGACAAGGCTGGCAATACCGTCGATTTCCTGCTTCGGGCCTATCGCGACAAGGCTGCCGCGGGTCGCTATGTCGAGCAGGACCATCGTGCCATCAAACGTATCATCAGGCCGGTGATGGGCTTCAAGAATTTTCGCTGCGTCCGCGTCATCCTGTCAGGCATCGAAGTGATGCATATGATCAGGAAAGGGCAGATGAAGGACGCGGCCATCCAACGGACTGTTGCCGAGCGATTCTATTCGCTAGTGATATAAGCAGTTCTTATCATATGGTGCACACGTCAGTAATTCCCTTCCTGTGGAAGAGTGGCTCGCGCAAGGAGCACCTGCGATCTCGCCACATGCGCGGCCTCGCGTAGATGGCTGTCGTTCCATGCGCTACGCGGACTTTGATATCGAACCGGGAGGTCCGTCGTATCTACATACCAAGCGACGCCGAAACTGTCGCCGTTGCACGTCGTAGTGCGCGATTTCCTGAGCGCCACGCCATTGTTCTGTAGGACCAAAGTCCTATTGCCCGGACAGAACATTTTGAGGATATTGAAAGTGACAACATCGCTCGGTGCATCAAGCCATGGTCCTGTTGTGTAAACGTTATGCCTTGCGTTTTTGAACGACACCGCAGTCAGCATTTCATGTTCTTCTGGCAATGATTAAAGAGAAGGATCCTCCATGTTATGACCGGCGCAGACACAACGACATTGTCCCGGGAACGCCATACTTTTTTCTCCCATAAGCGGGTGCCGGGTTGGCGCAAAGGGCTTGAGCCTAGACGCCGCGACGGCCAACTCGCCGGTTGCGGTTGCGATCGGGCAGCTTCGCATCACGAATTCCTACGACATCAGTCTGGTCCTCTTCCTGATGTCGCATTGTCGACGCAATCGGAGCAGAAAATGCTAATCGCCGCTGCGTATGCCGGCAGGATCGTCGCGTGGGGGGGCAGAGCCATTCTCACGGCCTGCGCGATTCTGGCGCTAAACACCGTGACTAGCACCGACTCGCTGACTTTTGCACAGACACCTCTGCCGTCGGTGCCCGCTGCGCCGAAACTGGATGCTCAGCAACTCGACGTATTGACTGCACCTATTGCAGCCTATCCTGACCCGTTGCTCGCGCAGGTGCTTATGGCAACGACGTTTCCGGATGACGTTGTTGCGGCTGCGGCCTGGTCGGAGAGTCATCCCGACCTGAAGGGCGATGACGCTGTGAAGGCGGCGGCCTCGATGCCTTGGGATCCGAGCGTCCAGTCGCTGTTGGCCTTTCCGCAGGCGCTCGCGACCATGGCTCAGAATCCGAACTGGGTTGAAGCCATCGGACAGGCGTTCCTCACCCAGCCCTCCGACGTAATGGATTCCGTGCAGCGGCTTCGTCAGGCGGCGTATAAGGCGGGCAACCTGAAAGCGACCCCGCAGCAGACTGTCGTGGTTCAACCCGCGACGAATACGATCGTCATCCAGCCAGTCAATCCGCAGGTCGTCTATGTGCCGGCCTACAACCCCACGATCTTTTACGGTCCGTGGCCCTATCCGGCGTATCCACCGACGTACCTGCCTCCACCTCCTGGATACGTGGTGGGCAATGCACTTGCGGCGGGGATGGCTTTCGGCGCTGGCATCGCGATTACCAATGCATTGTGGGGCGGATGCGACTGGGGGCGCCGCGACGTCAATGTGAACGTCAACCGGTACAACAACATCAACGTCAACCGTCGGATCGACGCGAGCCGCACCACATCGGGCTGGGATCGTACTAACGCGATCAATAACCGCAATCGCATGCAGGCAACAGGCAATCGACCCGGCAACATTAATGGACGGCCAACTGTACCTGGCGCGGCAGCCGATCGCAGTGCCTATCGTGGGCGCGAGAATGCGCAACGGGCGCAGGCTAGCCAGACGCTTAGCCAGCGCACCGGGCAAAGCATGAGCGGGTCGGCAAGCGAGCGCGTCAACAGCATGCGTCAGGGGGGCGTGGCCGGGGGCAATGCCGCAACTGCACGGAGCCGCGGCGCCGGTGCCGGTGGCAGGGAAGAAGCAGCACGCAGCAACGCAGCCGCGACGGTGAACCGGGCTGATGTGCAGAACCGCGCGCAGAACGTGAACCGTGACAATGCACTGCGCGATGCGGGAAATGCCAACGGCGGCCGGCAAAACATTGACCGTGGCCTGCAAAGTCGCAACGCCGCCAACGCGAACCCGGGTGGCGCCGTGAACACAGCGCGCCAGGGCAATGCCCGCGATGGTGCTGGTGCTGGTGCCGCCAATTCGTCCCGAGGTGGGAGCGGAAGAGCGGCTGGCGGCGGGGCGGGAGGGGGCGCCAGGGGTGGTGGTGGCGGTCTTCGCCGTCCGTAGGTCCAGGGAACATCACTGTACGCCTCATTGGTCGCAGCCTGACACGCCATCTGATGCATGGAGCGCCTCATGACCCAGTCTACACAATCGTCTACGCAAGACAATCGGACGCCCGAACCCGGAAGTGTGCCGGAAAGATCGCGCTGTTTACGGGGGCTGACCGCTCTCGCCATACTCGGCGGCCTGCTAGCGGCGGCCAGCCAGTGCAATGCGCAGGCGACGTATCCATCGCCTGCTGCGGCGGCCGAAGCGCTGCAGCAGACGCTCGCAACAAGCGATATCAACGGACTGAGAAAGGTTCTGGGCGCAGATTACCGGCAGTTCATCCCGGTCGGGTCAATTGGCACGGAGGACGTGTACGCGTTCCTGTCCGCATACGCGAAGCATCATGAGATCGTCGACGATGGAAAGGGGACGGCTCACCTGCAGGCAGGCGAGTCAGGCTGGACGCTGCCGGTTCCGATCAGACAAACATCGGCCGGCTGGCATTTCGATCTCCGTGCTGGCCGCGACGAGATGACCACCCGGCGCATCGGCCGTGACGAACTCGCGGCCATTCAGACCGTGCTTGCGATCGGCGACGCTCAGCGCGATTTCGCCAAGGCAAAAGGCGAGACGGTTTACGCGCAGCGCTTCATCAGTAATCCCGGCAAGCAGGACGGTCTGTACTGGCCGACCGCCGAGGGAGAACCCGAAAGCCCTCTGGGCGAACTGGCGGCAGTAATGGGTCCGACCGTGCAACCCGGTCAAGGCTACCATGGTTATCGCTACCGTATCCTCACCGCACAAGGGCCGGGCGCGCCAGGTGGAGCGCGCAATTACCTCAACGGAACATTGATGACTGGTGGCTACGCCGTGATTGCGTGGCCAGTGAAATATGGCGAGACCGGAGTAATGACATTTATCAGTGGCAGCGACGGTAAGGTTTACCAACAAAATCTCGGGCCTAAGTCATCCAGCGCGGCTGCACGGATCCAGCGGTACGATCCCACCGGTTGGCAGGGGGTGCCTGATTCGCAGATCACCGGGCAATAGCGATCACTACCGCCCCCAGATGCGATCCGCGAAGGGCTGGTTGCGTCCGGCGCATGATGTACATTTTTGCGCCCGAGATACCCGTTGCGGGCTTAGAAGCTCGTTGCGATGGGTATATACGCCGAGTCCTTCGCTTAATCGTCAAGGTCGATAGTGGCTGCCCGCTGAGGGGGGCGGAACCGAAGGCAGACCGCGTGCCAATCCCAGTACTTCACTGTTCCTTATCGCGTCGCCACGTTGAAACGCTGCAGCCAAAACGCCCATTAAACCAGCGAGAAAACGCGCTTAATGATGAGAAACCGACCAGCGTGGCGACTTCGGAAAGCGGTCGGTCACCGCTGTCGACGTATCGCGTCACCAACTCGATCCGGACTTCATCAACGATTGATAAATAGCTGTCGCCGTAACTTGCAAGCTGCCGGGACACCGTCCTGCGGTCGACGCCTAAATGCTGGGCTATCCGATCTACCGAGCACGCGCCGGAGGGAAGCAGCGCGACGACCAGCCTCCTGACCTTGTCAGGCATCGTTGTATTGGACTGAACTAGCATGGCATCGAGGTAGCGACGTACCTGCAAGGCCATTACAGGGTCATAGGTAGGAACCGCGGCGTCCAGATCCGTTGCCAGGCATACGATGCCGTCGAAGTCCTGTCTAAATGCCACCGGTGCACCAAACACGCGCCCGTGTGTCGCGAGATTTGCTGGCGCGTCATGGGTGAAGCAGATCGTGCGCGGCCTCCAGGCGGCGCCAAGCACCACACTCAGCATCCGGTACAGAACCCCTAGCACCAGATCCGTTGCCTGGCGCATCGAGCCAGGAATGCCGCCGATGATGTCTTCCCGAATGACTGCAAGTCCTCCCGACTCCTCGATATGGATGACGAGCGCTTCGTTCTGCAGGCGCAGGTAATGCGCCATTGATTCGAGCGCCTTACGCAGCGTCGGCTGCTCGCGCATGACGAAGCCGAGCGGGCCCAGGTTGGAGAGTTGCCGCGTTTCCGCCATCCGCAGTCCGAAATCGTCGATACCTGCGGCCCGGGCTGAAGCCTCGAGCAGCCGTGCCACTGCGTCGGCCGGAATCATGATGTCGCTGTCCAGTAGAACAGACTGGCTGATTCCTGCGCTGCTGAGTTGGTGATAAGGATCGACGCCAACGGATCGGGCGACTTCGACGTAATTGGTAAGTGCAGCGCTTCGCAGGCGGTAGGACATAGCGTTTTCCCTTGCGTCCCAAAATGTAAATTAATTGTCCCGTTTAGTCAAACCAAAAATCGCCCATATCCGATACTTAGCCCTGTAGCCGCGACACGGTCACGCGCCGCGCAATTCAGGAATGTAGAGGAAGTCAACGATGAGCAATGAGACGAACCACAGCGCCACGCCGATCTGCGATGGACTGCGCGCCACCGGTAACTGGAATCCCGCCTGGGACGCGTTTGCCGAAATCGATCCCGTTTGGGCCGAGAAATTCATGGCGATGGGCATGCATACCGTCATGTCAGGTGTTCTGGAACCGAAGGTTTTGGAGTTCATCGCCATTGCCGTGGATGCGTCGTGCACGCACATGTATGCGCCGGGCACGCGCCGACACATCCGCAAGGCTTTGGAACTAGGCGCCACCAGGGAAGAAATCGCGGCAGTTCTGCAGGCGGTGAGCGTTCTCGGCATCCATTCGTCCAGCCTGGGCGCGCCGATTCTGCTGGAAGAGCTGGCTGCATTTGAAAAGGCACGTGCCGGCAGTGCTCAGGCCGCTGGCTAACGGGCCGCCGTAGCTTCAGAAACCGCTAACAAGGAACCAAGACATGCATTTTCTAGACGACTCACTGCTGCCTGAAAATCAGGAAAAACTCGTGATCCAGGTCGCGCCGTACGGCCCGCAATGGATCCCCAGCGATTCCGACGACATTCCGGTCACGATGGACCAGCAGATCCAGAAGGCCGTCGATTGCTACAACGCGGGCGCCACCGTGCTGCACGTGCATGTTCGTGAGGAAGACGGCAAGGGCAGCAAGCGCCTGTCGAAATTCAACGACATGCTGGCGCGCCTGCGCGAAGCAGTGCCGAAGATGGTGCTGCAGGTCGGCGGCTCGATCTCGTTTGCGCCGGAGAACGAAGGCGAAGCCGCCAAATGGCAAAACGACGACACGCGCCACATGCTGGCGGAGTTGGACCCGCGTCCCGATCAGGTCACCGTGGCGATCAACACCAGCCAGATGAATGTGATGGAGTTGATGACCGAGGCCGACATCGCAGGCACTTCGCTGATGAACCCCGCGCTGCAGGCGGCTTATCGCGACATGATCGTGCCATCCAATCCGTCATGGCACGTCGAGCATATCAGGCGCCTCGTGGCCAACGGTATCCAGCCGCAGTTCATGCTGGGAAATCTGGCACAACTGGAAACGCTCGAACGTCTGATCCGCAACGGCGCATACACCGGCCCTCTGAACCTCAATTACGTGGCGATCGGTGGCGGCGCGTCCGGACTGCATCCTGCCGACATGATCGAGTTCGCGCGACGCACGCCGGACGGCGCGGTGCTCACGCTCGAAACGCTGAACCGCAACGTGGTGCCGTTGAACACGATGGCTATCGCGTTGGGTCTGCATGTGCGCGTCGGCATCGAAGACACGTTGTTCGGCCCGGACGGCGAACGCGCAACGTCGGTGCAGCAGATCGAAAAGATGGTGCGTATCGCGCGCGAACTCAACCGCGACGTCGCGAGCGGCGAGGACGCCCATCGCATCTATCAGATCGGCACGCAATGGGGTTCCGTCGACGAGACACTGGACAACCTGCGCATGCCGCCTAACCGGCGGTCCGTCCAGCGCGACGTGGCCGCACGTAAAGTCGCCTGACGGGGTGGCCAGGCAGAACGCGACAGCGTTTTGCGTTCCGTCTGGCATCAATGATTCCCCGAGGCATGGAGACAGATGATGTTCTGGAAGAAAAGCCCCGCTGCGGTTCTGGCATCGCTACTGGTGATTCACCTGCTGGCTCATATCGACCGCAATATGCTGCTCGGTTTCTCACCGCAGATCACTCACGATCTCGCGCTCGACCATACGCAATATGGCTTTCTGGTCGGCGCGGTGTGGGTGCTGAGCTTTGGGGTGATGGCCGTGTTCATGGGCACGCTCGCGGACCGCTTCAGCCGCCCGCGGGTCATCGCCGCAGGCGTACTGATCTGGAGCGTCTGCACGCTGGCATCCGGTCACGCCCAAAGCTTCGAGCAGATGGTGGTCGCACGGTTTTTTGTCGCCAGCGGTGAAGCAGCGCTGGTCCCGGCCGCGGTGGCCCTGCTCGCAGAACTCTTCTCCGAGAAGAAGCGAGGCACGGCGATGGGGCTGTTCTTCATGGGCATTCCGCTGGGCGTCGGCTGCAGCTTCCTGCTTGCCGGCAGCTTTGGTGCCACGCACGGCTGGCGCAGCACGTTTTATGCACTGGGCGTTATCGGTGTTGCCATCGCGGTGCCGCTGGCGCTGCTGAAGGAAGATCGCAGCCGGCTGGCGCCGCAGGAAAGGGGCGCGCCCGTCCTGCCGCAAGTACTCGCCGTGTTGCGTACGGTCGCTGGCAACCGGGCTCTGTACTTGACGATTATCGGCTTCGTGCTGGTGCACCTGGTTTTTGCCAGCTTCTCCTTCACGCAGTTGTGGCTCGTCGACGAGCGGGGCATGAACGCGGCGGGCATCGCTACCAGGATTGGCGCGCTGCAACTGGTATTCGGCACGCTGGGTGCGGCAGCAGGCGGTGCAATGGCCGATCGGGTCGCGAAGAAGCTGCGGGGAGGGCACGCAAGTTTCATGGCACTTCTCGTCATGATCTGCGCTCCGTTCATGCTGGCCTACCGTTTTGCCCCGGCAGGGTCGCCACTTTTCTATATGGGCATGTGCGCGGGATTTTTTCTGCCACTCGCCGTGTATGGCCCTGCCATTACGGTCGTCACCGGCCTGACGCCGCAGAACATGCGCTCGACGGTCGTCGGCTTCACGATGATGTCGATCAACGTGTTTGCTCTCGCCACTGGCACGGTCGTCGTCGGCATGGTCACGGACCATTTCGTCAAGGTGGGCGCCTCCGCACCGCTGACGGGTGTGCTGATCGCTACCGATGTGCTCGCGATCAGTTCAGCACTGTTCTTTGCGCTCGCGGCGCGTGCCTCAGGCAAGCAGCGTGCGCTCGCGCTGGAAAGCGCACAACTTACAAGGTAATTGAGAATGCGAAATCAAAATCAGAATCTGGAAGGGCGGGTGGCCCTCGTCACCGGTGCGGGTCGCGGCATGGGTGGAGCGATTGCGATCGATCTGGCGAAAGCCGGCGCACACGTTGCGATTTGCGATATCGACATGCCGGCATTGGAAGAAACGCGTATCGGCGTGGAAGCGACCGGTGCGCAGTGCCTTGCGTTGCGCTGCGACGTGTCGTCCAGCAGCGAAGTTACGGAACTGTTCGAAGCCATCGTCGAGCGCTTCGGCACGTTGCACATTCTGGTCAACAACGCCGCGCTCGTGCCCAACCGGCCGGTCGATACGGAGCGCCGCAACAAGCACTACGCGTATCTCACCATGCCGGTGCCGCGGCAATCGCTGGGTTTCACCCGCAGCATCAGCGACGACGAATGGCATCGCTACTGGGACGTCAATGTGCACGGCCTGTTCTATTGCACGCGTGAGGCGCTCAGGCTGATGGAGCCGCAGCGCGACGGCAAGATCGTCAACATCGCTTCGATTGCAGGCATCTCGGCCATGAGCGCGCATAGCCCGCATTACAGCGCGACCAAAGGTGCGGTTATTGCCTTCACCAAATCGGTCGCGGCTGAGGTGGCGGGCGCCAACGTGTTCGTCAACGCGATGGCCCCGGGCGGTGTGGCCACGCCGGAATTCACGAAGTATTTCGAGACCGTGGGTGAGGAAAAGTCCAACCAGTTCTGGCAGATTTGCCCAGCCGGACGCCTCGGCACGATGCAGGAGTATGCGTCGACGGTGACCTACCTGGCGGGCGACCACTATCTCGTGGGCCAGGTCATCAGCCCGAATGGCGGTGTGGTGATTTGACCGGGTGCTGCGCATGATCCTAGGCGATGCCATCAAAAATCCCTGCATCAATATTTGCAGGATGGATCAGCACGCCAGGTTCTGCCAGGGGTGCTGGCGAACGCTCGTCGAAATAGGCGTTTGGGACCAGATGACTGACCGGCAAAAGACCGAAGTTGCGCAATCGCTCGAACAACGCCGTAACAGGAAAGTGTGAAGCTCGACGCTGCCTTCGCGCCCCTGTATCAGAGAATGGATTAACGAAATGAACGGTTTGATGCTACATAAGCAGTTGCTGATTTCATCGCTCATCGTGCATGCGGATCGCCATCACGGCGATACTGAGATCGTGTCGCGCCGGATTGAGGGTGACATTCATCGTTATACGTTCCGCGATTGCCACCGCCGTGCGTGCCAGATGGCCAATGCGCTCACGCGACTGGGCGTCCAGGCGTCGAATCGCGTGGGTACGCTGGCATGGAACGGCTATCGGCATATGGAGTTGTACTACGGCATCTCCGGAATGGGTGCGGTAATGCACACGATCAATCCGCGTCTGCATGCGGATCAGATTGCCTACATCGTCGACCATGCGGAAGATCAGTATCTGTTCTTCGACCTGACGTTCCTGCCGATAGTGAAGGCGATTGCCTCGCGCTGCAAGACGGTCAAGGCGTTTATCGCGATGACCGATCTCGAGCATATGCCGCGTGATAGCGGCATCGTTAATCTGTTGTGCTACGAAGATCTGCTTGAGAGAAGTTCGTCCACCTACGTGTGGCCGAACTTCGACGAAGAAACGGCCAGCACGCTTTGCTATACGTCTGGTACCACCGGAAACCCGAAAGGCGTCCTGTACTCGCACCGCTCGTCGGTGCTGCACACCTACGCCGCAGCTTTGCCGGACGCACTGAACTGTTCGGCGCGCGACGTGATCCTGCCGGTCGTGCCGATGTTTCATGTCAATGCATGGGGCATCCCTTACATCGCGTGCATGGTGGGTGCCAAGCTGGTTTTCCCCGGCCCGGGGCTGGACGGCCAATCACTGTACGAGCTGATCGAGGCTGAAGGAGTCACATTCGCGGCCGGTGTGCCGACGGTGTGGCAAGGACTGCTGAACTGGATCGAACAGGGCGCGCTGAAATTCTCGACCCTGAAGCGTACCGTCATTGGTGGCGCGGCCTGTCCGCCCGCGATGCTTCGCAAGTTTCAGGACGACCATGACATCGAGGTCCTGCACGCATGGGGGATGACCGAACTGAGTCCGATCGGGACCGTCGGTGCGATGAAATCCAGCCACCTCGCAATGCAACCGGAGGCGCGTCGCGCGGTGCAATCGAAGCAGGGACGCGCGGTGTTTGGCGTGGACATGAAGATCGTCGCCGGGGATGGACAGGAATTGCCTTGGGATGGCGTGAGTTCCGGTGAACTGCTGGTGCGTGGCCCATGGGTCGTGCGCAACTACTTCCGCAATGAAGGTGGCAACCCGCTGCGTATCGATGCCGACACGCATGGCTGGTTTCCGACTGGCGATGTCGCGACCATCGACGCCGACGGCTTCATGCAGATCACCGATCGCAGCAAGGACGTAATCAAGTCCGGCGGAGAGTGGATCAGTTCAATCGAGATCGAGAACATCGCGGCCGCGCATCCGGCGATAGCAAGCGCCGCGTGCATAGCGGCAAAACATCCGAAGTGGGATGAACGGCCGCTGCTACTTGCCGTCAAGCGGCCTGACGCGCACGTGAGCGCCGAGGAATTGCTGGCGTTCTTCGAGGGAAAGATCGCGAAGTGGTGGACGCCGGACGCGGTCGTGTTTGTCGCTGCAGTGCCGCTTGGCGCGACCGGCAAGGTGTTGAAGAACCAGTTGCGCGACGAGTTTCAGAATTATCTGTTGCCCTCGTGAGCCGACAGGCAGTCTTTTGTGGTGAGCGTGGATGTAGATCGTTTGGGTTATATAAAGCAATAAATCGGAGACGCAATGAAATTGAAATGGGTAGCGGCCGCTGCAATGGCTGCGCTTGGCAGTGCCGCACATGCGCAATCGTCGGTGACGCTGTACGGTGTAGTCGATTCGGGGCTGATGTATCAGAGCACGTCGGCGGCTTCGTTCAGTCCAGCGGCGAAGAACCTCGGGAAGGTCTATCGCTTCAAGGATGGCGGCATCTACTCGAGTATCTACGGCATGAAGGGTACCGAGGACATTGGCGGCGGATATCACGTCAACTTCAAGCTGCAAGGGTCTTTCGACAGCGGCACCGGCAAGTTCGGTCTCGCCGATACCACAGGTGCTTCCGCGATGTTCAACCAGTTTGCGACTGTCGGCATGTCGGGACCGTTCGGTTCGGTCACTGCGGGCAGGCAGATCGTCCCGATGGCGTACGCAATGGCCGAGACCGACGTTCGCTCGGGGGACTACTTTGGCAGCATCCTGACCGCGTGGATCGGCATGAACACGGCAGCGGGCTGGGCGGGCGCCAACACCAATGGCCCGATCGGTGCACTCTACGACAGCAATGCGATCGTCTACGAGTCGCCGAAATTCGCCGGGGTGTCGGGCTTGCTCGAATACGCGCCCGGCGGCGTCGCGGGAAGCTTCCAGGGCGGCACGCGCGAATCGGCCGTGCTGAAGTACTCGAACTATGGCCTCAGCCTGGCGGCCTTTTATTACAACGGTCACGACACCAACACCGGTTTGACGCCGCCCGTCCCCACCGGGCTGGACAATAACCGCATGTGGTATGTGGGCGCAAAATATACGACGCTCAGCGGCATCTCGATGTCCGCGTCGTACAGCAACGGCAAGAACCCGGCCCATGCGAATCTGGTCAACCTGGACATGTATACGGCAGGTCTGGGCTATCAGATTTCGCCAGCGTTGAAAGTCACAAGCGGCGTCTATTATCTGAAAGACAAGAACAGTTCGGCCAACAAATCGCTTGAGGTCGCTGGAGGCGGTGAATACAGCCTGTCAAAGACCACGCTGGTCTATGCCCAGGTGGGTTGGGTGAACAACCACGGAGATATGACCCAGACGATTGCATACGGCCAGCCGGCTGCGCCCGGCATGGGCACGACGGCTGTCATGCTCGGGATGCGTCACGCGTTCTGATCGAGCGAAATAACGGCTCGCAAGCAGTCGTTGCTCGCGAACCGCAATCGTCTGAGCAACGGTATCGGATAGCCCACGAAACCCGCCGATGACCGGGGCGGTGGACTGTCCAGGCAGGTCCGGTGGACCTGTTCCCAGTTGCTCAGGTACAGCGCAATTCTTTCGGTAAGCGAGCAGGGAAATGAAAGTTATTGTCGCCTTCGGCGCGATCGGCGTTATCGCTCTGGCTGTCTGGCTACCTGCAGAGGCACTGGATCAAAGCAACAACATCACCGTTCCGGCCACCCTGACTGCGGTCAGAGATCTGGTCGAGCGTTGAGATCAACCGGGTTCGCCATGAATAAAATCAGCATCAGGACCCGTCTTGGCTTGTGTCACGATAAGGATGGCAGAACGAGGCAATTCCCATATGATAAGAACTGCTTATATCACTAGCGAATGAAATCGCTCGGCTGCGCTGACGTCCTGAATGTCCGCTGCCCGCCTGATTGTGTTTTCAGTGTAGACCCGAACCATTCGGCGCCATCGAAAGGAGCCACCCGGGCGGGAAGGCGACACTGGGCGGGGCAACCGGTTACAGATGCGCTTCGCAACCGTGCGATTACGATAATTCCAGGCATCGCCATTGCGTTTTCACCTATACCTCGCTCTCTGCTGCAGGCAGGTCGACAACGTTAGACCGCAGAGGGCTCACGTCGTAGATAGCTCATCGCTATGGGCGCACAGGGCTCGCTCCAGCGAAGATCCGCTGACTCAGGAACGGCGCGTTGCCCCCGGCGAGCGCCAACAGCACGATGAACCAGCCTGCCGCGGACACTACAGCGGGAGTGTGTGCGAGATCGCCTGCAGGCAGACCGTCATCAGCGGACCTGGAACGATGCCGAGCACCAGCACGGCCACGCCGTTCAGCGCAAGCAGCGTGCGATTGCAGGCACCTGCCAGGATCGGGGTCGTGTCCTGCGGTGTGTCGAAGTACATCAGCTTGACGATGCGCAGGTAGTAGAACGCGCCGAACAACGACGTGATCACTGCCAGCACCGCGAGCCACGCGAGGCCGGCGTTGACCGCCGCTTCAAGCACGGCGAGCTTCGCATAGAAGCCGACCGTCGGCGGAATACCAGCTAGCGAAAACATCATCACCATCATCACGAACGCGAACACCGGGCTGCGTTGATTCAGGCCCTTGAAGTCGCCGAGCGTTTCTGCTTCGAAATCGCGGCGCGCCAGAAACATGATCACGCCAAATGTGCCCGTCGTCGTAAGCAGATACACGATGCTGTAGAACATTGCCGAACCGTACGCGCCCGCCGCGCCACCGGCGTTGCCGGCGACGACTCCCGCCAGCAGGCCAAGCAGCACGAAGCCCATGTTCGAAATGGCCGAGTACGCGAGCATCCGCTTGACGTTATGTTGCACGATTCCGGTGATGTTGCCGACGATCATCGACAGCGCCGCCAGAATCACGAGCATTTCCTGCCAGTCGACTGCGAGCGGCAACAGTCCCATCACAAGGAACCGCAGGCCCCACGCGAACGCCGCGACCTTCGGACCGCCTCCGACGAAAAGCGTCATCGCAGTCGGCGCACCCTGATAGATATCCGGCACCCACATATGGAAAGGCACAGCCCCCATTTTGAAAGCTACGCCCGCGACGATGAAAATCACGCCAAACAGCAGCACGGCATGGTTGACGCGGCCAGAAGCAACCGTCTTCAGTACCTCGTTCAGTTCGAGCGAGCCTGTCGCGCCGTAGAGCATGGAGATGCCGTACAGCAGGAAACCCGTCGCCAGTGCGCCCAGCACGTAGTACTTCATCGCCGCTTCGCTCGACTGCGCGGCGTCGCGCCGCAACGCAATCATTGCGTATAGCGACAGCGACATCAGTTCGAGACCGAGGTAGAGCATCAGGAAGTGGTTGCCCGAAATCATGATCAACTGGCCGAGCAGCGAGAACATGCCGAGCAGGAACACATGGTCGCGGAACAGCTCGCGATCTTCGAGATATCTACGCGAATAGACGAGCGTGGCAGCGAAGCCAAGCGACACGGCCGCCTTCATCACGCTGGCGAACGAATCGATCACGATCATTCGCGAGAAGAAATAGTATTGATGTGGATCGGACGATTGGATCGCGAACCAAACGCCCGCCGCAGTCGACGACAGGACCGCGATGAGGTAAGTAAGACGGCGGTTCGTTGCTTCAGAGCAGAAGTCTCCCAGTCGGGAGGCGATCACGAAGCCGAGCACTACCAGCGCGTCGGGCAACAGCATATGTGCGTTTTGCATGATCTTTACGGCTCTTGTGAAATTAGAGCGAGTTACGCCGCATGCGAATTGATCGAGGAGAAGTCGAGATACTGTTCATCCAGGCATTCTCCGCCGAACTTCACTGGCTTTGGGTTGAAGTCTTTCCAATCCATCGACATGCTACCGTGACCCGCAGCATCAATGCTTCAAAAAAGGCACCAATGGCAAAGCGTCGCGTGATAGAAAAGCCCGTACCAGTCACGCGACACATCCGGAATTCAGCGAGCCATCTCATCTCTCCGGGCCAATCGAGATTGGCACATAACGTTGCGTACAACTTCACCCTAGAACGATCCCGCTACAGATCCGACGGCGATCACTATCACGAGCGCCAGCAGCGCGCCAACAATACCCACCATCACGATGTCGCGATAGCTTTCCCGATGCGTCGAGCCACACACCGCGAGCAGCGTGACGACCGCACCGTTGTGCGGCAGGCTGTCCAGCGTACCGGATGAAATCACCGCCACACGGTGCAGCAACGCCGGATCGATGTGATGCTGTGCTGCAAGTTGCAGGTAAGTGCCGCCGAGCGCATCGAGCGCAATCGTCATACCACCGGACGCCGAACCTGTCAGGGCGGCCAACAGATTTGTGGCTACCGCTAGCGATACCAGCGGGCCTCCGCCGATGCCGAGCACCCATTCGCGGACGAGCCCGAATGCAGGCAGTGCCGCGATCACCGCGCCATACCCGACCAGACTGCTCACACTGAGCACCGGCAACACCGCTGCGTTCGCTCCCGCGTCGACACTTTCGCGCAGCGCAGGGAGCCTCGTCCGATTAAGCAATACAAGCATGACGATTGCCACCGCGAGTGCAACGCAAACGCCCCACACCCCACCGACAGCTCCAAGCGACGTCGCTCCCCAACGACCTTCAGCAAGATAAGCCGCGTCGAGCCGCGGCAATACGACGACGTTCATAAGGAAGTTCACGCCTACGACGACCACCAGCGGGGCAATGGCGATACCGAAAGACGGCATGGTCGAGGAGACGTGGCCATGATCGATCTCGACGGGATCAAAGCTCTGCGAGACGGTTGCACGCTCACGCACGAGGCCAGTGTGGCGTGCAGCTCCAATTTCCGGCATGGAGTGTTCAGCCGCCCGAGTCGTGAAGCCTTCACCGAGAGCGCGTGCCCGCACTTCCTGTCTGCCTAGCCACCACAGTCCGAATCCGGCCATCACGACGCTAGCGATCACCCCGAGGCCGGGCGCGGCGAACGGCGTCGTGCCGAAGAATGGCATCGGAATCGCATTCTGGATCGCCGGCGTGCCTGGCAACGCCGACATCGTGAAGGTCGACGTACCGAGCGCTATGGCGGGAGGCATTAACCTGCGCGGAATGTTTGCTTCCTGAAAGAGCGCCTGCGCCATCGGCGCCAGTACAAAAAAGGCAACGAACAGACTGACACCGCCATAGGTAACGAGCGCACCGCCGATTACTACCGCGAGCATCGCGCGGCGTGGGCCGAGCCGCCGCGTCATAAAACCCGCGATGGCCTGCACTGAACCGCTATCCTCCATCAGCTTGCCGAACAGTGCGCCAAGCAGGAACAGCGGAAAGAACTGCGCGACAAAACGCGCAGCGCTGCCCATGAAGGTCTGCGTCCAATGCGCGAGGACCGGCTCGCCGGAGATGCCTGCCGCCAGCATCGCGGCAAGCGGCGCGAGCAGCAGCACGCTCCACCCTCGATATGCAAACCAGATCAGCAGGCCGAGACTGACAAGCATACCGGTCAGTCCGAAGCCGAGCGCGAGAGGAGTGAGTGCAACTGCGTTCATAGTCGTATTCCGGCGGGGATTCTGTCACGTTGAGTAGTCGAGGGCGTGCACGCACAGAGAACGAACCCGTTATATCCAGGTGAATCGCCCTCTACGTCCCGAAGGACGGCCCGTTGGTGGGCAGCAATCAGGCTTCACTGCACAGCCTCATAAACAGCTAACCGGGATGCAAGGCGGCGCCACGCTCACGACGGGGACCAACCGCAAATCCTGCAGCTTCATATCTGCTCAAGAACCGTATCGAGAAGGGAGTCAAGATCGAAAGTCGATCGCTTGCCGAGATCCGCCGCATGATCCTTCAGGAAGAGTTCCATGCATTTACGCCCTTCTTCTCGTAACATGCGGAGAAACTCCCACTCTGCGTTGAGCTTGGAGGACACACCGAGTTCGACCATGCGTGGGCTTGCGATCCGGTGGACGCGCGCATCGGCCCATTGTTCCGCCCAGGCTGCATGCCCGGGGCCCTCGTCGACAAACAGGCGCTGGAACATGGCGATGCCACGCAACTCCTTCTTGAGACTCGAATTGAATGAAATCTCGTTCAGCCGGTTAAGAATCTCGGACGCCGTTTTTGGCACGCCGGGCCGCTCAATCGGATTGATCTGGACAAGCAGAATATCGCGCGCCTTGCTTTCGCGAATAACCGGCGTTAGCAACGGATTGCCGGAAAAGCCGCCATCCCAGTAGGGGTCGCCGTCTATCTCGACGGCCTGATGCACCAACGGCAGGCATGCAGAAGCGAGAACTGCCTCGACACTTATATTCGCGTTTCGGAAAACGCGCGGCAGACCCGTGCGGACATTGGTGGCGGTGACGAACAGCTTGATCGGCGATTGCTTCAGTCCTTCGAAATTGATGCTTTCCTCCAGAATGGTCCGCAGCGGATCAAAGTTCGTCGGGTTGGTTTGATAGGGAGAAAACAGGCGACTGAAGAGATCATAGAAAATATAGGCAGGAGAATTATCGAGCGACCAGTTGCCCATCATCACGTCAACCGGCGTCCGCTGGAATGGGCTGTACCGCGCCTTATCGCTGACCCGCCGCCAGAACTGCTCAAGGGCCAACTTCGCACCTTCCGGGCCGCCAAGCGTATATCCATGCACCAGCACAACAGCGTTCATCGCTCCGGCTGACGTACCGGTGATGCTTTCAATCTTTAGCCAGGGTATTTCGAGCACCCGCTCAAGCACGCCCCACGTAAATGCCCCGTGAGCACCACCACCCTGCAAGGCAAGGTCGATCGACAGAGGATCGTGGTTCGCCACCGAGGCCTTAGGGTCGTCGTGATGTTGCGTGACCATTGTCTCCACCTTACCCGTCTTGATCCGAACATTGCGAAAGATGAGCTGCCAGTTGCCTGTCTACCACAGGGGAGACCAGCGCCATCGCTATTGGACACACACCGGCATTATCGAGCTAGCGGATACAGCCTGAATCGTGCTGATAGTCTATTGGCATCCTGATCAGTCGGCGTTGCTGGGTCGGTCACGCTCCAGCGTTGCCATGCCGTGCAGCGTGCCTTGAGTTCAATACGATGACGCGAAGCATTCATCCGGTGTCTGGGCAACGCAAAGTGCTGCCGGATCGGACCGAAGCGGGAGAGAAATGCCCGCGTGCGCGTCGGCGGGTGGGCTGATGGCTGTTCTCCGCGCGGTTGTTCACGCGCGCAGCCGCCCTGACGAACACATGCCTGACGTGAGCGAGCTCCGGGATATCCGCCTTCGCGGCCGGATAGCTGCGCAACTGATCGGTAATGATCTTGCGTGGCACCGGGTTTGACCGCAACAGGTGGCCGTGATAAAGCGATTTCGTCTTTTTCATCGCAACATCCTACCCCCGCCGGTGGCTAACCTGACAGTGCCCTCTCACGGCCAACACCTGGCCGACTTTCGCCTATCGCGACAGGCGCATACGGTCCCTACCTGTCGGCCGCTTTTCTTGAAAGCGGCCATCGGGACAAACAGCCGCTCGTGCTGATCAACTGAAGAACTCAACCGCACCCGTTGCAAGGTTGTACATCGCACCGGCAATCTTGATCGTGCCGCTGGTTTCCAGCTCCGCGAGCACCGGGCTATCCTTACGAATGCCTGCTATGGTCAACTCGACGTTCTTACGCGCCACGGCGTCCACGAAAGCGTAGTTCGTCGCAGAACGATCACCTGCGTAGGTCGTCGCCTGCACCGCGGGTTTGATCCTGGCCAACAATCCGGTGAGATTGCCTAGTTCGGCGTTGGCAATGGCGCCCTTGACGGCGCCACACTTTGTGTGACCCATTACCAGGACTACTTTTGCACCAGCCAGTTTGCATGCGAACTCCATGCTGCCAAGAATGTCGTTGTTTTCGACGTTGCCAGCGACACGGCAATTGAAGATATCACCGATGCCGAGATCCATGATCACTTCAGCTGGCGCGCGCGAGTCGATACAACTAAGCAGCACGGCCGCGGGATACTGTCCATTCGCGCTCGCCCTCTGCTCGTTCAAGTAATTGCGGGCTTTCCGCTCGCCCTTCCGAAAGCGCGCGTTCCCTCGCTTCATTGCCTCGATGATCTGCTCTGGTGTCATGCTTTCGCGCTGCGCCTTGGTCAACGCATCGGCGTATGCCGGACCCGCGAAGAGAGTGCCGCCGGTGAGCCCGAGCACGGCCGCGGTGCCGGTTAGCCTGAGAAAATTCCGCCGGCCTGAGCCGTCGTTGGGTCGAAGAAACTCATATGTGTCGCACATGAATTCATTTCCTTTTTGACAATCGTATATCGAATCCGGCACCAACGTTACGCTTCGAACGCGCCCCAGGTCTTTGCCCGGCGCTCGTGACAGGCAAACGTAAATTCGCTGCGATGCCCGACGACCAGCGGTGCCTTTACGACGTATCTGAACAGAATGGGCTTCACCCGCATAAATGTCCTGGTAATTTTGAGATTGCCGAAGCCTGGGGCAGAATCCCACTGCATGATTGCGGGCGCGACATGGAGGGCATTGATAATCATATAGCCAGCCCCGCCGATGGCACCGGAACGCGCGGCGGCTTTGACGAACACGTGTTTAGCAATCGCCAGCGCCGGAATCTCAGCCTTGCCCGCCGGGGCGCTGTACTACTGATCGGTGACAAGGCTTCGCCATCTCAGTCTCTCCACACACGTACCGCCTGAGTCTCGTCCTGGATCAACATCTAGAGTAGGTGGCCGCATGAAGGCAGACAATGAGCCTTTGGTCCAATAGCGTAGTGGCCCGGAGCACCTTATGCTGAACATATCCTCTCTGCACACCGTCCCTCACGATTAAACGGCTTCGGTCTATTGCCGCCAGGACGGCCGCAAGATGCTGTACTCCGCGGTTGCTGGGAGTGTCGCCCCCGGAGTTCGATGATCGCGCCAAGCTCCTGGTGCAAGCGCGGGCGGTGCACCAGTCCGGACAATGCGCAACTGCCAGGCCGAGCGCGCTCCGCGAGATTGCGCGTCGGCGTCTTTGCACGTCGGCGTCTTTGCACGTCGGCGTCTTTGCACGTCGGCGTCTTTGCACGTCGGCGTCTTTGCACGTCGGCCGTATGCCATCCATGTCTGCAGTATGCGTTTCACGAACCTCACGCATTGCAAGCCTTGGCTACCGGTGGGACGATCGCAGACACGATTGAACTGCATGGACCGCCGACCGTGCTATTGGGGAGCTTGAAATCAACAATCTGGAGCGCGGCCGGTTATGGGTAAGCGCTGCGAACAACCAGGAGTTTGCGATGACCCCATTGCAGGGACTGTTCTCCGCAATTTCCGCAGTCATTCTTTTCTTGTATGGACTTCAAGGGTTCAGCGGCGAACTTCAAGCCGTCGGAGGCGAGGCATTGCAGGCATGGCTGGGGCGGGTGACGGCCAACCGTTGGCGCGGCTTTCTGGTCGCCGCGCTGGCCACAGCGGTCGTACAGTCGAGCAGCGCCGTTACTGCGCTCGCAGTCACCCTCGTCGATGCCTCCGTCATTTCGTTCCGGGCCAGTCTGGGCGTTTTGCTTGGTGCCAATGTAGGAACGACAGCCACTGCCTGGCTGGTTTCTTTCAAGCTCACCGGTATCGGCCCCATGTTTATCGTGCTGGGCTCGTTGATCTCGATCCTGCCCATCCGGGCGAAGGTTGTTGGGAAGGCCATCTTCTACTTTGGCCTGGTGTTCTTTGCGCTAGATCTCATCTCGACGGAACTGAAACCGCTGCAGAATCGCCAGCAGTTCAAGGATTGGCTGGCCCTCGCCGAGGCGCCGTGGATGGGCGTGCTTGCCGGCCTTGTCTTTACGGCGCTCGTCCAGTCAAGCAGTGTCACCACGGGATTGGCCATCCTTCTGGTGCAGCAAGGCGTGCTCCCGCCAGAGGCTGCAATACCGATTGTGATTGGCTCGAACGTGGGCTCTACGTCGACGGCTCTGATCGCGGGTCTCGGAATGAGCCCTGTTGCCAGAGCCACGGCGATTACCAACTTTCTGTTCAACGCCGCTGGCGTGCTGGTTTACTTCCCATTCCTGAGACCTTTTTCGCGAGCGGTTGTGGACGCGAGCGCCAACCCTGGCATGGCCGTGGCTTGGGCACACCTCATATTCAATCTAACGGTTGCATTGGTCCTCCTCCTCACGCTGAACTGGATAGAGCCTCCTCTGCGCAGTTGGCTGCGGGTCGACGCGAAATCGCCACGGCCTGCGTCGGTGCCGTGATCGCATGCTGGGGCCGACTTTTTTGCGCAATTCGGTGCGAGGCAGGCGGCGGTTAAACCAGGCGTCGCGTCTCTCGCACCAATTGGGTGTTCCTCAATGCCGTGCGACGCGTTCTGCGGGTACGTCCACGCCTGCTCTGTCCGTGGTCTCGCCTCGGACAGACGACTGAGCGTTCGTTCCGTGGAGGCGACGAGGCGAGCATGCATGTGCTGGCGGACAATTTGATGGTGTGATCAAAGCGCTCGGCTCGCGGGGCGCCGCACTCGCCTCCCCGACTGCCCGAGCAAGCATCGCCTGGACGATGCCGACGCCGCAGGATTGCACTATTCACAGCACTTGAATGCCCGTTCGAGTCATTCAAAGAGCAACTGGACGGCGGAGGTCCAATGCCCATTGCGTTACTGGGAATAGGCTGAAAATGAATGACACCCGTCCTGCCGTGGATCTTCCCCGGGTCGTGCTTGCCATCGGCACCGTGCTTCTGCTGATCGGCGGGAGCCTGTATATCCTGCTCCCTTTCGTACCGGCGTTCATCTGGGGCACCATGATCGTCGTTACGACATGGCCTGTTCTGCTCTCGGTGCAGCATCGCCTAGGCGAGCGAAGGGGACTCGCCGTAGTGATCATGCTGCTGCTACAAGTCGTGGTGATCGTCGTTCCTGTGTTCGGCGCCATATCGACGCTCGCCGACCACGCCGCCGACATCACGGCATTCGTCAAAGGCTTGCCGGACTACGCGCTTCCGTCGCCTCCACACTGGCTGGCGGCCATACCTGTAGTCGGCGTCCGTATTGCACACGAGTGGCAGAGCCTCTCGGACGCGGGGCCGGGCGGGGTGCTCGCAAAGCTCCAACCCTACGCTGCTATCGCGGCACGCTGGCTGCTTGCTCGCGTGAGCCAGGCAGGCTTGTTCATGCTGCATCTGCTCCTCATGCTGGTCGTGTGCGGCCTTCTTTATGCGAATGGCGAAGTCGCTGCGCGGCTGGTAACGCGCCTCGCACAGCGTGTCGCACCGTACAGAGGTACAGGTATCGTCCATCTGATCGGGCAGTCGATTCGCGCGATTGCGCTCGGCGTGGTTGTCACCGCTGTTGTGCAGGCCGCCCTCGGCGCACTCGGCATCTGGATAGCCGGCGTCCCGTTTGCAGGCGTACTGGCCGCACTCCTGCTAATCGTGTGTCTGGTGCAGATCGGGCCGTTCCTGCCATTGATGGGATGTGTCGCCTGGTTGTTCATTCACGATGCGCGGCTCGCGGCGATCCTTTTGTTCGTCTGGTCCATCGGGGTCACCGGTCTCGACAATTTCATGCGCCCAATCCTGATCCGTCGGGCTGTCTCTTTGCCAATGATGCTCATCATTTCCGGCGTGCTTGGTGGCCTGCTTTCGATCGGCGTAGTCGGACTGTTTATCGGGCCGGTCGTTCTGGCCGTTACCTACCATTTGCTGCTCGCCTGGATCGACACGCCAGGGGCGTCCGAAGCTGCAGCGGATACGCGGACGCCCAATCCGGCCGCCCCCCCAGCAGACACGACGCCCGATTGACCATAACCGTCTGGTGACGACAGTTCCTGGCGACGTGCCGATATCGACACGTCGGGCGCAGTGGATTGCAGGTTCAGACCGCCTGGATGGGACGCTGATCAGCGACCGCCCATGGCAGCAGCACGCCGCCCAATGAGTGCGAGCATGATTGCTCTCCATCCGACATTCTTTGTGGGGCTTATCAACGGCCGCGTCGCCCGTGGGTGTTTCCCCGCGCGACTCATTGCTACTCTTCGAAGATTGCCTTCACCTTTCCGCCTTCGATCGCACGCTTTAGTGCAGCGTGGTCCGCTTCAGTTTGGTCTGCGTACGCAACCGAAAAAATGGCAAGCGCCTTGTCGAACGCGTCGCTCTTGCCCAGATATCCGCTAATGATGGAGGGATCCCCGGAGCGCGCGTGAGAGAGCGCGAGCGACCAGCCGCACCAGTCAGCGAATAGGCACATCTCGGCCTTGTCGAACGCATCGACGGGGAACTTGATTTTGACGTCCCGGAGTTGGCGCACGTAGTAATGTCGCCCCGACCCTCCCTTCGTCCATCCCAGAAAGATGTCACTCGAAGGCTGCATGAGCCGGTGACCATTCACGACGCGCTCCCCATGGTTTGGGTAGACGCTTTTGCCCGCATGGGTCTCCAGAACCGAGGCTCGCGCTTCTTTGACCTGGAGCAGGAGCGGATCTCCCGCACCGTCCATCAGTAACCCAATCCAGCAGCGGGTGCCGACGCTGCCGACACCGACAACCTTGATTGCGACGTCCAGCAGCCTGTAGTGATCGAGCATCACGCGGCAGGCTGGAGTCAGACTTTCGCGGTAACGGGCGAAGACATTCGCGATTCGGGAATCAATTTGCCCTGCGCGGTGCCCTTTCAGGCGAAAGATGGTTGGAGGCTGTTCCTTGATGAGTGCAGTGTGCCCCGAACCCTGCACGAGCTTGGGAAAGATGTCCTCAGTGATACAGGTCTCACGTTCCTTCGCGAGCCGTTTGACGGCTCGACGGCGGATGGTCGGATCCACGATGGTCGAAATCAGCATTTCGGTTTCGAGGGCAAAATACCAGCGGTCGAGCGATTTCATTTCGCCGAATTCGGCCATGTGTTCGCGATACGACCGAACGCAGGTGAGGACCGTGTCCTGGGCGGCGGATTCACTCAGGCCATTATTTCGACAGGCAATCACGAAGCTCGCAGTGAGGCGTTTGAGATCCCACTCCCAGGCGGCCGCGAGCGTCTCGTCGAGATCGTTAATCGCGAATATGACGTTGCGCTCCGGTGTGGCAAAACCACGGAAGTTGACGAGGTGCGCATCACCGCAGCACTGGACACGCACGCCGGTGCTTGGCATGGATGCCAGGTCTTCCGCCATATTGAGCGCCGCCCCGCGGTAAAAGGTGAAAGGCGATTGCGCCATGCGCCCGTGGCGCAGGGGAATCAGGTCCGTGAGGCGCCCCTTGTTGGACTCCTGCACCAGATCCACAGGATCCGGCCGGTCAGAAGGCGCGTTCCAGGTCGCATGAAACTCCCGGGGAATCTTCTTGCGCAGGGCCTTGCCTATGGCACGGCGTTCCGCCCGTGAAAGATGCTGGCTGACGACAGTTGGCGATCCGGACTCGGCCTGCCCTGCGCCTTCGAGCGGTTCCAATGACTCCGTGTGCATGTTACCCCCTCAAACTTACCACTACCCTAAGTTTAGGCCAGCCTCTGGAATTGATGCTGTTCGGGCAACCTGATGCACGAGGCAACGTTGGCCGCTATGCTCAGGCCCGGAGGTCTGCCTTCCCAGCCGTCCGTCGATTGACGGAATGCGAACCGCTGGTTCGTCGTAGAATTGCGAAGGCACAATTCATCAATGGATCCCAACGTGGGAACCGAGCGCCAACGACCAGCCCCTCGTTTTCGCCTATCGCTGCGGGCTCGTGCGGCGTGGCAGGTGCCGCGCACCCGGACACTGTTCACACGTCCCAGTGCTTCACCGCAGCGTGTGTTGCTGCAACGCTTCTACTTCGTCGCCGGACTATGCGCGCTCGCGTTCCTCGTGCTGTACTTCGACCGTGACGAACTGCGCGACGCAGAAAACCGAACGCTCGGCATGATCGACGTGGCGTACTTCACGATGGTCACCGTCGCGACCGTTGGCTATGGCGACGTCGTGCCGGTCACGGCACGAGCGCGGATGATCGTTTCATTCTTCATTGTGCCGATTCGCATCGTCATTTGGTTCGTCTTTCTGGGTACTGCGTATCAGTTAGTCATTCAACGTGTCATCGAGGAATTCCGCATGGGACGGCTACAGAAACAATTGCGCGATCACGTTGTCGTCTGCGGCTATGGGCTGACTGGTTCTGTCGCCGTGCGCGAGTTGCTGGAAAGCGGCGTCGATCCAGGGTCAATCGTGGTGATTGATCAGCAGGAGGCGGCACTGGAAGCGGCGACCGCACTCGGGGTCACCGGCCTGCTCGGCGACCCGTCGCGCGAAAGCGTGTTGCAACAGGCCCAGGTACGCGCAGCGAAAGCTGTAATCATCGCCGTTTCGGACGATCCAACCGCGATCCTCCTTACCCTCAGCGTCCGCAGCATCGCTCCGTCGACCAAGGTCGTCGTCCGGATTCAGGAGCACGTTTTTCAACGGCAATTGCGCCAGGCGGGCGCCGACGTCATCGTCTCGTCCACCAAGATCGGAGGGCTGCTACTCGCCGATGGGGTGCAAAGCCGCTACCTCGTTCCATTCATCAACGACTTGCTATCGACCCGTGGCCGCGTGAGCCTGGTCGAAAGGCCCGCTGCACAGCACGAGGTAGGCTGCGCGACCAACGCGGTCGCGAGCGCCATCGTTATCGGACTGGTTCGCGACGGAAACGTCCTTTCGTTCTATCGGGACGCACACTGCACAATCAATCAGGGTGACACGCTTATCGTTATTCAATCGATGCGTACAACGGGAACCGCCCGCGAGTGACCTGGCCGAATCCTGATCGGCAGGACGATGGCCAGCGATTCAATCGATGCAGCCTGAATTGCAGAACATTTACAAAAAGGCTCGCTTTCCCGCCTTCTAACCGTCGTTCCCTGACCTCGGAACGTCGTCCTCTGCGCGGACCGACTCGCCGGAACCGGGCTGTGTCCCGGAGAAACGGCGATTCACGAGCAACAGGACCGGCGTCGTGACCATCGACAATGCAACCACCAACGTCACGATCGACGACAGTCGCTGATCGATTGCGCGCGCAGCGAAGGATGCCGCCAGCACGACGAACGCGAACTCGCCACCTTGCGATAGCAGGATCGCGAAGTAAGCCCTCTGTTTGTCAGGCACGTCGAAACGGCGTGCCAGAAACCACATTGCGGCCGTCTTGGAACCAACGAGCGCCACCACCAGCGCCAGGATTCGTATCGGTTCGCGCGCTAACACGCCAAAATCGATGGACATGCCGACAGCGATAAAGAATAGCCCGAGCAGCAGTCCCTTGAATGGCGCCATGTCGGCTTCTATTTCGTGACGGTATTCGGAATCCGCAAGCAGGACGCCCGCGAGAAAGGCGCCCAGTGACATCGAGAGGTGGACGCTTTGCATCAACAGCGCGACGCCGATCACCCAGAGCAGCGCGAACGCGGTGAAGATCTCAGGCACCCTGGTGCGCGCAATCGCGCGCAGCGCATAGCGCAACAAAAAGCGGCCAACTAGCGCGACTGCAGCAAGCATGACTAGCGCTTTCGTCGTAGCGAGCCACGCTGGCCCCGCAGTAGTACCCATCGTCGCCGGACCGAGTAAAGGCAACAGGGCGATCAACGGGATCGCTGTCATATCCTGAAACAGCAGAATGCCAAAGCCCGCGCGCCCGGCCGGCGTATCCATCAGTTTGCGTTGCTGCAACTCTGCGATCACCATTGCGGTTGACGAAAGCGCAAGCGCAAGGCCTCCCGTCACGCCAATCCGCCAGGGTGAACCGAAGGCGACAAAGATCGTTGTCAGAATCAACGCGCACAACGCCATCTGGATCCCGCCGTAGCCAAATATCGTGCGGCGCATCGCCCACAGTTTGCTTATATGCATTTCAAGTCCGATGACAAACATCATCAGGACGATGCCCAGCTCGGAGAAGTGCAGGATCGCGTCGACGTCGGTGATGAGCCGGAAGACCCAGGGGCCGATCAACACGCCGGCCAGGAGATAGCCCAGTACGGAGCCAAAGCCGAGCCGTACCGACAGCGGCACGACAAACAATGCCGCCGCGAGGAATATGACGGTGTCGATCAGCAGAGCTTCCATGCCGTTCGCCTGGCGAAGAACGTCGCGAGCCCTCGGACCGAAAACGGTCGAGACAGAACGGTGAGACGTGTAGTCTCCATCACGGCTGCGTCCGTTCAATCGCCGCGGCAATATCGCGACTCACGGCGGCCAGAGCGCGGCTGTGCGCTGCCGCGATCGCGTCGTAACCCTGCCCGTTCAACGGCTCACGTGCGAGCGTGCGCCCTGTTAGCTGGGCAGCCTGCTTTGGGGGACGCACGGTCCACAGCGCCTCAACCGTCACTGCTTCTCCGGGCGTCACGTCGAAGCGCAGAATGTCCACGCGAACCTGCCAGGTCGACATGCCCACGGTCTGCGGAAAAACCGATACATTGCCGGTACCCAGCAATTGCGCAAGGTCGCCGGCGAGTGCCCGCGGGATCCCGCTTTTCAGAGGCTCCCCCCAACGTGCGAATTCGTTCAGGGCAACCTCGTTGGGACTGACTCGCGTCACCATCTGCGGACGGTCGATCAACTCCGGCAGCGTCACCGGACCCACGACGATGCTGATCGGGACGGCAGGCCCACTGCGTTCGAGCGCGGTATCCGAGCTCAGGGTGTAAAAGACCGCCTTTGGCGAGCCGGTGCAACCAGCGAACTGTCCAACCGCGAGCGCGGCAATCAGGAACAGGATTGAGCGCATCATTTCTGGTCCTCCGGCTTGCCTCGGATCAGCGCTTCCGGGTGTCGTTCGAGGTAGTCCGCGAGTGTTCTGAACGCAGCAGCGGTGCGAGCAAGCTCACTCATGGCGTCGCCGACGCCTTGCTGCAATCCCGAGTCCGGCTGCAACGCGCTGTTCGCGGAATCGAGAGCCGTACGCGCCGCAGCCAGCGCATCGCGCGCCTGCGGCGCGACTTCCGTGTCGAGCCGCCTGAGCAGCGTGTCCGCGTCGGCGAGCGTCTGCTGCGCGTTCTTTCCGATCGTTTCGAACGGAATCTTGTTCAACTTGGCCACCAGGCTTGTGACCGAGTCCTGCAACGATTGCAGGCCACCAGGGACAGTCGGTATTTCCGGAGGGCTCCTGGTCCAATCCATTTTCGCTTTTGGTGCATTGGGAAAGAATTCGAGCGCGACATACAGCTGCCCGGTGAGCAGGTTGCCCGTTTTCAACTGTGCGCGCAGGCCCCGCTCCACCAGTAGCTCCGCCAGGTCATGAGGATTCACGCCCCCGATTCTGCCCCCTGTGGTGCCGGACCGGTACCGGGACGTGAAGCGCTCCGGATAGAAATTCACTTCGACCGGAATGCTGAACTGTTTGGTGGCCGGGTCAAAGCGGGTATAGATCGCTTTCACCTCACCCACTACGATTCCGCGGAAGTCGACGGGCGCGCCGACCGTCAGCCCGCGCACCGACTCCGTGAAATTCAGTACGTAGGTATCGACGATACGGTCCTGGCGCTTCATCGCGTCCGCACGGTCGTGGAACAAAGCGAATGTAGTCCCGGCAGCGGCCTGGGATTGGGCAGCCTCCTCAGAAGGCGTTTCGAACGCAAGGCCGCCGATCACGATCGACACTAACGACTGGGTATTGACCTTGACACCGGTCGTATCCAGCGAGACGTCAATGCCGCTTGCGTGCCAGAACCGCGTGCCGCTACTGACAAACCTGTCATAGGGTGCATTGACGAATACTCTTAATGTCACACCTTTGCCGTCATCGTCGAGACGGTAGGCAGTGACCTGCCCCACCTGCAGCCGGCGGAAAAAGACCGGAGAGCCAACGTCGAGTGAGCCCATGTCCTCGGCCTTCAACACGAACTCCCGTCCCGGCACGTCGCTTGCAAACACGGGTGGCGTTTCGAGGCCGATATAGTCACGCCGTCTGGTCGTTGCGTTGCCGACGTCCATGCCGATAAACGAACCAGACAACAGCGTGCCGATTCCCGAGACCGTACCCCCGGAAATGCGCGGCCGTACGACCCAGAAACGTGTGTTGTCGACAAGCAGATCTGCCGCGTCCTTGACAATTTCAGCGCTCGCGACAACGCGTGTGTGATCTTTCGACAGCGTTACGCTCCTGACGACCCCGATGTCCACATTCTTGAACTTGATCTTGGTTTTGCCCGCCTCGAGCCCTTCACCCGTCATGAACGTGATCGTAATCGTAGAGCCCTGCTCGAGGACAGCCTTCACGGCGAGCCAGCCACCAATCAGGACGGCCACAAGCGGCACCAGCCAGATCAGTTGTATCCGCCAACGCGGGCGGCCCGCCGCGACCGCTTCCGGAATATTGGGCTCAGGCGAGTCAGATCGATCGGGTGGCCTAGACACGGTCCTTCTCCACCGTGTCCCAGATCAGCCGCGGATCGAACGACATGGCGGCGAACATGGTCAGCACGACGACTGCCCCGAACGCGACCGCGGCCGGCCCAGCGCTGATTGTCGCCAACGCATTGAACTGCACGAGGGCAACCAGCATCGTAATGACATAGATGTCGAGCATCGACCAGCGCCCGACAAATTCCACCAACCGATAGATGCGCGTCCTTTGCTGCGGCTGCCAGCGCGAATGAAACTGTGTCGACGCCACCAGGTATACCAGCGCGAGGATCTTCAGCATCGGCACCACGACACTCGCGATGAATACGATCGCTGCGAGCGGCCAGGAACCCGATGTCCACAGATAAACCACCCCGCTCATGATGGTGTCTTTCTGCGCCCCGAACAGCGAACTCGTGTGCATGACCGGCAGCACGTTGGCCGGAATGTAGAGGATCATCGCAGCGATCAGAAACGCCCACGTGCGAGCGATGCTATCCAGTTTCCGAAAGTGGACGCGCGCTCCGCATCGCGGACATAATGCCTCGTGCGCGTGCGCAGCCGGTTTCGACATCAACCCGCAACTGTGGCAGACCATCAATCCGCAGCCAGCCGCCGTCGAAGCCGGTAAAGCCGTCGGCGAGCCGCTCGACGGCCCGCCTTTTTGCGCGCCACCGACACGGATCCAGATTTCGCGAGAATCGAATGCCGCACTCGCGGCAGACTGCAGGAGCATCAACGCACCGAACGACCACAGTGCAACGCCGGGTACAACGCTCGCTATATGCGCAAGCTTGACAAGTGCGACGAGCAGTCCGAGGATCAGCACCTCTGTCATGCCCCATGGCTGCACGAGGCGCAGCAGGCGGAACGCCATGTCGACCCGGTACGGCACGCGTCCCAATCTCAACGGCATCATCAGATACGCGATGGCGGTCATTTGCAGGGCGGGCGTCAGTATCGTCGTCGCGAACACGAGTGTCGCGAGCGGCCACATACCATCCAGATACAGCACACGCACCGCGCCGAAGAGCGTGGTCTGGACGAGGTTGCCGTTCACCGCCAGGCCGACGATAGGGAACGCGTTGGCAATGCCGAACAGAATCATTGAAGTCAGCGTATAGGCGAGCGTGTGATCGAGGCTGTCTGCATGGCTCCGGTAAAGCTCCGCGCCGCAACGGCAACAACGCAGCACGCCGCTGTGCGGAAGAGGCGACTCGCGCTGGATCAGATCGCATTCGTGACACGCGATAAGGCGTTCGCCGGTCATGGCAGCAGCTCCGCAACGGAATCGTCACGTCGAGGCGCGACACCGCCCTGCCGCATGGATGCCTTGTGTGTCATCTGTTCAGCCGTCACCACCCAGCCGCCGCCCATCGCCTTATAAAGCGCAATGATTGAACCGAACACCGCGCCATTGGTCTGGGTGTAGCTGAGTTGGGCATTGAACAAACTACGTTCCGCGTCCAGTACTTCGATATAGCTCGTATATCCGCCCTCGTAACGCAGCCGCGCGAGCCGTGAGTAGGTGCGCAACGCATCGATCTGACGACTCTGCACGACGAGTTGTTCTCTAGATTTCTGCAGCGCAATCAGCGCATCGTCGACATCCCGAAACGCGCTCTGGATGATCTGCTGATATTCGAACAACGCCTGTTGCTGCTGCGCTTCAGCCTGCCTCACCTGCCCGCCTATGTTGCCGGCCGTGAAGATCGGCACGCTCACGGAACCAGCGTACGACCAGACGCGCGCAGGCCCTGTAAACAGCTTCGAGAACTGTCCACTGACGGAACCGAACAATCCGGTCAGCGAAATCGACGGGAAGTACAGCGCGCGTGCCGCGCCGATCAACGCGTTTGCGGCAACCAGGTTCTGCTCGGCCTGAAGCACATCCGGACGGCGCTCGAGCAGATCCGAAGGCAGCCCGGACGGCACGGCCGGGATCGCCAGATCCGAGAGCTCCCGCCCACGCAGGATGTCTCCCGGGTTATGGCCGAGCAGGAGTGACAGCGCATCTTCCTGCTGCGCTATTTGCGCTTCGATCTGCGGAATCGTGGCAAGCGACGCCTCGTATTCCGACTGGCTCTGCGCGAGCTCCATCTGCGAGACGTCCCCTCCCGAGAAACGCGCCGAGAAAACCTTGACCGAGTCGGCGCGACTCTCGGTGGTCGCTTTCGCAATGGCAAGCTGTGCGTCGAGATCGCGCAAATTGATGTACGCGGAAGCAACGGATGCGACCAGCGACAGAATCGTCGCGCGACGGCCCTCTTCGCTCGCCAGCAAACTCGCGCGCGCAGCTTCGGTCTGGCGACGCACCTTGCCGAACATGTCGATTTCCCAGGAGACCGCAAGCGGTGCCTGAAACTCGTTGAACACAGGGCCAACTCCAGTGGGCAGCGGGGTCGGCCCCGCCTGCGATGCACGTTGACGGGATGCATCGAAACCTGCGTTGAGCTGCGGGAACAGCGCGGAGCGGGTCGTGACGAACTGGCCCAGGAACAGGTCCACGCGCGCGGCCGCAATCTTCACATCCTTATTGTCGGCGAGCGCGGTGGCAATGAGATCGTTCAGCACCGGGTCCCGGAACTGCTCCCACCACGCGGCATTACCGACCTGCGCGCCTTCACCGGAGGCGAATCGGAACGTCGCCGGCGTTTCGACCGACGGCCGCACGTAGTCAGGACCGAGCAGGCAGCCGCCCATGCCGAGGACGAGTGCCGGCGCGATCAACAGGATTGACGCCGCGGTACGCATGTCATTCGCCCTGACGTCTCGCCGACGGCTTGACCGACGGTCCACCCGGACCAGCGGGAGCAGAAGGGGATCCCCCGCCGCCGGGCGTGCCGCCGGTTGGGTCCGGCGTATTCCTGCCGCCCGTCTTTTCGGAGAGCGTCTGGAGCCCGTAGTAGAACATCGGGATGAAGAACACAGCGATGACCGTGGCACCAAGCATCCCGCCGATCACGCCCGTGGCAATCGAGTGCCGGCTGTTCGCTGACGCGCCCGTTGCGAGCGCCAGCGGCATGCAGCCGAGAATGAACGCGAGTGACGTCATCATGATCGGACGCAGGCGTTCGCTGGCGGCGGTCATGGTGGCGTCATGGACCGATGCCCCACCCTCGCGGTTCAACACGGCAAACTCGAAGATCAGGATCGCGTTCTTGGCCGCCAGTGCGACCAGAATCGTCAACCCGATCTGAAAATACACGTCGTTCTGCAAACCACGCAGCAGGATCGCAAGCAACGCGCCGAACAGCGCGAAAGGCACAGCCAGCAACACGCCAATCGGCAGGCTCCACTTCTCGTATTGCGCGGCTAGAATCAGGAACACCATGACGAGGCCGAACACAAACACGAGGCTTGAAGCCGCTCCCCCCTGTTTCGCCTCGTAGGCCTCACCGCTCCAGCCAATGCCGTAGCCGGCCGGCATCAGTCGGGCGACGTCGTCAAGCGCGTCGAGAACCTGTCCCGAGCTGTAGCCAGGGGCGGCGTTCGCCGTGATCTTGACCGCCGGAAAATTGTTGAAGCGCGTCACCAGATCAGGACCCGTGACGTACCGCGATGTGACCACGGCCTTGAGCGGAACCATGCTGCCGGTCCTGCTGCGCACAAAGATCTGATTGAGATCCTCGGGCTTGAGCCGGTATGACGGCTCGGCCTGCAAAATGACCTGCCACAGGCGGCTCGACCGACTGAATTGCGACACATACTGCGAGCCGAACATCAACTGCATTGCGCTGTACACCTCCTCAACCGGGACGCCGAGGGTTTCCGACTTGTCGCGGTCCACGTCGACGAGCAGCTGCTGCGCCGACGCGTTGAACGTCGAGGTGACCCCGGACAGTTCAGGCCGCTGTTTCGCCCTGGCGACGAAGTCCTTCACCACGCCTGCGAGCTGCGCAATCGTCGCGTCGCCCTTGCTCTGAATCCACATCTCCGTGCCGCCTGTCGTTCCGAGTCCGGGAATCGACGGGGGATTCACAGGCAGGATGATCCCCTCCTTCACCTTCGACAGGTTTGCATAAGCGCCGAGCAACACGGCGCGTGCATTCTGACTCTTGATGTTTGCCCACTTGTAGCGCTCGTCGAAGCCCTTGAGGCCGACAAAGAATGTTGCCGCGTTGTTCTTGGTCTGGCTATCCAGCAGGCTGTAACCGTCGACGACCGTGACGCTGCCCACGGCCGGTTGCTTCATGAAATAGTCGGTGACGTGCTGTGACACATTGCCGGTGCGATCGAGGCTGGCCGCATCCGGCATGATGACCGCGCCGAGCAGGTAGCCCTGGTCTTCTGGAGGCAGGAATGATGTCGGAATCGATCTCATCATCACGACCGACAGCGCGATCATGCCCGCGAAGAGCAGCAGGGCTAGGACGAGGCGCCTGATGACGAGGGCAACCACGCGCGAATAACCGTCGGTCAGCCGTGCGAATGCATTGTCAAACCACCTGAAGAAGCCGCGTTTTTCGTGGTGTCCGGGCTTCAGCAACAACGCCGCCAACGCAGGCGACAGCGTGAGCGCGACGATGCCTGATATGACAACCGAAATCGCGATCGTGATCGCGAACTGCTTGTACATCTGCCCGGTAATGCCGCCTATGAACGCAACCGGCACGAATACAGCGACCAACACCAGGGTGGTTGCGACGAGCGCGCCCGAGACTTCATCCATCGCCCGTTTGGCGGCGGCATTCGGATTCAGCTTGTGGACGTTCATGTTGCGCTCCACGTTCTCGATTACGATAATCGCGTCGTCTACGACGATACCAATGGCGAGCACCATGCCGAACAGGGTCAGCATGTTGATCGAAAAGCCCATGGCCTGCATGCCCATAAACGTACCGACTATCGACACCGGTACAGCAAGCACAGGTATCAACGTGGCGCGCAGGCTCTGCAGGAATACGAATACAACGATCACGACCAGCACCACCGCCTCGAAGAACGTATGGACTACATCCGTGATCGACGCCCGCGTGAACTCGGTCGTGTCCATCGCGATGCTGTAGTCCATGCCCTCTGGAAACGACTGCTTCATCTGGGCAAGCGTCGCGCGCACCTGCTTCGACACGTCGAGTGCGTTGGCGCCTGGCTGCTGATAGACAGCAATGACCGTTGCGGGCTTGCCCTGGTACCTGCTCCGGATCGAATAGTCCTTTTGCCCGAGTTCGGCACGGCCGATATCCTTGAGGCGCACGATCGCCGCCCCCCCATTGGCGGCACGGATAATGATGTTCTCGAATTCTGCCGGCTCCGTGAGCCGGCCGGTGGTCGTCACAGCGAATGACTGTTCGACCGGGACGCCCGTCGGCGACTGCCCGAGGCGTCCAGCCGCAAACTGCTGGTTCTGGCTGCTAACTGCCTTCTGCACGTCTGCGGCGGTGATGCCCAGTTGCGCCATCCGGTCCGGCCTCAACCAGATGCGCATCGCGTAGTCCGGGTTGCCGAAGATGCTCGACTGATTGGCACCCGGAATGCGCTTTAGCGCATCCAGCACATAGATGTTCGCGTAGTTGGCAATGTAGGTTGCGTCGTAGCGGTTGCTCGGCGAATAGATCGCGATCACCATCATGAACGCCGACGACTTCTTCTGTACCTGAATGCCTTGCGATTGCACTGACGAAGGCAGTTGCGGCAGCGCCAGATTCACGCGGTTCTGCACATCGACCTGCGCCAGTTCCGGGTTGGTGCCGATCTGGAAATAGGCGTTGATCGTCAGGTTGCCCGTAGAAGAACTCGACGAGTTCATGTAGATCATGTTGTCGGCGCCATTCACCTGCTGCTCGATGGGCGCCGCAACATTGTTGGCGACCACATCCGCGTTCGCACCTGGATAATTGGCCGAGATGGTGATCTGTGGCGGCGTAATGTCCGGGTACTGCGCGATCGGCAGCGCGAACATCGTCAACGCGCCCCCGAGCGTGATGACAATCGAAATGACTGCCGCGAAAATCGGCCGGTCAATGCAGTGGTGGGAGATGTTCATTTTCCCGGCCCGCTCATCTGGTCACCGTGCTATTCGATTGTCCGCGCGCGAGCTTCTGCTCCTCTGCGGCTGGTGCATCGGTGGCTGCGTGCGGCGCATCATCTGCCGCCCCGGCTGGCTTTGTGACGATCTTCAGCTGCGCGCCAGCCGCGACACGAAGTGCGCCGTCAACCACGATTCGCTCTCCCGGCTGGAGTCCATCCGTGATGAACCAGTCGTTTCCGTGCCACTCGCCCACCTCCACCACGCGCTGATGGGCTTTCGATTCGTTGTCGACGACCCAGACGAAGTGGCTTTTATCGCCCTGCAGGACTGCGTGTTGCGGCACGACGATCGCATTCGGACGCACCGCGCCGGACACCCGGGCACGTACGAACTGGCCCGGACGCAGCGTGCCTTTCGGGTTGTCGAATACGGCCCGCACAAGAAACGTTCCGGTTTCCGTGCTAAAGGCCGGATTAGTGAAGTTGATACGACCGCGGGCGGGAAACTCCGAGCCGTCCGCAAGAATAAGCGCGACTTCGAAGTCGTTATCAGGTGGGAACTGCAGTTGGCCTTTGGCGATCTGGTCCCGGTAGCGCAACATCTCGTTTTCTGAAATGCTGAAATTGACCCACATAGGATCGAGTTGATAGACAGTTGTCAGCAGGCCCGTCGCGGCGGCCGTGACATAGCTGCCCTCCTGCTGTCTTGCGTAGCTCGACAGCCCTGTCAGTGGCGACTTGATTGTCGTGTAGCTGAGGTTCAGTTGCGCGGTCTGAACCTGTCCTTGCGCCGAGATAACCGCGGCCTCCGCCTGCCGTTCGCTACCCGTGGCATCGTCAAGGTCCTTCTTGCTTACCGCATTCTGGGCTGCAAGTGGCACGACACGGGCGAGATTGGCTTTCGCAACGACGAGTCGCGCCTGCTGCTGTGCCAGTTCACCCTTTGCCGTCTGCAACACAGCCTCGAACGGCTTGCGGTCCATCAGAAAGAGCGTCTGGCCGGCATGCACCAGTTGACCTTCCGTATAGGCCCGTTTGTCGAGAAAGCCGTCAACGCGTGCGCGGATTTCGACCTCCCGTGAACTTTGGGTTTGTGCAGTGAACTCGAAATCGACAGGCGTATTGTGCGGAGTGATCGTCATCACCGTCACTTCAGCAGCGCTGGGCGCGGGGACAGCCGCGGGTTTGCTGCACCCGGCAAGCAACGCGACGGCGAAGCTCGCGAGAATCGGCGCCAGCGGTCCCCACGAGTGCCCCGAATACGTCCCCCGGACGCTGATTCGTGATACATCCGGCATCGGCCGTCTGCCATCGCGCGGTTCTGGAAGTGCGGGATTCATAAGCTCACCCGTCGCAACTACATTGGAGTACAGGCGCCGAACAGCACGAAAACCTCATCGCGGTTCACCAGCGTCGCCGACATTGAGCCATCTTCCTTATCGAGCGCTATCGTCCATGCGAATCCCAGTTCCGTACCCTGGAGCAGAATCTGATTCTCGAGTTTGTCCATGAACTGGATAGGCGTCGCGCGGCGAGCGCCCACGATGACCTTCTTCGCAAAATCCACACGAAGAAATTGCGGCGCGCCGATGTCCGCCGGCAGCGATCGCTCGCAGAGCATTCCGCTATCACAGTCGTGCGCTTCGACGGTCGCACAGATGAGCGGCTTGCTGCCGTCGAAATCCGCTGCGAGCGATCCAAAGGAGGCCAGGCTGAACGATGCCAGAAGCGCAACACATCGAATCTTCATGACTGCTTCTCCGCGTCCCGGCCACCCTTGCCCCCGCCTATTGCACGGTGTAGCCGCGGCCGGACATGCATGCCGAGAAGGCACGGTTATAGGTCGCCAACTGCTGCGAGGTGTCCTGTTGCATACCCTGTTGCTGCTGTGCACTCGCCTGGGCCCTGCGACGCTGTTGCATTCCGCCGCCCACAGTGCCCGTCACCGCGCCGATCGCCGCACCCGTTCCCGCATTTCCTGCAATGGCCCCGACTGCCGCGCCCAGTGCAGCGCCGCCGGCAGCACCCCTGAGCCGCTCACCTTGAGGCTGCGGGGCACCGGGTTGATTCGCCGCTCTTTGAGCGAGCGCCACTGGGTCTACGCCTGTTGTCTGCTTCGCCCATACCTGGCATTCACCGGTATCGGTGTTCTGCTTTTGCTGGCTTTGACCGTTCGCCGGATAGGTGATCGGCTGCTGCGCCACTGCTGAAAACGCCACCGACAGGAATGCCAGGCCAGCCTGAATGTGCATCAATGGTTTCATGATTCGGTGTCCAAACTGCTTTTCCGATGCTCGTCCGACTAATCGAACATGCTTTCCCAGGCTCATCGTGAGCCCTTCCACAGACAGCTTTCAGAAATGCTCGCTATGGCCGGATTCAGCGACTTAGCCTCGTAATCTTCGAACCCTGCAAACCCAGGCCAGCCATCAAGCCCTTCTGATCAAAGATGAACGCATAGATATCGGCCTGCATCGTCGCTGTCGTCAGGGACTTGGCTTTGCCCGCATCCACCACCACGATACTCGGACCGACACCGACCTCGAATCCCGGACTCGTTTTGAGATTCTGCAGCGCCGAATCGCTCATGAAGAACATGGCGTACGAAAACTTCTGTACGCCCGCCTGGAGGCCATATGAAACGGCCGAATGAGCGTAGTATCCGGTCACCTTGCCGTTCTCGATCAGTTCCCCTTCGCCGTGATGTGCACCGACAAGGAAGCCTGCTTTCACGATGTCCGGGAAGACAAGGATGCCCTTCGCCCGCTGTCCGATCTCTTGCGCTTTCTGATTGTCGGAATACAAACTCCGCAATGCAGCGTTCGCTTCCTCATCCAATCCGGGGTCCATAGCCATCGGAGTGGCAGAAGCCTCGGCGGAGGACGATTGAGCGGGCGATGCTTGACCGGAAGACGATTGCCCAGTCGAACAGGCCGCGAGGACAGCGCAGCATGAAACCATTCCTAGCACACAAACGAATCTGATCATGATGGGCACTCCCTTTGACATACCGGTTGTTGAGCAAGCCCGCGTGGTGGCCGTTCCGAGAAAACTGCCTGATGACGTCAATACTGGTACTGACGAAGACCAAAGACAATGGGACTTTGGTCCAATAGGGTTGAGTTGACTCGCCCTACGCTACGTTTGCGGATTGCTGTCCAGAGCCGCACGCACCGTCTTAACGAACAGTTCGTCGTTAAACGGCTTGCGCAAATAGGCGACAGCGCCCGCCGCGAGTGCCTGTTCGCGCACCGCAATGTCGTCATGTGCCGTGATAAAAATGATGGGCAAGCCTCGGCCGGCGAGACGCCGCTGGACCTCCAGTCCATTCAGACCAGGCATCTGCACATCAAGAATCACACAGTCTGGACGGTACGACGGCATGGACAACAACATGTCCAGAAATTCGTCGCCACTCGCGAAGGTGTCAGAACCGATCCCGATGGACCGCAATAAGCGCTTGATAGCCCGGCTCACCGACCCGTCATCATCGACGACAGCAACCAATGGTTTGGTTTTTCCCATTGCAAATAGTCCGGTGTCTGGGAACACGTTATCAATCGCATCCCCCCAAACGCTAGACTACGAGAGAAAGTAGGTGGGTCGATAGTGGACTTTAGTCCCATGCGCTCATTGCATGGGCCCGGGCAGCAGGCATACCGGTATTCGCTCGAGCGCGAGCGTTTAGCAGTGCGACGCTCGATCGATCGGAGCGGAGAGGCCCAATTTGTCGGCGGCGTGCACGAGTCCGGCGAGCGATGTGACGTCCATCTTCTCCATTACGCGTGCGCGATGGGTCTTGATGGTCTTCTCCGCGATGCCCAGTTCAGAGGCAACCTGCTTGTTCATCAAGCCCCTGACGACCAGCACCATCACCTCCCGCTCTCTCGGCGTTAGCCGGTCAAGATTGGCACGAATGGCATCCAGCTCGGTGCGGGTTTCCTGCGTGCGTATGGCCCCATCCAGCGCCTGCGCGACCGCCCGCAGCAAATCCGCGCCGTTCACCGGCTTCGGAAAGAAGTCGGTGGCACCGGCCTTCATCGCGCCGACGGTCATTTCAATGTCGCCGTGACCGGTGATAAAGATGATCGGCAGCCGGGCGTTCAGTTTCCGTTGCAGCTCAAGGCCGCTTAAATCTGGCAATTGAACATCGAGTACGAGACACGCCGGGCACGCAGCGAGCGAAGCATTGTCAAGAAATTCGCTCGCCGAGCCGAACAGGTCGACCTCGTACCCAGCAGAGCGGATCAGACGTCCCATCGCCCGGCGTACGGAATCGTCATCGTCAACCACGAACACCCGGGGCGCAGGTCCGTTCATGACAGTTGCTCCGAGCGGCCTAACTCTGCCCCGCCCTCCGACGGTAAAACGACATGAAATGTGGCGCCCTTGTCCACGTTGTTTTCAGCCCAGATCCTGCCGCCGTGCATGTCGATGATCGAGCGACTAATCGACAGTCCCAGGCCAAGGCCGTGGGGCTTTGACGTGAAGAACGGTTTGAAGATCTTGTCGAGCTTGTCGATAGTCAGCCCATGGCCACGATCATGTACCGCAATACATACCATCCCGTCCCGGTCTGATTTGACCGCCAGACTCACGACACGATCAGCAGAGGGACAATCGTTCACAGCGTCGAACGCGTTGAGCAGGAGATTGAGCACGACCTGTTGCAACTGCACCCTGTCGCCGCGAACCGCCGGCAGATTCTCGCGGGCATCGAGCGTAACGCGAATCCCGCGTACGATCGCATCACTGTGAACCAGAATCACCACATCGCGCAGGACGCCGGCAAGATCAAGGGGGCCCAGTTCGAGTTCATCTTTCTTGACGAAGGCACGAATGCGGCGAATAACCTCACTCGCCCGACCGCTGTCCTCAACAATGTCCGTCAGGATTTCGCGGACCTCCGCGAGGTCGACGGCGTCGTCGGCCATGAATCGTTGCGCCGCCTGGACGTTGCTCAGGATCGCGGTCAGCGGCTGGTTCAGTTCGTGCGCGAGAGAACTCGCCATTTCGCCGAGCGTCGACACGCGCGTCAGGTGAGCGAGTTCCTGCCGGTTTCGATGTAGCTCGTATCGTTCGGTTCTATCGACAACAACCATAAGCGACGCCGATTCACGTTCGAAGCGAAATGTATTGAGCACAAGTTCCACCGGGAATTGGGTGCCATCGCGTCGCCTTGCGAACAGGTCTTGCGCAGGACCACACGCTTTTTCCTGCAATGATCTGAATAATTCTCCACTTGATGCACGACCACTATCGGCATGCCGTACGGGAACAAGCAGGTCGACGGGTGCCCCGATCAGATCCCCGTGTTGGTAACCAAAAAGCATTTCAGCTTGTCCGTTGGCCAGCACCATCCTGCCGTGGCGGTCCACCACAAGAATGGCAATCGGCAACGCCTCCCAGGCAGCACTCAAGCTGACCAGATCGGCTCCGGCCGCGCGGCTTCGCCTAAGCCGCCCCGAAAGCAAGCGGATAATTCGGGTTGGGATAGCGATACGAGACAGAGCGGTGGATGATTGTGCCGCTAGCGGCGCGTGGCATGGTGAGTCGCGTAGTCCCCTGTCGGCATCAGGCCGCCATGCATTGGAAAGTACCGGGAATGGCATCCATGCGTCTCTCGGCGGTCGGTACGAGAGCACATCTTTGCCCTTGAACTGCGCAGCGGCGCGGTGAAAATTGAATCGCGGGACAGCTTGCTTCGTCGATGTATCGGCACCGACTACAAGCCGCTGGGTGCGCAGTTGCCTCGGAAATCGCAAACCATGAAGAGCAGCCACTGCGGCAGACACAACCTTGGTCATGGCACGGCGCTCCTCTCTTGAACAGCACCTGGCGAACCGCTGGGTTCGCGCTTCGCTGGTACCAAAACGCCTTGGCCGTCAGCTCTGAATCAAGCGTGACGCGAACAACCGTTGAGGGTAGAACCGGGGTAATTTCACCCGCAGTGCCTCGGTAGCAACGACCGGGCAGGCGCTCACCACCGCACCGCAGTCCAGTAACATGTACGCAATCCTAGGTGTTGTCGAGGCATTAGTAAACGTAGGTAAACCTGCACCGCGCTTCATCGGGAGCCATCTTACAGCTCGCAAAACTGTCTCCCCCAAACGTATTATGCAAATATGGGGAACCGCAGCTGACGCCGCGCGAACTGGAGGGTAAGTCGGCCGGACCAAAAAAGGGGCCGCGCCCGGGAAACGCATTGCCGAGCGATCTCGCATGATTTGCGCATTCTCTTCATCGCAAACGGCAAAGCGACTTCCCTTGCGTCGCACGCACAGTGTAGCGTTCTGAATGATGAGTTCTGGAGCAACTAAGCCGTTTCTATGAGACCAAGGTCCAATAGTCAGCCATTGCAGCGGTGATAGGCTTGATATGCGCAGTGCAATCGACTGAAAATCACTGACCTACGCCGCTCGCTAACGTCGGCTGGAGTCCTGAAGCGCTGCTCTACTGACAACGGGACGGCCATCGTGATCGACAACGCGATTCAAAAAATAACCGACGGCATGTCCGACTTCCTCAAGCTTGAATCAGCGGCTGGCCTGCTGCTCGCGGCCGCGGCAGTGCTTGCACTAATCTGCAGTAACACGCCACTTCAATCAGCATACGACGAGATTCTGAAAACTCCGGTGGAGATGCGTTTCGGCTCGTTCGCCATCGCCAAACCGTTACTGCTCTGGATTAATGACGGTTTTGATGGCAATCTTCTTCTTTCTCGTAGGACTCGAGGTCAAGCGGGAGGTCATTGAAGGGGAACTGTCAACTCTCGCACAGATCGTGTTGCCAGTCGTTGCCGGAGTAGGCGGAATGGTAGTGCCCGCGCTGATCTATTTCCTCATCAATCGCGACAATCATGTGGCGTTAAATGGCTGGGCTATCCCCACCGCTACCGACATAGCGTTCGCCCTTGGAATCCTCTCTCTCCTCGGCGGCCGGGTTCCGGTGTCGCTGAAGATTTTCCTGACCGCCGTGGCAATCGCGGACGACCTCGGCGCAATCGTCATCATTGCGTTGTTCTACACTGCCGATCTTTCGGTGCAAATGCTGGCTTTCGCGGTCGTGGCGATAGCGGTACTGATCGGCTTGAACCTTCGCAAGATCACACGAATTGCACCGTACGCCATTGTGGGCGTGATCCTGTGGGTATTCGTGCTGAAGTCCGGCGTCCATGCCACGCTCGCAGGCGTTGCAGTTGCCTTCGCCATCCCGTTGAAAACGAAAAACGCGCGAGGCCACGCCCCTTTGCATGAACTCGAGCACAGCCTTCATCCCTGGGTGGCCTTCGCTGTCCTGCCTATTTTCGCGTTCGCCAACGCGGGCGTCTCATTCGCTGGTGTAACGATCGCAGCGCTGACCGAGCCGCTGCCGCTCGGGATCGCCGCAGGGCTCTTCCTCGGCAAGCTTCTTGGCGTTGTCGGCGCAAGTGCGATCCTGATTCGGCTCGGGCTAGCCAGGCTTCCGGACGGAGCAGGATGGCTTCAACTCGCTGGCGTGGGCGCTCTGTGTGGCGTCGGCTTCACCATGAGTCTGTTCATCGGCTCCCTCGCTTTCGAAGGCCCTGAATATTTCACGCCACTCCGGTTGGGCGTCATCGCAGGTTCAACACTTTCAGGCGTGACGGGTTATCTGTTGCTCAAATTCGCGCCGAGTAGCTATGTGACGCCAAAAATGTCCGAGTCTGACTAACCGATCTCGTGACCGGAGAAAAACATGCTGAGGCTCGACACGCTGGAAACGCTGATGGCGGCTGCGCTCGTGCTTCTGCTTGGAAGGCAGATCCTTGCGCGGACCAGTTTACTGAGAACTTACAGCATTCCGGAACCTGTCGTCGGGGGCCTGCTCGTTGCCCTGCTTGCGTTTGCGCTGCGCAGCACGCTCAAGATAGAAGTGCATTTCGATACGACGCTTCAGGCGCCCCTGATGCTCACTTTTTTCGCGACGATCGGTCTTAACGCAGATCTGGCGGGACTGAGAGCCGGCGGTCGGGCGCTGCTGGTCTTTCTCGGCGTGGTGGTCGGCTTGCTCGTGATGCAGGATGCGCTGGGCCTCGGACTCTCCTGGGCCTTGGGGCAAGAACGACTTCTCGGCCTGCTTGGCGCGTCGGTAACGCTATCTGGCGGACACGGGACCGGTGCAGCATGGGCCAAGGTATTCGCGGAGCGCCACGGGCTGGAGTCGGCAACGGAGATTGCAATCGCCTGCGCCACATTCGGACTGATCCTCGGTGGACTGATCGGCGGGCCGGTCGCGCGCTTCCTCATTACACGTTACGGTCTTGCACCCACCAAGAAAACCGACGTCCCGATTACAAGCGGGTTCGAGCAGCCTAAAGCTGAGCGACTGATCACGGCAGAAATTCTCATCGAAACGGTTGCGCTGATTTCCGTCTGCCTCGCCGTCGGCTCCGCACTCGCAAACTGGTTGACCGGCACTGCCTTCGAGTTGCCCACGTTCGTGTGTGTGTTGTTTGTCGGCGTGATTCTCCGCAATGGGCTCGCGGTAGCCGGCTTGTATCAGGTATTTGAGCGCGCGGTGTCGGTACTTGGCAACGTAAGCCTCGGACTGTTTCTCGCGATCGCGCTGATGAGCCTGCGCCTGTGGGACCTTGCATCGTTGGCGCTGCCGCTTCTTGCGATCCTGGTCGTGCAGGCACTCGCCATGGCCGCGTACGCCATCGTTGTTACTTTCCGCGTGATGGGCAGCAACTATGATGCTGCGGTCCTGGCGGCCGGACACTGTGGTTTTGGCCTGGGTGCTACCCCGACTGCAATCGCCAACATGCAAGCCATTACGGAGCGCTTCGGACCCTCCCATCTGGCCTTTCTGGTCGTGCCCATGGTTGGGGCGTTTTTCATTGACATCGCCAACGCAATCGTCATCAAGCTGTTCCTGCTGCTTCCCATCTACGGATAAAGCGGGACTCCACCGCCCTGGCAGCAAAAAACCCGAACCCGCGAAGCGCGGCAAAAGCATCAGCGAACGCAGGAAACGTAGCTCAATTGCGAATAGCTACGAATGCTGACCCGACCGGTGCCAAGGTCGGCGACCTCGCGGTGGCCCCTTCCGGCAAACGTATTTGACCAGTAGACGCTGCCGCCGCCCCAGCCATACAGACCGCCTGAATAGCGCGAATCGTTTTTGGGTGCGACGATTGCATATCCGCTCCCTGTAGCGGCATCGTTAGCCTTGTTGGCGTAGGCATACAGGGCCTTGAGTTCTTCGACCGTCGGCAGCCGCATGTGAAGATACGTGCAGTGGTAGAGCGCGTCATGGTAGTCGTACCGCACTACCCGCGCTCCGTTGTAGGGATCAGGGGGACCCATCTTCGCGCGTGAGACCTTGCTTTCCGATGGATAGACGCGGGCTGGGGGACGGCGAAAACAGGTTCTATCGTGAGAGAAAACCGTCGTACCGCCGCCGACCATTGGATGGGCTCCTTTGGGTATGCATATCTCCTCGCTCGTGACGATCTCGCCGGTTTGTTCCGCTGCGCGGGAACAAACCGGGCTCACAACCAATGCAGCAGCTAGCAACGCGCGAAGCTGCGTGAATAGCGAGTTCCACTTTTTTCCGGTGAAGTTCATAGGAGTCGAAAAAACTGAGGTCATGATGATCGAGTAGACACACCCTGCTCGCAAGCCGAACTTTGCCTGCAGAAGCACTATCGCCGCCTCAACTCACTCTGACAATGGGACTTTGGACCTACACCACTCTGAGGCCGGTCGGACGGCGAGTATCGGCGCGCAGATGACGCTGGCGCGAAACCCGTCAAATCCGTCAAATTCGGCGCGAGGAAGGCGTTCAAGGCCGGTGTGATCGGCTGGTAGAAAAATAAGCGTCCCCGTCGCTCTGCATGCGGCTCATGCGTGCGTCGCTGTGAGCCACCCTCGAAAATTCGCCCTCCAGAAGGACCATGGCATGCAGTACCTGCTAAACAAGCACCACAAGGCCGCGTGTGAAGTTTGCCCGTCATTGAAGCAGAAACGGGTCACTGTCCACTGTTTAAGACACACCATGGCCATGGACCTTCTGCAACAAAGCGTTCGTCGCTCGGTCATCGCGTTACGGCTCGGGCATGAATCTGTGGAAACCACGGAGATCTATGTCGAAGCGACTCTTGCGATGAAGGAAGAGGCCCTTGAAAAGGCCACTCCGCGACCCGGAAGGCCTGGACGCTTCAAGCAAACAGACGAGCTCCTCGACTTTCTGAACAGTCTTTAGCCCCTTCAAATTATGTCGGGTAATCGCTCGAGTACATCTGCTTTACGACCCACAATCTTTGGTCGATCCGTAGATCCCAATCGTGTAACCCGACATAATCCGGAGGGGTAAATAATAGCGCAGGATCTGCGCCTCGAGTTCGACTCCGATGGTCATGGGTCACTTGTGTAGTGAGTAGCAGTCCGAATATCACGGAAGACCCGACGGCGAAGTGGACCTAGGCGTAGGAAGCCCGCACAGACGCAGTGGCAGAAGTGGCAATGCTCAGGCACAGGTGTGGTGTGCGTGGATACCGCTGCTGTGGCCGATGTCGTCGAAGTCGGTCTCAGTAAAGCATCGGCGGCAGGCTCAGCGGAACCCCATGCGTCACTTTATTGTTGCGGCTGCGATAGCGGCGCATCCGTTCGGCGTGCGCAAAGCGGCCGTGGCGGGTGCGCTGGTAGCGTTGACCCGCCACACGCATGCTGGCTTGATGGGCGAGCAACGAACAGTCGCCGTCGCATTAGATCTGGCCGCGGTCGCAACGGCGGCAAACGATGACCTGCGCCCGGCAACGGGCGCAGACAAAGAGGCGGGCTGAGCTCGGCACCAACAGTCCCCGCCCCGGATTGCCGCTCCAATCTTCTTTCAAACTACTTTTTACTTTTATCGCGTGTTGACGACGAGGTGAGTCCGCAAACCGGCGCGAACTCAGTCAGGTAATTGAAGTGTTTTGAATTACGCTTCACCTCAACTCCGACGGTCTCCTAGATCAGCGCATGCTTGACAAGCAGCGCTCGCAACGCATTCCCATGCTCATCGGCGAGCGCCGCTTTACGCAAGTCGCGTAATGTTGAAGGCGCAAGCATGGCGCCGGCCCGCCCTACCGCCGCCATCAAGGTCTCGTAGTTCTTCAGGCCGCGTGAGTGGGTATCGCTGTATCCCTTGACCAATCCCTGGCACTGCGCAACTTCTATCGCCAGCACCGGGTTGCGTCGAGCCGCGACAATCACATGCTGTAGCCATTCTTCGATGCGCGCATTCTCCAAAGCATAGCGAAGCGTGACGCGGCGCCAGCGGCGCGCGCGTGACAGCGCGTAGAGCAGAAGGTAGCCGCGCAGCGAACTCGTGGTGACTACGCGTCCGGCGCTCGTGACACGGCGCACGATCCGGTTTGCAAGATGCGGTCGCATCAGCCATCGGCCAAACTTCACGGGCAGGGTCTCGCAGATTTCTTCCAGACGCGGATGCATGAACTCGTTGATTGCCAGCAATTGCTCCGGCTGGATACGCACTTCGTCACGCACACGCTCAAAGCGGGTACCGCGCGTCTTCAGATCAGCCACGCGGATGGTGTCCTCGTAGGACATCCACAACGCCAGATGGCGCGCGGTTTCACGTAGCAGGTCCACATCTTCGTGCGTCAGCGATCGGCGCACAGCACTGAGACGATCCAGATACAGGCCCGCATAGGCGAGGTCCTGGTAGTCGATCAGGCGACGCACACCCTCCACGACGACCGGCTGGACCGCCATGGGCAACTCGTCACGTACGCGTTGCAGCACTCGCGCTACGACCGGATCACGCGGACTCGGCTCGCAAGGGCTGGCCGGGGCATCGACGACCGGCTTCCCGTCTGCCTCGGCAGTGCTATACGCCGTAGCGAATGCCCTCAGGCTCGGCGCGACGCCGACCCCGCCTCGCTCGATGGTCGCTTCGAACTGCAAACGGCTAAATGGCAGCACGCCCGTCCCCGCCAACGCGCCGAACAGCACGGCGCTGATCACGCTACCGGCGGCCTCAGCGGCAGCCGCCATATCGAAGCGCACAAAACGTTTCGCCGCCTTGCTGGCGTGCGCAATCAATGCGCCGCTCTCCACGCGGCCATCGCCCATAGCCGACTTCTCGGCGATCGAATAGACACGGTGCGTGGATGCGACTAGCGTGGTGCGCTCCGGCGTGACAAAGCCGCGTTGTACCGCGCGTCCGGCCTCCATCAATTCGGAAGCCAGCACGACGTCCACGTCACCGGGCGCGGGCATCAACGCCAACACCGGCAAGCGGCCGCTGCGCTCAGCCGCTTCGCGTGGAAACAGCTCGACATAGTAGATGGTCGCGCCGGTGCGTTGAGCGACGCCCGGCACCGAGGTCGTCTGCGCAATCCAGCCGTTGTGCTCGCCCATATCGACGATCCAGTCGGCCAGCACGCCGCCCCCCTCCCCGCCCATGGCCAGGATGGCTATCTTGATCGGTTTTGCTTTCACGGTTGAAGTAGTCGAGTCGCTCATGGTCAACATGCGGGTCAAAATGCGGTTAGAGCGCGGCGTGCGGCGTCGCGCTGCTGCAGCCAGCCGATCACTCCATTGCGCAGTCGCTGTCGCAACCGGTCCCACCGAGTGGGGTTAGTGACGATCTGCGCACGATAGAACGACGGACACAGGACAGCCGCATGCGACACCTCGCCGCACAGGCCACAGCCCACGCAACTGTCAAGCACGGCAGCCACCGGATCGGTGCGCAGCGGATCGGGATTGGGTTTGATCGTCAGCGACGGGCAGCCCGACAAACGGATGCAGGAATGATCGCCGGTGCAGGTGTCGGAGTCGATGCCAAAGCGCTCGCGAACCGCGCGTTTGCCCGCGGCAATTGCCTGACGCACCTTGGGTTTCTCGCGCCGCTGCTTGTTGAGCATGCATTCGCTTTGGGCAATCAGTACCTTCGGCCCCTTGGCACCGGTGGTGAGCGCGTCTTTCAGCGTCGACATCATGGCCTTGAGGTCATAAGTGTGGCGGATGGTCCGCACCCACTTGACACCCACCCCGCGCACGGCGCCTTCGATCGCATGGCCGGTACTGCGCGCCGGGTTCAGCGCGGTCGACGACAGGATATCCTGCCCTCCGGTCGCGGACGTGTAGCTGTTGTCGACCACGATGGTCAGGTTGTCGCTCTTATTGAACACCGCGTTGGCGATGCCGCTGGTCAAGCCGTTATGCCAGAAGCCACCGTCGCCCATCACCGAAATCGCGCGCTTGCCCGCGGACGCATTGAGCGCCGCCGCGCTGGCGCTGCCCAACCCATAGCCCATCGTCGTGTTGCCCAGGTTGAATGGTGGCAGGATTGAGAACAGGTGACAGCCAATGTCAGCGCTAACGTGGTGCGGACCGAGTTCGCGCTCCAGCAGCTTCATCGCCGTGAAGATCGGCCGCTCCGGACACCCGGTGCAAAAACCCGGCGGCCGGGCCTGAACGCTCTCGTCGACCGGCCGCTCTGCGGCATCGCTATCGGGCCCCGCGCCGGTCACGTCCGCAACCACCGGAATGATTTTGCGTACGGGTGCAGGCTGCGGCAGCGGCTCGAGCCTGCCATACCGTTCAAGAAAAGCGCGCAGGCCCTTCAGGAGGGTGGCGGTGTTGTATTCACCGGCCAGCGGCAGCATGTCCTTGCCATGCAGCGCGGCCACGGAACCCAGCTGACGCAGAATGCTGGCCGCGTTCTGTTCGACGAAGTTGGGCTGGCCTTCCTCGATCACCAGCACAGCACGCTTACCTTCGCAGAAACGCTGCCACTCCGAATCGATCAGCGGATAGGCAACGTTCATGACATACAGCGGAATCTGCGACTCGCCAAACACGTCGGCCAGGCCAAATTGCTCCAGGGCGCGAATGACCGTGTTATAGCTCCCGCCCTGTACGGCGATGCCGATATCGTCCGCGTCGGCAGCAAAGAACTCGTTGAGCTGGCGGTCCTCGATAAACTTCACCGCGGCAGGCCAGCGCTGGTTGATCTTCTCCTGCTCGTGCAGGAAGCTGGCCGGCGGTAGCACGATACGGCTGACGTCACGCGCCGGGTTCTCCAGCGCATCCCGGATCGAGAATGTCGAGCGACGATTGTCGGACGCGACGAACTGCCCGTGCACATGGCAGGCTCGCACGCGCAATTGCAGCATCACCGGCGTGTTGCTTGCCTCCGACAGATCGAAACCGTTCTTCACAGCCTGCACGATGCACGGGAGATTAGGACGCGGATCAAGCAGCCACATCTGCGATTTCATCGCAAACGCATGGCTTCGCTCCTGCATGATCGACGAGCCTTCGCCGTAGTCCTCACCGACGATAATCAGCGCGCCGCCGGTCACACCGCCGGACGCGAGATTGGCCAATGCGTCCGAGGCCACATTGGTGCCGACTGTCGCCTTGAAGGTCACGGCACCGCGCAACGGATAATTGACCGATGCGGCGAGAGACGCAGCCGCGGTCGCCTCACTGGCACTGTTCTCGAAACGGATGCCGTTTTCGGAGAGGATATCTTGCGCGTCGGCCAGCACATCCATCAGATGCGAGATTGGCGAACCCTGATAGCCCGCAACATAGGCTACGCCGGATTCCAGCAGTGCCTTGGTTACGGCAAGAATGCCTTCGCCGCTGAATACATCGCCTGCACCAAGGCGCAACTTCTTGACTTCTTCTGCAAATGACCGCTCAGCCATTACCTTCCTTCATCATGGTCTGGCTGCCCGGGGCTAACTTTCGCCATTCCGGCCGCCAATAAAATCGGGTATTTGAATCTCTGTCACGCAATGCTGTTGCACAGCAGCGACCCGTTTCGGTGCGTTTGACTGCGCCGACTTCTCACGTCTTTACGAGCGAGAAGTTCATTCAGTCAGCGATCAGCGCCAGCACGCGCAGCGGGCTCCCTGACCCACCCTGAATTTTCAGGGGTGCGGCCACGATCATCGCGCCACGAGGCGGCAACTGGTCGAGGTTCGTCAGACACTGCAACCCGTATCGGTTTGACCCGTGCATCAGCGTGTGGCACGGATAGGGCACCGGCCAGCTATACGATTGACCTGCATCCGTATTGATCGTCTCGACGCCGAACCCGTGCACTTTCCGCTGCTGAATCAACCACTCGACCGCCTCCTGGGTCGGCCCAGGTGTATGAGCGCCGTCCTCGCGCAGATTCAGGAATTCGACGGGATCGGTACGCTTCGACCAGTCCGTGCGCAACAACAGCCAGGCGCCCTCAGTAATGCGGCCATGTCTGGTTTCCCAGCGCTCCAGAAAATCGACTGTCAGCAACCAGTCCGGATTGGCCGCCACTTCGGCGCTGGCGTCCACCACCATCGCGGGCGCGATGAAATTTTTCGGGTCGATCGTATCGACTGAATTCTGGGTGTGGTCCTTGCCCGTGATCCAGTGCACCGGCGCATCGAAGTGCGTGCCGGTGTGTTCGCCGCACGAAAAATTGTTCCAGTACCAGCCCGGTCCGTTCTCGTCGTACTGGCTGATCTTCTCCATCTTGAATGCCCAGACCTGGCCGAATTCAGGCGGCAGTTGCAGTGCCGGGAATTCCGGCGATAGCGTCTGCGTCAGGTCGGCAGTCCGGACACGCCCGCTGACGAGATCTGCGGCGAGCTGTGCAAGGCTGGAAGTCATTGTTGAGGCATCCTGTGTGATCGGCGCGCGCCCTTTTCTGGCTCGAACCGCTAATCATCTAGTGAGATGTTGCTGGCGAATCACGACGCCCCTGGATCGGCCCATGGGCAAAAATTAAAAACTGAATTCAGAATATTATTTAAAGAAATAGATGTCAAACACCAACCTCAAAAATGCACAGCGTCCAGGGTAAACGTGGCCATACGCGCGACTTTCATGCCGGTCTGTTCGCCCGGATCAAGGCAGTGGCGAAGGACATGAATCCACGATACCGGCACCCGCGCGAGCCGCGCTGTCGCAAGGTAGAATGCCCTTACAATGAAATGAATTCTGAATGCCAGCTCGATTGGGAGGAAGCCACTGATGTCCGATGAAGTTGCGAAAGAGACGAAGCTCCCGCGGCGCACCGCGCTCAAGCAAACCACGTTGAGCGAGACCGTCTATCAGGAAATCCGCACACGGCTGCAACGCGGCGAAATCGCGCCGGATGATCGCGTGCTCGACTATGAGATTGCCGACGAATTCGATTGCACCCGCATGCCGGTGCGGCAGGCGCTGCTGCGCCTCGTCAACGAGGGTTATCTTGTCGGCACGACACGTGGCTTCGTGGTGCCGATACTCACGAACAGCGATATTCGCGAGATCTTCGAAATGCGACGCTTGCTCGAGCCGAGCGCTGCCGCAGGCGCCGCGGCGAACCTCACTGAGAAACAGGAAGCCGCACTCAACCGCGCCTACCGGAAAGCATGCAAGGCCTACGACAAGAACGACACGGTCACATTGATCGACGCCAACATCGAATTTCGTGACGTCTGGCTCGATGCCGTGCAGAACGCGAGGCTACAGTCAATGATCCGGCGTTTCGCCGATCATGCGCAGCAGGTGCGACTCAGCACCCTCAAGGATCGTAATACGCAGAAGATCGCTATCGAGGGCATGCAGGTGCTACTCGACGGTTTTACTAAGCGTGACCCGAAAAAGATCAGAGGCGCGATGCTCGAGTTCATTGTCAATGCGGAGGAACAGTATTTCGCATTGCTTGGCGGCGAGGACTGAGTCGATATTCTCCATGAGGGCATGTGGCGCGAGACAGCGCCCTTTGTGCTCACAGGGAATCGCCTGATCCGGCGAGCAAAATAACCGCGGCGCATGCACAGTGCGCATGCGCCGCGTTACCTCCGGGTACAGCTTATCTCTGACAAGCGCCGCGAGTTCGATTGGCGCAGCACTGCAAGAACTCAGGCACTCGCCGCCTTAGCGAATGCCGCTTGCGACAACCGCTTGCGGTAGATCAGATACACGGCCGACACGGCAATCAGCCAGGGCACACCGACGATCCACGAGATGTCCCAGAACTCGGTATCAAGGCCCATGGTGATCAGAATCGCGCTCAACAGGGCGATACCCGTAATCTGGGCAATCGGGAAGAGCGGCATGCGGACCGGCAGCTTGCGGCCTTTCCACGCTTGACGGAAACGCAAGTGCGTCACCAGAATCACGATCCACACGAAGATGCCGCCGAACAAGGCAATCCCGAACAGGTAGTTATAGGCAAGCGGGCTGAAGAAGGACACGGCCGCAGCCAGTAGCACACCTGCGCCGGAGATCAGCGTGGCCACGAGCGGCGTACCGTTCGCGGACAGGGTGCCGATCCAGCGTGGCGCGAAGCCACCTCGCGCCAGCGAAAACAGCGTGCGCGATGACAGATAGATGTTCGTGTTCATGCTGGACAGCGCCGCCGTGATCACCACGAAATTCATGATGCCTGCCGCGTGTGCAATACCCGCGTGAGCGAACAGCTTGACGAACGGACTTTGCTGAACCACCCTCGCGCCCGCCTCGGTCCACGGCAGATACGCGACCATGATGCCAAGCGCCAGGATGTAGAACAGCGTCAGGCGCAGCACCATCGAACGCAGTGCATGCGGGATCGCGCGCGATGGGTCCTTGGCCTCACCCGACGTCACAGCCACGATCTCCACGCCATAGAACGAAAAGATCGCCATCAGCACACCCATCCACACGCCGTGGAAACCGTGCGGCATGAAGCCGCCTGGCAAACCGGTCAGGTTATGCATGCCGACAGGCGGTGTACCGGTGCCAAGGCCGAAAACATGCGCAATGCCCACCACGATGAAAGCGATGATCGCGACGACCTTGGTCAAGGCGAACCAGTATTCGAACGAACCGAAATTAGTCACCGATCGGCAATTGACGTAAATGAGCGCCACGCCAAAGGCCATTGACCATAGCCACACGGGAATACCCGGAAACCAGAAGCCCATATAGACGCCGACCGCAATCGCTTCGCCGCCGACCGCCACCACTTCGATGACCCAATATGTGTACCGCACCACGAAGCCGACGCCGCGGTTCAGATACATCTCCGCATAGGTGCCGAACGAGCCGGCGGTCGGGTGCGCGACAGCCATCTCCGCCAGGCTGAAAACCATAATGACCGCAATTAGCGCCGCGATCGCGTAGCTGATCAGGACCCCGGGACCCGCATAGCCGATCGCTATGCCGCTTCCCATGAAAAGGCCAGTGCCGATCGCGCCGCCAATGCCGATCATTGTGATCTGCCGCTGTGTCAGGGCTTTATTCAAGCCGCCCTCACGTGAGGTAATGCTTGTCTCTTCCATGTCCTGGCTTCCTTGTTGTAGTCGCGATACGTCAGATTCAGGCTTCAGGTAGCAATGCCGATAGCTCGTCAAGCGCCTCGGCGGTCGTCAATACGCCGGGCGACATACGTACCGTCGTGCCGCGTGTGTCGACCAGGATGCCGTGCCGCGCGAGCCTCACTTCCAGTTCGCGCGGGTCGATGCGCGCAGGCAAGTCGGCCATTACGCTGCCGGCACGCTGCGCATCGTCGCGCGGCGAACGCAAGCGATAGCCTTTGGCGTCGATCATCTCGATCAACCGGTGCGACAGCGTCAGGTTGTGCGCGCGCAAACCGGCTGCGGCCGGCGACAAGCGCCACGCAAGGCCCGGCGCGGACGCCACGAACGGCAGAAAGGACGGTGTGCCGCTGTCGAAACGGCGCGCGCCAGAGGCGAGCGAAAAGCGCGTCAAATCCCAGTTGAATGGATCAGGCTGACTGAACCAGCCCTGCACCAAGGGTGCCAACGCCGAGTCGAGCAAGGCCGGGTTGAGATAGGCGAGCCCGGTGCCCGGCGCACCACACAGCCACTTGAGTGTGGTGCTGGCGGCGAAATCGACGGCTGGTCGTGCGACATCGAAATCGAAGATGCCGGCGCCCTGCGTGATGTCGACCGAGATCAGGCTGCCTTGTGCGCGTGCGTGAGTGGCAAGGCGCGTCAGATCGGCCCGCTTCGATGCGGTCGAGGTGACCCAGGTGACGATCGCCAGCGCAACGTCATCCCGCCAGCGCGCGATGAAGGCGTCGTCGCTCACGTAGGACTCGTTTTCTGCGAGCGGCACCGTATCGAGCGTGAAACCCAGCACCGGCTCCAGCCCACGCAGCATGAAATGCAGGCTCGGAAAGCAGTCCGCGGCGATCAGGATACGGCGCCCAGCCAGACGCTGGCGACCCAGTGCGCCAACGAACTTGGCGAACGCCTCGGTGACGTTTTCAGCAGCGAATACCGAATCCGTCGGTGCACCGATAAGCGTAGCCCACTGATCGAGCACTTGCTGACGCGCGGCCAACCCGTAGTCCCAACGCTGCAGATCAGGGCGGCACCAGTTCGATGCGAAGTTATCCAGCGCGGCGCGCACGGCGTCTTCCTGTCCGGGGAACATGCCGACGGAGTGATACAGCAGCCAACCTGCCCGACTGGATTCAGTGGGGTAGTTCATAAATTACGTTCCTTGCAAAAAAATAGCGGTCCCGAACTAGAAGCTCTGGCGGATACCCACGGCCACACCGGTCTGGTTGTCATTGCCCGGCAACTCGGTAAATGCGCCGCCCGTCACGCGGTTGTAGTCGACCGTGGCGTAGACCTGAGTGCGCTTCGACAGCGAATATTCAGCCAGCAGCACACCGGTGTAGCGCGTGCCTCCGTTGCCAGCGAGACCGTTGACGTTTTTTATGTCGTCGTAATAGAACGCACCAGTGATCGCGAGCGCTGGATTAACCTGATAGGACGCTCCAGTGAAGACTGTCATGTCTCTACGCAGGTTGGCCGCGAACGAGCCTGTCGTGACCGTACGGGTCGGATCGTTGAGCGCGCTGTCGATGAAACCGGTGGCGTCACTGCCGCCCATATAACCGAGGAACAGCGTGGCCGGCCCAATCCCGTAGTGTGCGCCTAGCCCCCACATGCGTTGCACGTTGTTGCTGAGGTCGCGCGCTTCCTGATACGTGCCGCCAACGCTGAGAGTGCCCATGTCATACGACGTGCGGACGCTCCAGTTGCTGTTCTGGCTGAAGCTGCCCGGCTGCTGGCCGAATCCATAGGTGGCGCCGAGATGGAGACCGCCGAAGTTGCCAGCGTAAGTGGCTGCATTGCTGATGCGGCCGACCGTCATAAAAAACGGCCATGAGTTGGCCGTGTAGTTGCCGACCGTCAGCGGATCGAACTCGCCGAACAGGTTGAATGCTTCGGTTCCCTGACGACCCAGCGTAAACGTGCCCAACCTGCCCGACAGACCAACATATGCATAGCGGCCGAAGAGGCTGCCACCCTGATCGAGCTGCCCCGTTTGCGGTTCGAAGCCGCTTTCCAGACGGAACACCGCTTTGAGTCCGCCACCGAGGTCCTCGTCCCCCTTGAGACCCCAACGGCTGTTCGTGATCGCGCCGTTCGTCAACTGCACGCTGCTGTTGTTTGCCGAGTCGGCGTTAGTCGTGTAGCGCACGCTCTGGTCAACGATGCCGTACAACGTAACGCTGCTTTGCGCCATGGCACTGCCGCTCAGAGAGGCACCCAGGATCGCCATCACAGCGTGAAATTTGCGTTGCATACTGCTCCTTTCCCTTTTCTTCGATTGAATAGCGCTCTCAGCGGCAAGCGCCGGTCTCCTGCGAGCGTGGGTACTGCACTGCAAAATCCGCGCGGCCGTGGCCGCGCTAGCGACGGCGGGTCACGAATGTCTCGAGCCGGTCCATTGCTTCGATCAAACTGGCTTCACTACGCGCGTAACAAAGGCGAATCTGCTGCGCCGACGTTTCGCCGAAGGCGATGCCCGGTGCGAGCCCCACCCCCGCTTCGCGCACGGCACGCTTGCAGAACTCAAGCGTGTCGGACACACCGTCGACACTGAACATCAAATAGAACGACGCATGGTTCGGCACCACCTCGACGCCGGGCAGTGCGCGTAGACGGTCAAGCGCAATCGTCTGGCCGACGCGGCAGCGCTCAACGAACGAGCGAACGAATGGCTCGCCCTCATTAAGGGCGACTACGGCACCCGCCTGAAGAAATGCCTGACCGCCGCTCGTGTTGAACTGGATCAGCTTCTCGAAGGTGTCGAGCATCTGGCGCGGATACACCATCCATCCCATGCGCCAGCCTGTCATAGCCCACGCTTTGGAAAAGCTGTTAATCACGAAGACGGGGTCATCCGGCGTCGCGATCTCCAGCATCGACGCCGCGTACGGGCGGTCATAGACAATGCGCTGATAAACCTCGTCGGCGAGGATGGCGATGCCGCGTGAACGTGCGAATTCGAGCAGTTGCCGCTGCTGCCCGTCTTCCAGCATCCAGCCGGTCGGGTTACCCGGCGACGCGTAGTAGATGGCTCGCGTGCGTGCGTCACATGCGTCGAACAGGCGCTGCAGATCGAGATGCCAGCCGTCGTCGCCACGGTTGAGCGGCACCTCGCGGACATGGCCGCCTGTCACGGTGACAGCGCGCAGGATGTTGGGCCACGACGGACTCACGCACACGACGTTGTCGCCCGGTTCAATGATGGCCTGCGCGATGAGCATCACCGCGTTCATGCCGGAGCTGGTAGCGGCGATGCGCTCGTCTTCGACGGTGACGCCGCACAGACGCGCGTAATAGCCGCCGATGGCGTCGCGCAGTTCGGGGATGCCGCGATTCTGCGAGTAAAAAGTCTGACCGGCAGCCAATGCACGGCTGGCCGCATCGCAGAACAGCTGGGGTGTCGGCAGGTCGCTTTCGCCGGCCCACAGACCAATGACGTCACTGCGTCCAACGCCAAGACGCCATACGTCGATGATCGGCGAATCCGGCATCGACAGGATCGCTTCTCTCGTGATGTTCATTGGGCCTCCAGCGAGTTCGTTTCAGGTAAGGGATGGCAGCAGTTCCCAGGCGAAACGCAGCCGGGATTCGGGTCAGAGTCGTCGTACTGTTCGTGTGTCATTGCGACACCTGCTTTAACGCCGACAGAAAACCTTGCTTGACCAGATCGATGTCGTTGGCGCACACGGCCATCTGGTATCCGTTCGCAAACGCCTGACGTGCTGCTTTTGCGTCGCGCGTGAAGATGCCACACGGCAAGTCGTGCGCCCGCGCTGCACGCAGGATCCGCTCGCAATCGCGGCCGATCTGCTCGTTATCCCCCTCGCGCGACAGGGACAGATCGCCAGTACCGATGAACAGGTAGTCAACACCCGGCACTGCGGCGATGGCCTCGACATTGTCGACGCCATGAGCAGTCTCGATCAGCATGCCGACCGCCACTTCGCGATCCGCAGCCAGCATCGCGTCGACACCAGCCAGCAGCGGCCGCACACCACCGGCAGAACGATTACCGAATGGCGGGTAGCGTCCGGCCGACACCGCGCGACGCGCGTCCTCGGCAGTTTCGATGAGCGGTACCAGCACTGACGCCGCACCCGCGTCGAGCGCCCGGGCGATGGCGTGCGGCGAATTCTCGGCGCAGCGCGCAATGACCGGCAACCGCGTGCCGGCGACGCCGATCGCCGCCTCCAGCGTGCCGCGGTCCCAAAGGCCGTGCTGGAGATCGAGCACCAGCGCGTCCGGTTTGGCAAAGGTCGCAAATTCCGCCATCGGCACACTTCCAAGTGCAAGCCATATGAGGTCAAGCGGCTTCTTACCTAGTAGGGCTTGCTTGAAAGACTGGAAAAGCATCGAAGACTCCTCGTCGGCGTGGGTGGCCCGCACCGGCGTTAGGTAATTGTATTTTCCGAATTCTGGATTCAGTTTGTCGAAACTGCGTTCAGACTAAGGAGGAAATATTTAGGTGTCAAGTATTTGTGCCGCCAGCGAGATTCCGCAGCTTTGGCCGCCGTGGACCGTGTGAAGGGCTGCCGGGTGTAACGCTGCCTATTGCACCTAGGGATGACCCTGAGAGGAGTGCATTCTTCATACAGAACTTGCTCGCGTAGCAACCGCTCTTTTTCCATGTCGGCTGTCGCTATGAGTTTGCCCTTTTATTGGACAAGAAACTGCCGGGAGTCCAGCTGGCTGAGCTGATGCGACAACGCGGGCGGAAACGTCGATAGACCTTAGGCAGTCTTATCGAGTTAATCACGTAGGAACCCTTAATATTCATGATGTGCACCTGCATTGCTTCCGCGATGCTCAGCGCGCTTTGATGCGCCACCTCGATAGTCGTGGCTCCGTCCCCGACAATTTCCCACGTGAGCGTGCTTTTGTGACAAAAACATCATCTTGGGATCACGTTGGGGATGGTTTTGATAATCATATAGCCGGCCTCCCTCCGTTGAGGTAGAACGGCGAGCGTAGAGTCGAGGTGCTAAAGCGCCTTCACTATCCGCTCGATGTGATGTCGACGGTGCAAACGGGCGGTCAGCAAGAGCTGGAGGATGGATGAGACCTACATTCGAATCAGGGGTGAGTGGCGGTATCTCTACCGACGGTTCTGATAATCATATAGCCGGCCTGCCTCCGTTCCATTAGAACGGCTGGCTCATAGCGCGTGGGATTTCGAGGTAGTGAAGTGCCCCATGAAGGACGATGCTCAGCGTACTGTCTTTTACGTTGTGGCCCAATTCCTTAAAGCCTTCCAAACCGACCGCAATGTGGAGGTTAGTCGAATACCCAAACCACAGATATTTCTGCTCCCCTTGGCCGCGGATTCGGTCGGGCGACAGTCATGAACCGACGAAATCGGGAGGCAGATTGGGAGGCAGATACGGTTGCGAACGACTGCTTTTGACTGCGGCCGACTGCGGTGCAGTTGCGCCAAGCCGTTGATTCTTAGTAAAATGTACATGCAGCGTTATACCCTGATTCGCACTTTTAATCCGTTGGTCACAGCTTCGAATCCCGTACGGCCTACCAGCGATTATCTGTTGTGAAACCAAGGGCCCGCGCAAAACGGGCCCCTGATCAATGACGTTCCTGAGACTTCAACCGAAGATTTCAAGACCGCTTGCTCGAGCTGAAGCATACGCGCCACGATGCCACTGGGCTTCTTGTCGCCTTGTCCGAATCCCTGTCGGATCGAACGTCGACGCTGGCGACCGGATGAAGCCTGTCACCATGTATCTCCTTCGCCAGACGCGTTTCCACTTCCTGCCAGATCTGGCGCCTGGCAAGATCGCCGCGGCAGTCGCGCTTCGGCAAATCGTAACCTGCGTTAATGCGTTTGGTTGGCTCAATGACTGATCCCCTCGCCCTCACTTGCGCGGTCTCTCGCGGTCCTCTTTCAATAATAAAAAATTGCGCCTGAAGATTCCGCGCTGAAACGAGAGACAACAACAAGGTAGCGAGCAAGTAACTACCACCACAAGGGATTCAATAACACCATTCCAGTCTGAATCGATCACGTTGCATTCGCCAGTCAAACGTCTATATTTGGCAGATGAAACCTCGCTCCTGCCTGAACCCATGTTTTGACCGGAACAGGTTTATGCCGCAATGCGTGCCTGAAGGCAGCGAATCATGGGTTGGCTGAAACTCGCGCTGATCGTCGCTATCGTCGTCGCTGTCGCAAAAGGCCTCCAGCTGTTCAACAGGCACTGCCGGCGCCGGTTCGGCCACTCCTTCTTGACAACGCGCGGATTCTGGCTCACCGCCATCGCGATCAATCTTCTCTGGTGGGCTTCTATTTCTGGGGAAAGCATACCTTCAGCACACGACAACATCCGACGGAATCATCCTGATGGCCTTCGGGCTTGCCGCCGTTGCATGGCTGCTGTACGAGAATATCCGCGACACCGATCTCGTCCACGGCATCGGTGGTTCGACGCTGCAACTGCTCCTGTTTTTTCCGCTCACACTCTACAGCTTTCTGTTGCTGATCATGGGCATGATCTTCGTGCTGGTCGCCTCGTACAAGGCGGGCCCCGCACTCCTCATGGATCGCTGACACCACAACGTGAGTCGAAGCGCGGCGCCAGACGCGCTCAAACTGGCGCCGTTACCAATGTCAGAATAGTCCCACAGGTTCTTTCGACCGGTCCCCGCTGTAGATAATGAGTTCGCTGCGCGGCGCGGTATTTCCTACACCGCCAACGGTGTACTGGATATCGACGCATTCCATATCAAACTGCGCGAACAACGCCCTCATCGCCGGGTGGTTATTGAGCGTCAGGATCGCCCGCCCCCGCAACCCGCCCAGCATCCCCGCCATACGCTCGTACTGTTCAAATTCAAACGGCAGGCCGCAGCCCTCTGTTTCCCAGTATGGGGGCAAGATAGAAAAAAGTGTGTGGCCGATCGTACCGGTCCATGCAAACATGCCAGTCCAGCTTTTCGATATACGCTCCCGACAGCCTGAGATGGGTCGCCGACAGCGTCTCCTCCTGGCGCAACAGATTGAGCCCCGGCGACGAAGTCGTCACGGTACCGAAAGTCCGCCCTTCAACCCGGCCGCCGAATCAGTTAGTTCTACTGGAGGTAGTAGAAGCGCGCTGCACGCTGGATGTCGGTCAGTGTGTGACTCTTCGAGGTGATGCTGCACCACGCGGTGTATGTCCGCGAGCCGCCGCTTGCCGCCTATCCACAGAATGATCGGCATCGCCATTCACATCTCCTCTGCTCACCGCTCCACGCGCACATCCAGGTCGTCCAGAAACGGTTCCTGCTGGGTCTCACCGCGGTCCGTGCGACGTAATCCACGCTCACGCATTGAGCTACGCCGACGTATCCCTTCATTCCGGCCGATGCGTCCGGTGTCGGGCCGGTCGTGCTGGACCGGCATCGTCTGCACGAAGTCTGTGATCATTTCCGCCAGGCTCCGGTCATCGGCACTCTGCGAGCCAGCCATCGCGTGAACGACGCCTTGCCATGCTTCGAGCGGCCCAGCGTGTGCGTGCCACAAGGCAAGGCGGGTCGGCTCGCCCAGCCCCGATCGCCAGTAACGTGGTATTTCTCCACGCGCGCTCAGATGCACGACAGCCTGTTTCGGATAGCGCCGCGTTTCGCCACGGGCGAGTCGCGGCGTCGCATTGGCCTCCACGCCGTGCTCGCGCAACTGCCCGGCAAACCGATCGCGCCAGCGTTGCAGGTCCTGCCTGCGCGGGTTGAGCCGCCTGCCGTCCGGCCCGCGTACCTGCACGCTCAGATGCACATGCGGGTGCGCTTCGTCATCGTGCGCCGCAAAGACATACCGTCTGCCGTCGCCGAATTCCGCAGCCGCGAACGCACGCGCGGCGTTGCGCACCGCCTGCCGGTCCGTCCCCGGTGGCATTGACAGCAACACGTTGAACACCTCCCGCCTGCGGCTTTCCTCCGGAATACCCCACCCACCGAGGAGCCACGCATCCGTGAGATCGTGCAGCGCCTCGCGACCCAGCACGGTCATCCCGTCCTGGTCCTCGAGTTCCACTTTCCCGTTACGGGAGATGTAGCGCAGATGACGACGCACAGCACCCATGCCCTGCGCGCTCGACGCCTTGTTCGTGATCTTGACCATCACCTCGGGGATACGCCTGAGCGTGCGGGCGAGCTGCTCGCGCATGCGTCGCACGTCCCGCTGGAGTTCGCCGCGCGACACACGCGGTGCCCGCACGTGCCGCAGCGGATCGTGAAAGAGCCGGTCACCCCAGTTCAGCAGCATCTGATCGACGTATGTCTTCGGAAAAGGCATCCTAGCGACTCCAGCGATCGAGATTGGCGCGCAGCACCTGCATGACTGTACGCAGGTGCGTATCGATCACGGCACGGGCTCCCTCGATCATGTGCGTCATGTGCGCCGCGTCGCGCGCATCACCATGCGCCTGCAACCGTCCGAGCAACGTCATGATCGTGGCCAGATGCTGGTTCGAGTCCGCAAGCAGTCGCATCTCCCGCTCGCCCAGTTGCGGCTCATGCACAAGCTGCGCACGGATCACGGCAACCACCCAGCGATTGACATTCAGTCCACTCGCCAGCGCACGCTGTCTGGCCGCGTCAAGTTCCTCCTGTGTGAGCCGGACTTCGATGCGTTCGCGATGCCCGTCGACCGGAAGGCGACGCAGCTCACGTTCAGGCACTGTGTCTGGCGGCTCGTCCTGACCCAGCACACCGTGGACCAGTTGCCGCACACCATCGGCCGCCGTGACGCCGTGAAGGACGCACCACGCCTCCCAGCGTGGCTTCGCCGGTCCGAGATCCACACACAGTCGCATACGCGTGGTCATGCGCGTGCTCCTACAGGGACGGAGGCGCAGGTTCTGCCGGACCACGTTCGACCTCGCGGGTCGGGACGCGCTGCGCTGCCGTGCGGGTGCGGCGGTTCCGTGCGGAAGGGGCCTCGGGATCAAACACGCGCGGTCGCGGCACGGTGACGCCCTCCGCCACGAACGCGGCCAGCAGCCGTTGCGCGTGCTGCTGCACGCGCGCAATGGATCGCTCGCTGAAACCCTGCTGCCGCATCGCGGCGGTCAGCACAGCCATCTGCACGGCGCGCTCTTCGGGTGACGCGACGGAAGGCTCACGCCGCACGGACTGGGTATGCTGCGGAGTTGCCGGCCCCGCAGTCCCGCTCCTTCCGGCCTCGCTCCTGCTGTCGGACGCCTCGCGACGCGACTGCGTCCGCTCCTTCTCCACGACATCGACCTGCCACGTATTGCGATAGACTTCCTTTTCCTCTTCGCCGATCACATTTCCTGTCACGTCGAGCACCGGGACCATCACTGTCACGAGACGCCGGCCAAGGTTTTCGAGCATGACCTGCTGTCCGGCCAGCGCGCCGGACTCCGCAACGGCCCGCTCGAGATCCACACCCCAGACGACATGGTCCGCACCACCCGCATCACGATAGACAACGTAATACGAGTCACTGTGCGAAGGATTGTGCTGGTAGGGCGCACCACCGTGCTCGACCAGTTCGCCCACGTCGTGCTGACGCTCCTGCCCATCGGATTCAGCAACGTGTGGCGCCGTTTCGGCGGCTGGAGCAGCACGCGGCGGTTCAGCAGCCATCGGCGGCGCGGCGGCACCCGTCTCCAGTTGCCGGGAGGCATCGCGCTTCGCTGGCTGCGCCGCCTGTGATTCCGTGGGACCAGGCGCCGCCGCAGGCGTTTTCGGGAAATCCGCAGGAGCTCGCATAGTCGCAGGCGTCTGTGTGACATCAATGCGGTTGGTCATCCGATCACGACGACCTTCGGCCAGACGCGCCAGGTCGACTGCCTTCGGCTCGTAGCCAGTCACCTCGATGCCGAGCAGCATCGCCCGGACCCACACCTCGCGCCGGAACTGCTCATGGCCCGATACCCGCACGCGCCTCCAGGCCTTGGCGCGGACCATATCTACCATCGACTCAACGACATCCGGCCGGTTGTGTTCCGTCACCAGGTAGGGACCGATATCCTCGAATGCGAGCTGATGCGACGCATCCTTCAGGAAATACTGATTGCCCGCCCGCAGGTAGCGCTTTCGCACTGTCTCTGGCGGATTCCCAAGCGCCGCCCACCGCATGGTGGCCGCGTCGTCGCTGCCACGCGGCGCCCTCTGCTGCGATTCTGGTTGCTGTGCCGCAACCTGCGGTGAGGCGTCAGCCTGGATGGCCTGATCGCGCAGCCGCGCCCGCGCGGCATCGAACTCGCGGCGCCGGCGTGCGCCCAGGGCATCGGCCGCCGTCTGGTCGAAGCGGTCTGCGCCCGTAGCGCCGCCCTGCGGATCCTGAAGCGGCGGCGGATCCGGTTCGATCACGTTGATAACCGGATCGTCCGCAGGCGTGCCGGTCGAGGTTGTGGTTTCATCCATCATGGATCTCCCTCTGGTCGCTGGCTGACACAGCGTCGCGCGCGATCAGCGTTGCTGCCCTTCACCCTGTTCGCGGCCGGCGCGCTCCTTCGACTGCGCGAGGGCGGCTGCCCGTGCTTCTCTCACCCGCGTCCATGACACGCCCTGCAACTGGTCGAGTGTCGCATCGAGCTCGTTGCCGAAACCCACCTCGCGTGCGGACTTCTTCAGGGATGCAACCGTGCGCTCGAACAGATCGCGCGCACGGTCCCACGGATACACCTTCCCGTGATTGCCGTCGTAGCCAACCTGCACCTCCGCCCCATTGAGGCGCTGGTTTTCGTCCATCCACCTCAGCCGGTCCGAGACGAACCCCACGTTCGCCTTCGCGTGGAATACCACACTACGGGTCGACACTTCCTGGATCAGGTAGTGCTCGGTGTTGAACACCTCGCCACGGTACGGACCACCATTCTCACGGGGCGTCGCCATGCGGATCTGCGCGCCGAAACGATGCTGGGCCAGCGCCTTGATCTCGCCCGGTACGTCGTCGAGTCCATACAGCGGTTCGCCCACCTGACGGCGCACCAGCGTATCCGGCGCACGCGCTGGTGGAGACTCAACGTTCGGCGCTTCGGTCTCGCGCCGCTCCTGTCCCGGCGGCTGGGACTGTGCCTGCCCGGCTGCCGGCGCCGGGTTTTCCTGCGGCGCCGGTTCTGGCGTGTCCTGACTCGCCGCCCGGCGACGCGAGGTACGGCGCCGGCCAGACGCCTCTGCGTCACCCACGAGTTTCTCTTTCACGTTACCCATTTCACCCTCCTTCAGTGCATCGCCCGATCCGTCTTCAGCCATGGCCTGTCCAGACACTTCCTCACCCACAACCGCCCGCCCAGGTGCCTCGTAGAGTGACTCCCGTAAAAGCTCACCGACGGCACGGGATCCGGACAGCACGGTCATGTCGTCGAAGTCAGTCGGCATCTCGCCGGCAATCCGGGTCTCCGGTGCAAAGTGCGGTTCTGCCAGCAGCGACGACGTGCCGAGCGCGGCCTGCTTCGCATGTTCATACCCGGCACCGAGATCGGCGAGCACCGCGATCTCCGCTTCCGGGTAGCGGCCGCGCCACATCGCTGCCACAGGCCGAAGGTTGCCGCTCGACAGGGCGGCGACGCTGAACCAGCCGGTCGCCTGCCACACTGCCAGTGCCGTTGCCACCCCTTCGGCGATCAGGATTGGCGTGGTCGCACCCTCGCGAAACTGGCCCGGTTCAACCAGCCAGTTGCCGCCCGACTTGGCACCGCCCGCCAGGGCAGACTTGCGCCCTTCGGTATCGATCAGCTCCAGCGTCGAAAGGGTCTCGCCGATGCGGACCGGCACCACCAGCACGCGGCCGGTGAGCGGCTCCCCGGCACTGCGCGGCGCATATCCGAGCAGTGCATGCAGCTCCTCGGCCTCGAGTTCACGCAGCGTGGGGACCGCCCTGACCTGCTTGCGTTCGAGATACGGGTGTCCGGGCCCCACCGGCCGTGCCCACTTCCAGATCGCCAGTGCCTCCCGCGCGACGGCCGCCTGTCGCGCGCGCACACGCGCCTCGACCCTGCCCTCCTGCCGCACCTGATCCACAGAGGAACGCGCTGATGGCACGCGCGGTCGGTCCGTCGGTTCCATTGCCGCGCGCGACGCCCTGACATCGAAACCGTGCTGCTGCGCGAGCCAGAAGAGCGACGCGAGTGTCTTGCCGCCCGACTCGCCGGCCGAGCGCCACGTCACCCGCGCCGCACGCTCGCTGTAGTTGTGGGCGGTGCGGCTCCATTCGTCCCAGATGTCGAAGCCGGCCTCGCCGAATCCCTGCTTGAGCGCGAACGCCATGTCGACCCACGTCGCGTAGTCTTCGGCTGGAATCGTGGCCAGCGCCGCGCGCGCACGCTCCTCTTCACTCAGGTACCGGGCATTCATTGGCGTTCTCCGTGAAGCGGCACGACATTCGAACTGTCACCCACATGCGATGCAGCTCGCCCGCGCTGGGTGCGAGATGCGCCCGCGGCGCGCGCAGACCTGTGCCTGGGCGCGCCGTCCGAGGGGCGCAGTTCCGCGACGTCGAGATCAGATGGCGACAGCCGCCGCACCGCCGCGGCCACGCGCGCAGCCGGCATCCCCAGCAGCATGAAATGTCGCCCGGCATAGGCGGCGGCCTCGTCGTCGCTCATGTCGCCCAGATGCCGTGGCAGGTCGCGCGGATCCCAAGCCTGGAGCACTTCCAGATACTCCGGCGGAATGTGCATCACGCCGGCTTCATCCACGTCGTCAGGTTGCACATCCCTCACGCGCCGTTCGACCTGAGCCACAAAACGCACGAGATCCATCGCCGGGATGGCTGGCGCCGTGCGCAGGCGGGAGGCGAACACCGGATCACGCCAGTAGCAGATCCGTTCGGCCAGGATCGGCTTCGTGTTTTCGAGCAGGATGATTTCCTTCTCGCGCCCCAGTTCCTTCAGTTCCTGAGGCAACAGCAGGGGCCGGCGCTGCTCGGAGAAGCTCTCGCTCGAGCCGCCCCGGCCGCCAAAGATCGCGGTCGACCGGCTCACACTGCGCGAGCGGTCCGTGAAGGTGCCGAGCATCTCCGAGTATTCGTTCGCATCCTTCTGCTCACGTGGTGCGTAGATGATCTGCATCGCGTGATTCGTGACGAAAGTCCTCGCGTCCGCGCGGCCATAGACCGATTCAAGCTGTGAGATCGACTGCACGATCGAAAGCAGCCGCAGGTTGTATCCCGCCATATAGGCGACAGCGCGGGCGATGATGTGAATCCTGCCGACCGACGTGAATTCGTCCATCAGCATCAGGCACTGTACCGTCAGCTCCGGGTTGTCCTGGGGCAGTTGCCGCGTGTTCAGATTGACGAGTTGCGAGAACACCAGGTTGACGACCAGCGCGGCCTCGGCCAGATGGTCCGGCGTGATGCCGACATACACCGACATGCGGCGCCTGCGCACGTCGCGCAGGTCGAAGTCATTGGCGCTCGTCGCGGCATCAACGATCGGATTGGCCCAGATCGTCAGCGGCGCATTGAACGTCGCGAGTATGCTCGCAAGGACCTTGTCGTCGTTCGCAAGAAAGCGGTTCAGCGCGTCGACGCACGCACCAGTGAGCAGCCGCCGGTTCTGCAGCAGCGCCTGCTGGAGATACACCTTGACGGGCATGCCGTTACCGGACGACTGCCGCAGCACCTCGCCCATCGTCACCGGATAGTCGGGCACATCGGTGTCGCCGCTGCGGCGCGCATCGCGCCACTCGTATAGCAGCAGTACGATCCCGAGAAACAGGTTGCGGGCCTGATCCTTCCAGAAGTCGTCGTGACCGCCGACCGGATACAGCGCGTATCCGATTGCAAGAATATCGCCGACGCGGAACACCCCGTCCGGGATCGGCGACAACGGGTTATACCGGTGCGTACGGCCATCCTCGGCAAACGGATTGAACAGGTACACGTCATGGCCGTGTGCACGACGAAACCCTGCCGTGAGGTTGAAATTCTCCTGCTTGATATCGAGCACGACCACCGAATCCGGATAGCTCAGCAGGTTGGGCACCACGATGCCCACGCCCTTGCCCGACCGCGCCGGTGCCGCAAGCAGCACGAACTGCTGGCCAGTGAACCGCAGGTAGCGGCCACGCCAGACACCCACGACCAGCGGCGGGCCGCTGAATGCTTCTGATGTCGTCACCGCGCTCATAGCAGCCCTGCCCGGCGGATGTCCGCCTCGTTTGCGAACCGCGCGCTGCCATAAAGACGCCGGCGGCCGGAGCGATCCGGCAGCGCGTAAGCGGCAAGCGCCGGCGCACCAAACGCGAGCAGGAAGCCGAACAGCGCGGTGCCAGCAAGCCGCCGCCCCTGCCCTGGCAGGCGTCCGTCGTACCAGGTCAGCGCCGCATCCGGCCAGGCATGAAACCCGGCATGAAGCGGATTGGCATGCTGGCTCGCGACGAAGAAAAACGACGCCAGCCAGAGGGCGAGGATCAGACCGGCAGCAGCAGTGGCCACAATCGCGAGCGTGACCAGCGCGCGCACCGCGTGATACCCGGCCCCCCTGCTGGTTGTGCGTACCGTTCCGGTTGCCTTTCCGATGTCCATGGCCTGCTCTCCTTTCACCGGAAATCCGCGTGATGGCGACGCAGCGGATCGAACCAGACTTCCGTCATCGACCATCGCCGGCCGGTCTGCTCACCTGACGCATCGAAAAGGGCCGTGGCCTCCATGTGCGCCACCACATCGATGGTCATGAAGAGCAGCCGGCGCAGTGCCGCGTCATCCCACGTCGAAGCTTCCGGATGTTCCTTCGCCATCAGCGCGAACCGCTCGATCGCGACCGGGGCGCTCGATGCGTGATAGCTCGTGATCGAGCCCGAATGGCCCGTGGTCAGGAGCTTCAGAAAGTCGTACGCCTCGCTGCCGCGCAGTTCAGCGAGCAGCACGCGGTCGGGACGCATGCGCATCGTGCTGGCGATCAGGTCCGCGGGCGTCACCCGCGCCTGAGCGTGACCACCCTTGCTGTAGATCAGGTGCACGCAGTTATCGATGTGGCGGATGAAGAGTTCGCGCACATCCTCGATCGTCACGATGCGCTCGGTGGCCGGAATGTACCGGCACAGTGTCTTCATGAAGCTCGTCTTGCCCGAGCCGGTGTTGCCCACGATCGCGAGGTTCAGCCGCCCGCGCACCGCCCGCTCGAAGAAAGCCGGCAAATCACGCGCTTCGAGGTACCTGACGAGTTCGCGATCGAGAGGCCGTAGCGCCGGCATCGCCTCATCAAGTCCAGCCGGGCGGCGCCACGTGGTGTGCGCGAACAGGCCCTCGCCTGCATACGCATCGAGCGTTTTCTCGCGCGAAGAGGGACGGCGGATCGTCACCGACACGGTACGCGGAGGTACCACCGGCGGGATCACGATCTGGATGCGCGCATCACCTGGCAGCAGCGCGGAGAGCACCGGATGCAGCGCCGAGACCTCCTGGTTCGTGAGCGTGGCAATCGCGACCGCGAACGACATCAGGCGCTCGAAATCAAGGTCCGTGCAGTCGTGCACATGCCATCCGAGATGGGTTTCGGTCAGCACGCGTTGTGGCCTGTTGATCACCAGCTCCGTGACCGTCGGGTCATCGAGCAGCCCCGCGAACGGCCGCATGAGCTCGCGTACCGACGCGTCCTCTGCCAGCCTCGGCAGTGGGGCATCGGCTGACACAGGTGCGTCGCTCAGGAAGTGGGCCGGCGCGTTCATCGCGAGCCCTCCGGATCGAGCGCATAGACCGCACTGAAGTCCAGGTCCCGCGCGACGACGATCGTGAACTCGGCCCCCTGGTTCTGCGACAGCGTGGGCGGAATGTTGATGGTGCTGTCGAGTACCCGCGAGGCCATGTCATTGCCCTGCTGCTGCGTGTTCTCGAACACCACCGAGCCGTTGCTGTTGCCGCCACGCGTCGCGAGATAGCCGATCGCGTCCTGCGTCATGCCGAGCAGCATGGCCGCGCCGATCCGTTCGCCCCAATGGTCGTTCACATAGCCGCTCACGCCCATGCGTCCGAGCGCGTCCGCGGCCGGCGAATCGATCTCGACCGTCACCCCTTCGGGAGTCTTGATGCGGGCCGACAGGATGAACACCCGCTTCTGTCCAGGTGCCAGGTTCGAGCGGTACTCGCTGTTGATCTGCGAACCCCGTTCAATCAGAACCACACGGCCGTCATCCGAATAGACGTTCTTCGTCACCGTGCAGGTCGAGATACCCGCCTGGGTCGAATCAAAGGCCGTATCGCCCACGCAGTCGATCTTGGCGCCTTCTGCAAGAACCAGAGTGCGGTTGCCGAGAAAGCCTGCGCGCGCTTTCGGCGTCACGGTCGGCGTCAGCGCCTGGGCAAGCGGGCTGCTGCCCTGGGGCTGGCTGACCGTCACAGCAGTCGCGCCCGGCGAAACGCCCGGTGTTGACGCGGCAAGCTCCGCCGCTGCGTTGGCGGGACCATTGCTTCCGCCTGTGCTTCCGGTGGCGAGCAGCGGCGCGTCGTAATAGCTGCGAGCCGGCGCGGTATGGACAGGAGTGTGGGGCGTCGCGGCGGCAACGGGGGCCGACGCGGCGGCACTCGCGGTGACCGGGCTGCCTGGCACTGCGGCAGCTGCTGAGGCCGCTACGGTCCCTTCGCTGAACACCCGCCCCTGGGACGGCTGGTCCTGCACGGCATCCCGTCTGGCCTTCTCAGCCGCATCGTGCCGCTCGAGAAACCCGTGTATCGTCCAGACCGCTCCGCCGATCAAGACCGCTACGACCACGAGCGGCGCAAGCCACCAGGCACGGGGCCGACCACCCTGCTGCCCCAGCTCCGGCATGCCACGATCGGCTGGCTGGTCCGCAGGGTCACCGTTTATGGTTTCTGTGACCTTTGCGGGGTCGCCCTCGGACACGACCTTGGGCGCAATCACTCTGCGCGGCGTTTCCTCATTCATGGCCGTCGCTCCGCAGGACACGCTTCACACCGCTCACCGTCGTGCCATCCGCAGGCGGTACCCCGTCCACGTCGAACGCGTCGTTCCACAGACCGACCACCTCGTCACCGAGACGCAGCACGAAACGTCGCGCGAGCTCATGCACGACGATCACGTCGTCTTCCATGTGCCGGTCGACGACGCTTTCGCTGTCGTTGCCGGCCACGCGGAAGATCGCAGGGATACGTCGGTTGTTGGGAATGCGGATATAGGTAAAGCGCCCGTCATCCCACGCCGCAGTAGGCGCGATATCCTCCGAGTGCGGCATCACCTGCATCGAGTAGGCGGTATTGCGCACCACCGGCGGCTGGTCCAGGCGCGCGCGTACGAGGGCGGCATCATCGGCGGCCTTTGTCTTCGCGGCTTGCGCGTCGGGATAGACGAAGGTGATGCGATACATCTGCTCGTCGTTGGCGAACCGGGCCCTGAGCGGCAGCACCACGAGGTCAAAGCTGTAGCTGCGCCGGTCGGTACGGATCTCGAGGTTCGTGTCGTGCGCGGCGAGCTGGGGCTTGAGGTAGACGTCGTGCTCACCCCGGTTTGCAAGCACCTGCCATCCGTCCCGGTCGCCAGGGGCCACGACGAGAATGTGCTCGGCCGGATCGAGCGCAATATGCGTGGCGAAACCGCGCTGTGCGATGATCCGCACCACCTCGTCCTGCCGGTACACGACCTGCCGCACACGCGGGTCGCTGGACCAGCCGGGCACGTCGTACGCGCGGGCGCCACCGCAGAGCGCTGCCAGCGTGGCCCCCAGCACAACGGTTCTCACCAGGTTGTACAGCCTCATCGCACACCTCCCGGGACCGACTGTGACGCCGGCGATGACGCCGCAGGGGTGTATTCGGGATCGCGACTGTAAGCCGTCACCCTGAAGCCGAACGGGTTTTCAATCGCCGTGCGCTCGCGTGTAAAGACGGATGGCCGGTACGTGAAGGCCAGCGTGATGACGAAACGCTGCGGCGGCTCCGCGTTATCGATACCGTTCTTCCACGTCGTGCGCTCGATATGCACGACGGCATGCCCCGGTTCATCCGGCACGAGTGTCGTCGAGAGGATGCGGATGCGCCGCTGTGCGTTTGCCCCAAGCTGCCGGTCCAGCGCGTCCGGTCCGCCGTAGATCGCCCGGTAGTCACGCGCAACCCGGTCGTCGCTCATGTCGAGCACGCGGTCGTAGTCCATCTGCAGCAGACCCCAGTCGTAACGCTCGCGCGAGCCCACATACACCTCGACCCAGTGCTTGTCCTCGGTGTCGCGCATAGGGATGTGCTTCGCGTCGAGCACGTCGATCACCTGCGCTTCGCCCGTCAGCCGGTCAACCTCGATCGGCAGTGGCACGAGCCGATAGAAGGGGGTCATCACAGCCAATGCGATGGCACACAGGATGGCCACCACGACCGAGGTCGCGGCCACGTACCATGCCCGACGCTCGGACCGCTCCTGCAGGTGCGTGACCGACACCTCGAAATCGAGCGCCCGACGATAGTCACGGTCACTGCTCATGACTGCCCCCATCCGACGGGGGAACGGGTGGCACGCGGTTCACCGGAACACGGTGCGAGCCATCCGGCAGGACGGGTTTAGGTTGGCTGCCGGCGCACCCGTTAATAAGCATCACTAACTGTACGACAACAACCGCAGCGATGGAACGGACCATGTCAATCTCCTCAGTTGCCGAACTCAGTTTCCAAAGCTTGCGGGTACCATCTGGTCCTGCAACCGCGCGGTATTGCCGGCACGCTTGAGGACGAGCTCCTGCTGCTGCCCGGCGATGAGCCGGTCTTCGGAATCGGCGAGCATCCTGAAAAGCTGCAGCTTCGTCATTTCGTTGCCGACCGCCGTGCTCTCAATCTGGATGCGAGCCTGCAGTTCGGAAATCCCCTTCTGGTCCTGCGTGACGTCGATCTGCTGCATCAGGCCCTGGATCTGGTCGAGCTCCTGGAGCTCCGTCTGGTACGCCTGTGTGCCGAATGCCTTGTCCTGGAACGGCTTGTTGAGCGCGCGCTGGCAGACCTGCTGGTCGACACCACTCTGGTCCTCGCAGTTGTAGATCTCGCTCGCCGAGCGCAGCGTCTGCGCACTGCCAGTGAGACCCGCATATCCCCCGTTCTGGACTGCCGTATAGACGGACTGCCAGTTCGACGGCAGGGAGTTCGACAGAACCGGATTGCTCATCAGGGATCCAAATCCACGGGTGCCACTGAGCGACTGATACAGCTGGAGCTCCTGCTGCACCTCCTCCTTCAGTTGCCCTACAGTCGCGATCACCTGCACGACGTTCTGTACGTCATACACGGGAATGCCTTGGGCACGAACGACGGAAGACAGGCAACCGGTCGCGGCGATTGCGCCTGCTATCAGAGCGCGCCGTACATGTGAGGTGGTCATGATGCAGACTCTCCATCGTTTCCCCGATCGCCCAGGTGCTCGCGGGCCGCACGCTGGTAGGCTGGCACCGAACCGCTTCCCGCTCCGCCATCCGAAATCTTTCCGCCCGGCCGGCGTGGACCGTGCCCGAAGCGCATGACGGCACCGACGCCGCGAAGCGCCTGGCGTGCGGCGTATCCCGCAACGAATGCGCCAAACCCCGACAGGGTGGCGCCACCAGCCAGACCGGACGCGACCCCAGGCAGTTGCCATCCGACAGTGGCCAGCAGGAGGCCCGTGACGCACATTCCCAGTCCCGCTCCCCAGGACGCTGCGCTGTCGAGTGCGCTGTGAACAGCCGCTGTCAGCGAGGACGCATTCGCATCGGGTGCCGAGGTCGTCACCTGGAACGGCGCGAGATCGGCGGAGAACGCGGTCAGCGCCATGCCCAGAAACGCCGCAATGAGTATCTGCAACAGCGCGTAGTTCGCAATCTTCGCGGTCCATGCCTCGAAGAACCGGGCTGTCGGGCTGAATGCGCCACATGCGATGAACAGGGGGCCAAGCCCGAGCACCAGCTCCAGAAGCATCCTCGCCATCAGCACCTCGAATGCGAGGACGATCAGGAAGACCGAGGCACCGAGCGCGGCTATCAGCCCGCAAAAGAAATCGCCGATGCCCGCCACGATGCCCGCCATGCTGAAGCCTTCGTGCGTCGCCTTGTTGAAGTAGGCATCCATCACGATGTCGATCTGCCGGTCATAGCAGTCGAGGGTCTGGTAAATGGAGGACGCGCTCGTACCCGTCACGCTGGCGCCACTCACCGTTCCGCAGCCGGCATTACCCGCCCCGGCATTCGCGGCCGCCGTCTGGATCGTCTGGGCCAGACCTGAGGTAGCGCCCTCCACCGCGGTAACTACCTGCGACTGGTAGATGCCCGCACCGAGCGCAAAGGCGAGCATGATGGCCACCTTCATCCCGCGCCACGCAAAGGCGGGTACCGACTCATGGGCCTCGCCGCGCACCACGGCGAACCCGTACACGATGATCCAGATCGTGAGGGCCGTCGTGACGACCGGCACCAGCGCACTGGAGAGCGCCGACGACACGCCCGTGACGTACGTCGACATGCCGTTTTCGAGCGTGCCGCCAACCGCTGTGAAAAGGCCGCTCATCGAGCACCTCTTCCCGACACACTCGGGGCCAGCATGTTCAGGGCTGCCCCGGTCGCACGCCGTCGCGCCAGCCGTTCATGAAACACGGGAAGCCACGCAGCGGGTTCGTCGCCCACCTCGGCACGGATGCCGTCGAGCAGTTCGACGTTGTCCGTCGTTCCCGACAGCACGTCGAGCACGTCGCCGAGTCCGCCGAGATCCAGTCTGCCGATCGCCGAGTGGTGTCCCTGCTTGACAAGGAACAGGCGGCTGTTCTCCCCAAGCGTGCGAACGATATTGAATTCGGCCTCGGTGAGCTTGAAGCCGTGCACGTAGTCGTCGTAGTCCGCCCGCGGATTGGGCAGGAAGAAGAATGTCGCGGTCTGCTCGATGAGCGCCCGCGCGATAGGGCTGCGCAGGACGTCCGCCGGCGACTGCGTGTCGAAGATGCCCAGACCGTTCTGCTTGCGGATGGTCTTCTGCCTGTTGTTCGCGAAATCCGTAAATACCGGGTCCCCGAGGCGCTTCCAGAACTCGGTCATCACATAGATGAAGCGCCGCCCGTCGATCAGGCTTCCGGTCAGGTGCAGCAGGTACATCGTCACCGGCGTCGACACCTCCGGATCGTCCAGCAGTTCTGTATCATCGAAGCCGAAGAGCTGGTTGTGGCTGAATTCCAGCAGGTCCGACGGGTTGTCCAGCACCCAGCCGAGCCGGCCGCCCGCACACCACCTGGTCAGTCGCGCATGCAGGCTGTTCTCGCCCACGTTGGGCATCAGTTGCCGCACCATCGACAGGCGCCGAAGCGGCCGTGCCATGCGGGCCACTTCCCGCACGGCACGCGAAACGTCGAGCTCGTCTCTCGCCGAAAGCGGCGCACCCGTATCGACGAGCCGGCGCACGAGACGCTCCCAGAAATCCAGTCCCGCCTCATCCGGCTCAAGCTGGAAGGGATTGAGCCCCGTCGGGACACCCCGGTGAAAGACGGTGTAGCGGCCGCCCACCGCGCGGATCGCGATCTCGGTACCGCGGTCCTTGTCGTAGATAACGCCGGTGACGCCATACTTCATCGCCATGGCAAGCAGGAACAGCTCAAGTACCGTCTTGCCCGCGCCCGCCTGCCCAATGATCTGGGTGTTGGCGAGTGCCTTCTCGTCGGCCGATTCCTTCTTTTCCGCAGTCGCGTGGAAGTTCAGATAGAGTGGCTGGCCGCTCGGCGTCTTGACAATGGTGATTGCCTCGCCCCACGGGTTGCCGTCGCGCTTGCCCGTCGCGAAGTTGTGCAGGCTCGCGAGTCCACAGAAATTGCGCGAGGTGAGCTTCGCCTCCCGTGGCCGGTAGCGCCAGTTGCCGGGCAGCTGCGCGAACCACGCCGCGTCCGCCACGAGGTCGACGAGCGCGCTCTGGAAGCCCACGTCCGCGAGCTGCGTGCGCGCCTTCGCCACGTGCCGCGCTACCTCGTCCGGGCGGTCCCCGAGCACGGCAAGCGAATAATGGTATTCGCCCAGGACGAAATCGCCATTGATCAGGTCGTTCAGCGCCTGGTCCATCGCCTCGACCTGTGACACCGCGACGTCCTCGCCGGCAATCAGCTGGTTGCGCTGTCGCTCAAGCGCTTCCTTTGCCGTGGGACGGTCAAGGATCGTGAAGCTCTGCGTCTCGATGTACTCGAAGTCGCCGTAGAGCAGACCGTCGAGCATCCCGGGCTCCGTTTCTTCCGGGTAGTCCTTCAGGTCGAGCAGCGCCGCGTAGCGCGTTGCGCCCGGCATGCGGATCTCGACCTTCTCGGTGCGGAAGAAAAGTCGCGACGTCGGCAGTGCCTCGGCAATGCGGCCTGACGGCACCGGCACGGGCTCCCAGGCGGCGTTGACGAGATAACCCAGAAACTCCAGTGCCGCCGAGAAACGCACCGGCCGCTGCGTATGGTGGATCTGCTTCGCGTAGCGAACCTGCTTCCTGTAGACGCCAAGGGCCACCGGATCCCACGGTTTCAGGCCCGATTCGACCTGCGCTGCGAGTTCCGCCATCACCTTCAGCGCCTCATACTCGTCCCGCCTGATATCGTCGGCGGTGCGACGGGCTGCCTGACTGAATAGCCGCCCCAGACGCGTGCGGTGCGGCCGGTAGACGACCGTCAGGTACAGCTCGTTGGCCATCATCCGGTAGCCCGCAAAGCTCGCGTAGTACCGTGTGGCAAGCTCCTGGCAGAACGGGTTGCCGTAAGGCGTGGCGAAGTGGTCAGTCACGCGCCGGCGGAGCCGATGGGACCAGAGTCCCACATGGCCACCCGGCAGGCTGCGCACGAGCTGGTTGAACCCTTCGTGACGCACCAGGATGTCACCTGGATCGGCCGCCTCGAAGGCAATGCCGGCGATCTTCCACACGCGCAGATAGTCGCCTTCCCGCGTGCGGATCACGTGGTCGGTCACGTGCGATGAGAACGGCACGAAATCCGCGAGCACGACCTCGCGTTCGGCCACATCGATAAGGTGGTGCGGCTGCGCAGCCATGTCAGCCCCTCCTCCTGATGCGAACCGGCACGTAGCCGTGCGCGCCCCAGAAGTGGCGATTGCGCTGGCGAAACGCCATGCGAACGCACAGCACGCACTGCGCAAGCCGCTGGTCGTCGTGCCGCGTGACCGAACGCATCGTCACGAACACCGGCACGAGAAGCAGCACGATGCCGACGCCCACCGGCGGGCTTGCGAGCAGCGCCCAGATCGCGGGAATCAGGATGCTGCCGCCCACCATCAGCAACGGCACAAGCGGCACGCCCCACAGCATCGCGGGTCGTGTGCAGCCCTTGAAGACGGGATCCCTGAGCTGGTCCATGTTTGCCTCTGGATCAGCTCGTCGGGATCAGCATCGCTGCGATCACCGTGGCGCAGCCCACGAACAGGCCGCCGATGAACACGTTGGCGATATCGCCAAAGCGCGCGTGCTGGAACATCATCTTGAAGCCCGCCCAGATGATCGAGATCGAGCACACCACTGCACCCACGCTGAGTAATGTGGTCTGGATCGTTGTCAGCAGGGTGTTGACCTGAGAGAGCTGCGCATATGCCGGCGTCACCGTCAGTGCCAGCAGGGGCGCAATCGCGAGCCCGCGACGGACGGCTCGCGCCGACCCACGCATCCACGTCTCCCGTGGAATAGATCTCCACTTGATTTGTAGTCCTGATTTCATGGGCTGCTCCTGTTACACACATGGGTCCTGCCTGGTCAGAAGACGACCGCGTTTTCCTGCGCCATGTCGCCGGGTAGACCAGTCTGGCGATTTCGTCTGCAGTCCGTGGTCGACGGCGTTCCATCCCGGATGCGAGACGGACCGGAACGCGCGCCTTGCGGACTGGACGGAATGACGCGAATGGGCGGGAGGTCGGCGGCAGTGGCCGGAACCACCGGATCAGGGAGCGCTGCATCGGCGACGACCCTCTGCACATAGCCCGTGCGAAATCTCGTGGAAAAGTCGCCGCTCGCGTAGCACGACAGCCCCGCGCGCAATGCGTCCTGCGCTCGTGCATACTCGTGCCGCGCACGCTCGAAGCAGCCCTGCAGGATGGCCACGCCGGCGGCGAGATTGCGGCATGGATCGAAGACGGTCTCCCGTGTCAGGCCGAACCGGATCCAGTTCGCGCGGTTCACCTGCGCGAGTCCTGCGCTGTAATCCCACCCGGCGGCCTCCAGCGCGCGTGCCGTCGCAACGGCCTCATTGAGGTTCGCTGGCTGGCGCTCGAGGCGGCCATGTACCACCCCGATCGCGTACGGGTTGAAACCCGACTCGACCCGCACGATGGCTGCGATCGTGGCGGGCGCCACGGCCGGCGCGCACTGCTGCGTCAGGGCGAGGAATGCGGCGAGCGGAATCATTCACCACCTCCCTGTCCGCCCGGGCTTTCGTACTCCCGCTCCAGAAAGAGACGTGCGGACTGGGTCGGCTCGTACGGGATAGCGGTACTGCCGGCTCCGTAGAACTCCGTGATCGTGAGGTCTGCACCTCTCGCGTCCCACCACACCCGCGTGTACAGGACGCCGTCGATTTCGACGTTGATTGCGCCGTGCGCATTGCATCGCAGCTCACTCTGCTTGGGGCCACCCCAGTACAGCAGATCCTCGCGGCAGTACCCGGTGCCCGCAAAGATGTTCACCGCCGACGTCCCCTGCGAGCCACCTGCGCCGAAGTCGCACGTCGGAAAAGGATCGCCGTGGCGCAAGGCTGCCCACAGCCTCCCGATCGGCGGGACGCACTCGCCATACTGCTCAGGGCCACCGGGATTGGAGAGGCACAGGATCACCTGGCAACCCCAGTCGTCGGCATGGGAAGTGCCAGGCGCCACGATTGATGCACCGACGAATGCGGCGAGGACAATCAACCAGCGGCGCAACACCCACAGCAGCCCGCGGCCGGCGATGGCAATGTCGAATGAGATGGCTGCATCATGCATCGCACACCTCTGCACGACGAAGGGCAGGCATTGCACCGTTCCCGATTGCATCGAGCCGGCGAGTGAGGACCTCCAGACAGGCGACCACTGTCCGCGAGGATTCGGCTACCCGGACATCCTGCGCGGCTGGCCGGTCGCGCGGCACTGAGTAACCCACAGCGCGCCCGACAGCTGTCAGGCGAGGCAGCCAGGCGTATCCGTGGGGAAACGCCTGGTCCGCGATCAGCCATTCACGCAGCGTCGTTTCCATCACCTTCACCCACGCTTCTTCCATCGGTCCAGGGATTGCGACGACGGGCAGAAGCCCGACAAAGTGCAGTGCCGGATTCAGTCGCGCCCGGACGTTGCGGATCCCATACGTGCCATTGATGATTTCCGAGGCGCATTCGACGCATTCCGGCGACATCGCTATGAGGCTCAGCACCGCGTCCACCAGCGCCTCTGCACAGACAGCGCGCAGGTCGGGCAGGACGGGAGTATCGATCAGGCACACGTCGAACCGCGGCGCCACCACGCATAGCAGATGACGAAGGTTCGCGTAGTAGCGGGTGCGGGCGGGATCGTCACGCGAGCGCAGACCGTCGACGGCGTCGCCGCTGAGCACGTGAACGCAGCCGCCGGGTGCGGGCCGGGCGCGCCCGGACGGGTCCGGCACCGGGTTGCCGGACCCGATCGCGTCTTGCTGCCGGCCAGCGAACATCCGTGCGCAGCGCGGCGGCTCGGCAAGGTCCAGTACCAGCACGCGCCAGTGATTGACGCGATGCAGGTGACGGGCAAGCAGGCAGGTCAGCATCGTCCTGCCCGAGTTACTCTTTGCCGATATGATCAGAAGCGATTTCATGGTTCATCGTCCTCAGCCGCGCCCGCTGTCGATGAACCTGCGAAGAAAAAGGAACCCGCGGCGCCGGAGAGGCTGACCGCGGGCTCAACGGGGGATCATTGCATCAGCGCCAGAAAGCAGAAAAGCCTACATTTGCAGGCTTTTTGCGAATGCGTCACGGCACACCACGTCGTCGCACAGACATCGAACTGCGGGGCCGCTAACGCGTACTCGGTCGTGCAGGGCACGTTGACCGGATCAGATTGTTGGCTTCAATCTAGGCGAGTGCGCCGCGCAATGCAAGTGGCCTCACACACCGCGCCGTCCTTCCATTTACCCACGTGTTCCCAGGTGTTGCCACGAGTGCCCCAAAAAATTTCTGGTGCGAGACCTTCGACCCGGGATTCGCCGAAGGCAGCATCGGCCGCGTCAGACCGTGCAGGCCGCAGGCGGGTCGAATCGAACCGTCGGCGACAGCACACCATCATTGCCTGTCGTCAGATGGGTGCGAGCCGTCGCGATCCTGGTTCCCCCTCTCCAGGGCGCGTGCGAGTGCCGTACGTGCGGCCGAAAGTTCCAGCTCGAAGCGTTGCGCGGGCCGACGGGGTATGCGCAGCCGTCTGCAGACGACCTCATGGCTGGCATGCCAGAGATACACCATGCGCAGGATGTCGCGATGCCGCGGATGCAGGGTCTGCCATGCTTTCGTGATCCGCGCCGCATCGACCGGATCGTAAGCGCCGCGAGATGCATTGCCCCAATTCTCCAGCCGCCGATGCAGGGGTGGCGAAGCGGGATCGCGACTCATGGCGCATCTCCCACTTCGTCGCGCGCTGGTGCAGGCGCACGATAACGCGCGGGATCCTTGAGAAACTGTTCAATGTCGGCCGCGCGCCATCCCACCAGGCGTCCGCCCAGCGGTATCGCCGGAGGAAATGTTCCCGCCTCCATGCGACGGTAAATCGTTGAGCGCGATAGCCCCGTTCTCTCTTCGACCTGGCGGCGGCGCAGGATCCAGTGCGCCTCGCTGTTCGCAGTTGACATGGCCTTCCCCCAGAAAAAATGCCGGCCTGGCGTTGCCGGTACATGGGGACATTCAAGCAGCGGTCGGGTCCGGCTTCCAAACCCGTCTTATCGACGGGAAGCTCCCGTCGGACGGTGCAAACGACACACAGGTGAGGCAAAACGTATCACCTGTCGACGGCGGTGATTACCGCGGTCAATCTCACGAACGGGAAGCGTAGAATGGTCAATAGCTGACCCACGGTGGTGGTCCCGCGAAGGTGGTACCCGTCGCATCAACCAGGAGAGACGGTCGTGCTGTCTTCCGATGAATGGCGAACGCGTACCGTTGAGGATGGCGTCGTGCGCTGCCCGTCCTGCAACTCGTTGAACGTGACGATGGGCGCGTGTGCTGTAGGCGCTACACGATCTACCAGGAGTATGTGTGCGAAGGCTGCGGGTACGAATTCCAGGCCATGTTTGGCCTGATCGGGTGTGTTCCAGGAAGTAACAACGAGCGCAACGACACCTGACGCATTCTCACCCCGGCAGGCGAGTGAGCACACCGGCATGTAACCCATGAATACGGCTCCGCGGGCCTGCGTCGCAGCCCCGCGGAGCCGTTGAAGCGAGTTCATCCGGGGTGATTCAGGCGTGCCCTGGAGAAAATTCGCCGACGACGTCTCGTGGCCGCGCGCGCCCTGGTTCGCTGCACGGCAGGCGTTTCAGCGGTTTTTCGTCACGCCCCGACGCCCTCGCGCCACGAAGGCAACGCGGTGCCTGAAACCGCAACATCATCTGCCGCGTTCTGGAGGAACGCCGATGTGCCGCCCCCGTCGAACGTCGTCACCGGCATACGACCCTGCGGCAATCTGGCGCTTCCGACCCATGCAAACCTGCTGGTTCAGGCCGGCTAGAACTTCATCCTGATACCGGCACCCAGGCTGTTGCCTGACGACACGCTGGTCATTGTGTCGTACCGCCACGCCGCATAGACATCCGTGCGTTTCGAGAGCGGGTAGTCGTATCCGAGCACCACTGTCGACCAGCGGACATCCGCGCCCTGTACAGGCCGCCGGAGCGTCCCCACCCAGGACACCAGCACGCTGCCCGTTCCGACCTGCGCGCTGGCGCCTGCCTGAACGGTATCGTCGGTAAGCTCATTGTTGTTGGTCACCCGTTCGCACTGGAGATAGAGCTTCACCGCCTGCAGGCGATACGCCGCGCCGACGAGCCATGCCGTCTGTTCCGTGGCGCCATTCAGAAAAAGCGACGCCATGTGAAGGCTCTGGACTGCAGCCGTCGCGGAGAACGGCCCCGCGAAGTAAAGCACGTTCGCACTGTAGTTCGCCTGCCCTGCATGCCCCGCGACGCCCGCATTGCTGTACAGCAGACTTCCCGTCAGCCCCCCAACCTCCGGCGACTGGTAGACAATCGAATCGTCGATCGCCGTATCGCTTTGCACCGACGCAGCACCCATCGCGGAGCCCAGAAACGTGTGGACCACCATGGGCGAGAAGACGAACGAGTTGCCGAACGGGTTGAACAGCAGCGTGGACACGAACAGCAGGGAATCATTACGCCCGAGGGTCAACTGACCGAATTGCCCGCTTAAACCGACAAACGCCCTGCGCCCGAAGAAGGACTGCCCGTCGTACGCGCCGGACTGCCCGCCGTTGATCCGGTAAAAGCTTTCGAGCGTGAAGATCGCCTTCATGCCACCGCCCAGATCCTCGGCGCCCGACATACCCCAATACGATGTCGAGAGCCCTCCCGAGCCCACCTCCCACGCGTTGCCCGCCGAGCCGGGCGTATGCACCACCCCGGCAAATGCATCGGCCAGCCCGTAAAGAGACACTGACGATTGCGCGTGCGCCATGCCCACTGTCAGACACAACGACAGCGCCGCCAGACCTTTGCTGCATTTTCCCCGCACATCCCTGCGCATGATTTCTCCTTCATCGTTTGTGAGTGTTCTTCTGGCGTGCGCCTGCCTGACGGCACGATGTCTCGTCGCGCGTCACCCTGGCCTGACACGCGCGAGCGGCCTTCCTCGCTCGGCCAGCGCAACGGCGACCAGCAGTTCATCCGGTGCCGGCGAATCGGGTAGACAGAGCGATACGGTGTCGAAGTGGTCAAAGCTCCACATGTCTGTGACGCTGTGCAGGGGAATGTCGACGCACACACCCGGCGGCCCGCGCTTCGTGACGGACGGCATAATTGAGGACGCGCCGGGCAGGCAGTCGCGCACCGCCTTGCCGAGTCGCGGATGCAGTAGCGCTGCGCCCCACTCGAGCGGCACGCCTGTGCCCGCGAGCGCCGCCTTCCCGTAACCCTGGATGTCTTCCCCCACGCAACCGAGCGCGCGCAGCGCCCGTCCGGTGAGCATCCGGCCGAGCTCTGCGCCCGCCGCATACAGCGCCTCGAGCTCACCACCGACATCCAGGTCGGCCGGCTTCAGCACGGCAGCGGCGACGACCTGACGATGCGGTGGGCTCACGGCTGTGCCGAGTTCCGCGCACCGCTCAACAAGATGGATCACGATCCGCGTAATCTGGACGTTCATGGCGCGATCTCCATGTCACCCGGAAGCTGCAGTTCCCCTGCCGGTGCCGGAAAATCTCCCCTCGCCAACTCGTAAGCGCGCGCTGCGCGCAGCACCAGCGCATCGCTGCCCCGGGGGCCGATGATCTGCAGACCGACAGGCAGATCACCGGCGAATCCGCAAGGCACCGATATCGCGGGCAGTCCGGCCTGGTTGCACCACGCCGTCAGGACAGGCGCCTGACGCAGATGGGCCGGCAGCCCGGGAACCAATGGTGGGCCGCAATGAAACGTCGGCGTGAGCAGCAGGTCGTGATGCTGGAAGAATGTCTCCATAGACGCCGTGAGCGCATGACGGGCAAACAGCGTGTCGGCGAAGGTCGCGGTGTCCACCTGTGCGCCAGCATTCGCCAGTGCCTTCAGGTCGGGATCGAGCAGTGTCCTGTTCGCCTCTTCCATGTACCGGACGCGCTGCGCGAAGAACACGGCCCACTGGATCGAATGCATGCGGCCGTCCCCGTAAAAGTCCGCAAGGGGTACTACTTCGGTCTCGTCCACCCGCGCGCCGAGTGCCGCGAATGTGCTGGTTTCCCTCCTGACACATTCCGCAATGTGCGAGGTCACGGATATGCCCGCCGGGGCAGCGCAGTACGCGATGCGCAGACCCGCGATGCTGTCGTCGAGTGTGTCGGCGTATCCGGACCTTGCATCCGTTGCCGAACGTCCGTCCCGACTCCCGTGAGTCATCGCATCGAGCATTAACGCTGCATCCCGTACGTTGCGTGCCATCGGCCCCAGCGTGGACAGAGCCGTCCATGACGTTGCTGAACCGGCCGGTACGAGCCCGAACGTGGGCTTGAATCCGACCACGCCGCTCCAGCAGGCGGGAATCCGGATCGACCCGCCGCCATCGGTCGCGAGCGACAGCGGCCCCATGCCCAGCGCAACCGCGACCGCCGATCCGCCGCTGCTGCCTCCCGGCGAAAGCCGCGTATCCCACGGATTGCGCGTCGCGCCTGTCAACGGACAGTCAGTGACGATCTTGTTGCCGAACTCGGAAGTCGTGGTCTTGCCGAACGGTATGGCGCCCGCGCGCCGCAGCCGTGCCACGGCCGGCGCATCGGCGTTTTCGCGGTCTGGGGAAGTGGTCCATGACCCATGCCGTGTCGGAAGACCAGCCACGGCGACGAGATCCTTGACCGATACCGGTACGCCATCAAGCGGACCGCACGGCTCGCCGCGCATCCACCGCCGCTCGGCCTCCCCGGCGGCCGACATCGCCCCTTCCTCGTCGAGGGCGCAGAACGCGTTGACAACCGGATCGAGCTTCGTGACGCGGTCCAGTACCGCGCACATGACCTCCACGGGCGAGAGCGTGCGCTGCCGGAACCCGACCACCAGTTGACTCGCACCCAGCATGACAATTTCACTCATTATGCAGTCCTTATCTATTGACAAACACCCTTTTACAGAGAGATGAGGCCACGCCTATCCTTCACAGACCGGCGTTACCGGGCCGGTGGATTCCAGGATCGAAAAGCTGTTGTCGGCGAGCGCCTGACCGATCCGTGTCTGGCAGAGCACATGACTGCCGTCGTGGCTGACCCCCGTTTTGCCACGCGGCAGGGCAACGGAGACGGCGGCCAGCGCAGCCCTGACGCGGCCGGCGTCGACACTTCCCGCCGACCTGACGGCCTCGGCGAACAGACGAATGCCTGCATACGTGTTCTCGCCGTGCGGCAGCACCACGGCATAGCGGCCAAGGCGAGGATCGCGTGCGTCGGCGTACCGGGCCGTATAGCGCGTGAGGAACGCCTGGTTTTCCGGGTTACCGATGCTCATGAAGTAGGACGACACGCCGATCGTGCCGGCCAATGCCCCCGTGGTTGCAATCGAGAGGGACTCGTGCGCGATGTCCGTCACCAGTTGCGGTTTCATCGCAAACGACCGGTACTGCTTCACGAACGTCACAGGGTCGTCCCCGATGCTGTGCCATACGATCTGCGGATTCGCACTGGCGACCCGTTGCAGGACAGCACCGTAGTCGCGCGTGCCGAAGGGCAGCCAGTAGACGTCGAGGAACTTCCCGCCATGGCGGCCCACCGCCGCCTGCAGCTGCGGGATCAGCACCTTCCGGTTGCTGCCGATGTCCGAGACGACCGCGCAGACGGACCGTCCACCATCGCGCATGAGCCACGCAACGAGCGGCTCGATGCGCTGGCTCGCAGCCAGCCCGGTCGTGAGCAGTTGCGGGTCGCATCGTCCTTCGTCGAAGTTGGGGTAGACGATGAGCTTTCGCGCCGCCCTTGCCGCCTGCAGCGCCGCTTCGCGCTCGGACGGCAGCACCATACCCGTGATCATCGCGACGTCGTCGCGCATGAAAAGTTGCCGCGCCTTCTGCAGTGTCACGGCCGTGGACATCTGCGTGTCCTCAACGCTTAGCTGCAGCGGCCGGCCAAGCAGCCCGCCCGCTGCATTGATCTCGTCCACTGCCAGCGCGGCACAGTTGCGGTTGGTCTGGCCCACACGCGTCAGCGGACCGCTGAGCGGTGCGAGCAGACCGATCTTCAATGGCTCCGCCCCACGTGCGAACGGACAGACAGCCGACGCTGCAAGGGACGCGGCCGCACCAAGCAGCACGCTTCGGGAAAAGTCACGACGGTTCATGCGTTTTCTCACTTGATATTGCTGGGTTTCACTGGATGTTTTCATGAGGCAAGTCCGGCGCGGGCTCTGCGGCAGGAGAGAGATAGCGCGCGAGCGGGTGTTCACCCCTGTCACCCGGTTGCGGTTCGACGACGCCGGCATGCACGAGGCGACCATTACTGAGCACAATGCAACGCTGCGCGCTCTGAAGGACAAGATCGAGGTTCTGTTCGACAAGGAGCACCGCCAGCTTCGAGCGGCGGCATAGTTCCGGGATCACTTCGCCGATGCGCTCGACCAGGTTAGGCTGCACGCCATCGGACGGCTCATCCAGCAGGAGCAGTTTTGGACGGCCGCACAGGGCACGTGCGATGGCGAGGACCTGCTGCTCGCCACCCGAGAGCGTGCCGCCCTGCTGCGACAGACGCGACCCGAGCACCGGGAAGTAATCGAATACCTCGTCGAGGATGTCCGCCCCGCCGGCGGCCTGCGTACCCATCAGCAGGTTCTCGCGCACGGTCAGTTTCGGAAAGATCCAGCGTCCCTGCGGCACAAGTCCGATGCCCCGGCGTGCAATCTCGTGCGTGCGCAGGCCTGTGACCGGCTGCCCCAGGAAAAAGACCTGCCCGCTTACGCGCGGCAGCAACCCCATGACCGCCTTCACCAGGGTCGTCTTGCCGGCACCGTTGCACCCAAGCACACCGACCACCTCGTTCGGCAGCACGTCCAGCGTGAGGTTGTGAACCACATCCACGTCGCCGTATCCGGCGCACAGGTTTTCAATGCGCAGCATGTGTCGCCCCCCGCCCCAGATAGATGCGGCGGATCTCCTCGTCGTCCGCGATCTGCGCATACGATCCCTGTCGCACCACCTCTCCCCGGTGCATGACCCATGTCTCGCACGCAAGAGACTGCACAAAGCCCAGGTCGTGTTCGATGGCGAGCACCGCGCATCGCTCCCGTAGCCGGTGGATGAGGCGCACCAGCCGCTGGGCGTCCTTTGCCGACAGACCGGCTGCGGGTTCGTCGAGGAGCAGCAATACAGGCTGGCACATGATCGCCATGCCGATTTCGAGCCACTGCCGCTCACCGTGCGGCAGATGCGAGGCGAGCTCGCCCGCCTGCCCGGCGAGCCCTACCTCCTCCAGCACCGCGTCGGGATCGGGCATCGGCGAAGCCCGGTAAGCCGCCACTCCGAGACCGGCCACGACCAGGTTGTCGCGCACCGTCATCGTGAGGAAGGTGTTGGTCCCCTGAAACTTGCGCACCACGCCGCGCCGACAAAAGGCGTGCATCGGGCGGCCCGTCATCCGTTCGCCATCGAGATACAGTTCGCCGGAACCGGGGGCAATCGCGCCTGAGAGCAGGCCAACAAGCGTGCTCTTGCCCGCGCCGTTCGGCCCGATCACGCACAGCAGATCGCGTGGCGCGATGTTGATGTCTACACCGGCCACGGCGTTTATTCCGCCGAATGCGCGCGAGAGGCCGCTGCCCTGAAGAAACTGGGTGTCCATTACCGTTCCTCCTGTGCATGGCCCGCACGATGAACCGGTGGCCTGTTCCATGGCATTCGGGCAACGCGGCGCGCGGCCTCCACCAATCCACGGAGACGCAGTCCGTTCGGCATGAAGAGCACACAGCCGAGAAACAGGCCACCCAAAATCAGGGGCCAGCCGTCTGTGCTGTAGCTGGAGACGGTCTGCCTGAGGAGTGTCAGAACGACGGCGGCGACAACGGGTCCACCGGTTCTTCCCCGCCCGCCGATGGCCACCCAGAGGATGACCTCCGTCGCAAGAACCGGCGAAAACACGTCCGGTGCCACCACCCCCGAGCAGGCCGCCATCAGCGCGCCCGCGATGGCCGCAAGTGCTGCCGACACGACGAAGACCAGCAGCAGGTGAAACGAGGTGTGATAGCCACATGCCTTTGCCCGCCATTCGTTGGCGGCGATCGCATCAAGCACCTTGCCGTAGCGACTTCGGCACACAAGCCACACCAGACCTGTTGCGGCAAGCAGAAAGACGGCCACGGTGTACCACGATGCGCACGGGCCGCCCAGATCGAACGTGTGGCCGCCCAGCCCGAACGACAGTCCGGGTATGCCCAGGATGCCCGTATCTCCTCCTGTGACCGACTGCCAGCTGACGGCGAGCTGCTGTGCAACGATCAGCACGGCCAGGCTGATGATGGCAAAAAAGTGAAGCCTTACCCCGGCAAAGAGCAGGAAATAGCCAATCACGGCGGCGACAGCCACAGCGCAGAACACACCCGCCGCCAACCCCGTCACGGACGCCTGTCCGAACTGGACGGTCGTGATGGCAAATCCGTAAGCGCCGAGACCCAGGAACGTGGTGTGCCCAAGCGTGAGCACCCCGGCCCGTCCCCAGAGCAGGTCGTAGCTCAATGCGAGGATCCCCATGACCAGTGCATCGCGCACCGTTGGCAGCACCCAGGGACCGGCAAAAAAAGGCACGATCACCGCGGCTGCCGCCGCTGCGCCCCACATCAGCAGGGGCGCGACGTCCTTGCGGCCGAAAGGCGGCTGTGAGAACCATGGCCGCAGGGGGCCTGCATGTTTTCCAGACATACGCTTTATCCTTTACCGAGAAGCTGATGCGCCGCACTGAATCCCGGAATCAGCCCTTGCGGCCTGAACCGGATCACGACAATGGAGAGAACCAGCACCATCGCCGACGCGAGAGAGGGGTCAACGCGATAGCTCAATAATGTCTCGGCCGTGCCGATGACCGCGCTGCCCAGGATGCTGCCCGCGATCGATCCGATGCCGCCCAGTACGATCACGAAGAACGCCTTGGCGAGATACGAGACGCCCAGATGCGACTCCACCGAAACCATGGGCGCGACGAGCACGCCGGCGAGCGACGCAAGCGCCGCACCGCCGCAGAAGGCAATGCGATTCAGGCGCCGGGTGTCGATGCCGGTGGCCTCAGCCATCGCCGGGTGCTGGATCACGGCACGCAGTTGCGTACCAAAGCGCGTACGGGCGAATAGCAGCCAGCACCCTGCGGTGACCGTCAGCGCAACAGCAATCACGAAGATCCGGTAGGCCGGATAGCTACCGCCGGGGACCGGAACCGCTCCGCCGAACGGGGCATACACGAGCATTGGCTGGGTGCCGAAGATGAGCTCCAGTGCCTTCTGCAGGATCAGGCTGATCGCATAGGTCGCGAGAAGCGTGTCCAGTGGCCGGTCATAGAGCAGCCGGATGATGAAACGTTCGAGGCACCATCCGAGGAGCGCCCCGACGGCCGGTGCCACCAGCAGGGCAAGCCAGAAGGCCTGCTTCCCGCCGGCCGCCTGCGCGACCGCGAGCGCGTATGCGCCGATCGTGACCCACTCGGCATGCGCCAGATTCACAATGTCCATCATGCCGAACACCACGGCCAGACCAAGCGCAATCATCGCGAGAACACATGCATAGCTCGCAATATTAAGTATTCCTATCATCTTCTCCTCGCATGCCAAGTGGATCCCGACCAGCAGCCATCTGCCGGCAGCCCATTAAAGGAGAGAACACAAGTCGGCTGCCCACAGACGCGGCCTCCGGCTCGCACCCTCACGTTTACACAAAATATTGTTAATTTTAGAACAGCAAAAATCCGTTTACACAATTTATTGTTAATTTCTGGTCGTTCGTTCCCCGATACTCGATTCGCCCAGTTGAATCGAGTACGCATGACCAAAGAAACACTGATCAAAGCTATTGGGAAGGAGATCCGCGCGCGCCGCAAGCTGAAGAAGTTGACTCAGGCCGGTCTGGCACTACGCGCGGAAGTTCACCCAAACACCGTCTCACTCATCGAGCGTGCGCAAACGATCGCGGGATTCGACGCGTTGATCGACATTGCTGACGCGCTTGGTGTGCCGCTGTCCCAGTTGATCAAGGCAGCCGAAGACCGCGGCGGCCTCCGCTGACTATCTGCGGCAACCCGCAGTCTTCTCCCGTACCGGAGGCGGTAGCCTCTCTGGCGATCGCTCATGGCAGGCGGTCCGCGCTGCGCTGAACACCCTCACGACAAGTTGCTGTCACTGCATACGGACACACTGTTACTGTCCACCCGCATCGGGTCGGCCATATGTCCGATTTATTGCTATTAAATTAGCCCCATAAAATGAGGATGTCAACCCCATGTTAGCATCGCGTTTACCCTGAAATTTCTAATAGACTTCCCACATTGACATCACTCACAATCGGTAATATCGTATATTTGTTATAATTAATTTGGAGGCGAGATGAAGGGCGATCTCTGCGAACTCACGGCACAGGAACTGCAGGAGCTTTATCGCAATGGCAGCGCCTCGCCAGTCGAAGTGATGGCCGCCGTGCTTCAACGGATCGAGCAACTCGACCCGGCCGTCAATGCCTTCTGCTGCATAGCTCCGGACGCGCTCGACATGGCCCGCGCATCGGAGATACGATGGCAAAGCAAGCGCTCTCTTGGCCCTCTCGACGGGGTGCCGATCAGCATTAAGGACAACGTCGCTGTCGCCGGACTTGCTACGCGATACGGCTCACGAGTCACGGACGAAACACCTGCGCCCCACGACAGCCCGTGTGTAGCCAGGCTTCGCGAGTCCGGTGCGATCTGCTTCGCCAAGACCACACTGCCTGATTTCGCCCACAAGATCGTCACCGATAGTCCGCTTACGGGGGTCACGCGCAATCCCTGGGATACGGACCGGACCCCTGGCGGCAGCAGCGGCGGAGCGGCCGCCGCGGTCTCGCTTGGCATGGCGCCCGTGGCAATCGGCACCGACGGCGGTGGATCGATCCGGATTCCAGCCGCGTTCACTGGCACGTTTGGTTTCAAGCCGAGCTTCGGCCGCGTGCCGCATGCACCACGCGGGCCGTTCGGCCTGGTGAGCCACGTTGGCCCCATGACCCGCTGCGTGGCGGATGCCGCGCGCGTCCTGACCGTAATCAGTCGCCCTGACAGCCGCGATTGGTACGCCTTGCCGTTCGACGCCAGCGACTACGAGCTTGGCCTCAAATGCAAACCAGCGCCTGGCGGCATCCGGATCGCACACAGCTCTTCTCTGGGACTGGATTTGATTCCCGAGGCGCATGTCCGCGATGCGGTCACGCGGGCAGCCGACACGTTCGGCCAACTCGGCGCCAGGGTCTATCCGGAAGACCCGCCGGGTATCGCTCGCTGTAACGCGATCCACGCGACCCTCTGGCCGGCCTGCTGCCGCCAGCTCACCGAAGGCATGGCTGACGCCGGCGCGGCGCTCGATCCGTCATTACAAGCCTACTCCAATGCGGGGGCTGCAATATCGCGCCAGGCGTTGCTTGGCGCACTCATCGAGAGAGGGGAACTCGGCGCCACCGTCAACGCATTCTTCGAGCGGTACGATCTTGTCGTCTGCCCGGTGTATCCCCGCGTGGCCATGCCGCTTGTGGAAGTCCCAGCCAGCGAAGAACTGTTTCCCCATTTCACCGCCTGGTGCAACCAGCTCGGGCTTCCTGCGGCGAGCGTCTACACGGGCACCACTTCAGACGGCCTACCGATCGGGATACAGATCGTTGGCGGCCGTCACGCCGATGCACTTGTGCTCTGGGCAAGCCACATACTTGAACTCGCCTTCGGACGGGCACCGCTGACCGACGTGGCACGCTCGCTTTCAGCGTCCATTCTAGGCCGCGCGACGCATTAAGGCCGGCTATCCGGAGGAGACCGAACGCACGCGTCAACGGTCCCGGCGTCCATCAGTCACTGCCCCTTCTGGCGTGCAAACCAAGGTCCGAATCCAGCACCAGCTTCTGACGCAAGGCTGCGTGCACCTTGCGAAGCTGCGCTTCCGCTTCTTCCATGTGCGCCGCCATGAGCTTCTCTACCGCCCCTGCGTCCCGACGCCTTGCCGCCTCCAGGATCGCGCGGTGAGCAGCGACGGTCTGCCGGCCAAACGCCTGGTAATCATCTTGGGTCACGTTGCCAGCCACGATCACGAGACTGTGCAGCATCTGGTTGATGATCTGGCATACGCAACGAAGGAATGCGTTCGGGTTTGCCGCGGCTAGTACGTCATGAAAGTGTATGTCCTCATGGCGCTGATCAAGCGCATGCTCATGGCTTGCGACAAACGGCTCGCACACGTCCACGCTACGCTCGAGCGCTTCCAGGTCCGCATCGGTCAGATGCTCGACCGCCCCTGCTGCAAGTAGCGGCTCCAGCACGCGCCTCACGGCGTAGATATCCTCGAGACTGATGCTCTCGAAAAACAGGTAGTTCTGCAACGCCTGAAATGCACGGGCAAGCGGCACTCGCGTAATCGTCGCGCCACCGTCCGGTCCCGTACTCAGACGCACAAGCCCCTGCACCTCCAGTGCCTTAAGGGCATCGCGCATCGAGCCGCGGCTGACGTTGAATATGTCCTGGAGCTCGGCCTCTTTGTTCAGTCGCACACCGGGGCGCACCTTTCCATCGGTAATCCACGTCTTGATAAGTTCGGCAACCTGGTCTCCCCGCTTGGTCGTGCGGGGCCCCCGCTTGTCTCGCTTCAGCAACGGTGTTTTCTCTGTCGTCTGTTTTCGCGCTGCCATACCTCACACCCATAGTTGGCCATCATCGTTCGTCCGAACGTCATTATCAGTCATCCGCTATCGAGTGACCGCGATGACGTTCCCGCAAACGCCCTCCAATACAACACCCTCCTAATTTTCGGAGGTGACGACTCCCCGCCCCAATGCCTACGCTCATTGCCAGACGACACGCAAACCTCATCCGTGGCTTGGCGTGAATGTTGGTCCTGGGCGCAGATGCGCCCGCTTGGGAGAGCTCGACATGACGCGCCATGAGCAGACGTCGCAGGCGGTTCACACGATCGACAATATCGGTGCAGCGCTCGCCGATCGTGGACTCGATCTTGATCTGCTTGCCAGACGTATGCGCAACGTCAGCATCGAATCGGACGCAACCAGCCAGATCGTCGGTCCTCCCTGGCGTGCGGATGACGTCAGCGCCCTGAACATGAACCTTGTACCCATCCAGTACGGCGGCTGTCCGGCCCTGCAGTCCCTCGTGGCTCAGGCAACGTTGATGGCCTACCTCGGGGAAGCCGATGCAAGCCTCGCCCTTGCTTTACCGGGCCCGGGTCTCGCCATGCCGCCTGTCGTTGCGCTCGCCTCGACGCAACAGCAGGCCCGGTTCTTCCAGCGATTCCAGTCGGGCACACCGCGCTGGGGCGCCTTCGCCATCACCGAGCCGGACTATGGTTCCGACGCGACTGCCATGCGTACCAGTGCAAGGAAGACCGGTCGCGGCTGGATTCTGAACGGCACAAAGTGCTTTATCACGAACGGCGCGCGCGCCGACTATGCCATCACGTTTGCAACGATCAACCGGCAGATGGGTCGCTACGGTATCCGCGCATTCCTGGTAGAGAGCAATACACCTGGATTCGAAGTGTCGCGCATCGAGCGGATGGCAGGCCTGCGCGCGACCCAGCTTGCCGTGCTCTCCTACACCGACTGCGAGGTAACCAGCGATGCGCTGCTTGCTCGTGGCGACGAAAAGCCGCTCGGCGACGCTTTCTCGGGTGCGCAGCGCTCCTGGGACTACTTCAGGCCCCTGCTTTCCGCCGTCATGGTCGGTACCTGCCGGCGGGTACGCGCTGACCTTGCGGCCTGGCTAGATGCGGATGGCACGCCCGCGGACAGGCACCAAGGCGTGGCCGGCGTGGAAGCGTCCCTGCTCGACATCGACCGCCAAATTGCGGCCGCATGGCTGCTCTGTCACTGCACGGCCTGGAAAGCAGATCGCGGCATTGCAACATCAATGGATTCCTCCATGACCAAGGCGTTTGCCTCGCGCGTAGCCGCCAGGGTGACGCGCGCTGCAATGGACCTCGCCGGTCTCGACGGCATCGCCGCCTGTCCGTCACTTGAGCAGGGTTACCGGGACACCAGGGCGTTCGACATCATGGAAGGTACCGGCGACCTGCAGCGGCTCATGATCGCGCGGGCAGCACAGCGATCTACGTCACGTCCGTGGGACATCACGGTCGTGCCTTGCGACTGCCCCACCACGCCTGATTCATCACCTGTCTTATCGCCAGACTCATCGCCTGACATAGCCAACGCCCACAGATCCGGGCAGGAGACACCCCAATGACGACGCATAACACGCACGGCCTCCGGCGCGAGGAAATCGCAGCCACCGTCCGGTCATGCCTGCTATCAGCCATCGGCAGCACCATGGCTGCGGACCTGATCGCGGACGACACGAACCTGTTCGACGTTGGTGTCGACTCCATGAACATGACAGACCTGCTTCTTCAGCTCGAACAGCGTTTCGGCCTGACCCTCGCGCCGGAAGACCTCTCGGCCGATCTGTTCCTGCGCTTCGGCAACCTTGTCTCCTTCGTGGAATCCCATGCCCATCGCAACTGACCCCGTTCGCGGGCAGGCATGCATCGCGGCCACGGCACGCTACGTCCCAGAGGCGCGCGTGCGGCCCGACGTAGCGTTACAGCAGCCAGCGGCTACACCTGCATGCGCGCGGGAAACCGTCATGCGATCAGTCTATGCCGATACGCTGCGCTGGAGCGGCGAGGTGGCAGGTCCTGCCCACGTCAGTCATTCGTCGGGATCGGTGCCTGCCGCAATGCCGGTGGGCGTCGCCTGCGAGCCACGCCTTTTCCTCTCGGAAATGGCATCAACGGTCGCCGGGGAAGCTATCCGGCGGTGTCCCGGCAAGGACAACCTCGTGCCGGATCAGGTCATCGTCTGCGCGACAAGTTTCGAGCCGGACCTCGCGCTCTCGTGCGCGGGTCGCCTGCATAGCGAACTGGGATCGACGGGCGTGCCGTTCGCGATTGGACAGCTCCAGGGCCTGTCCTTCTTTCTTGCACTGCAGATGGTGGCCGACATGATGGCCAGTGACGATCACACGCGCTGTGCACTGATCGTCGGCGCTGAACGCTGGCTGCCACCGTTCTCCCGGCTGGCCGGATCGCTAACGGCACTGGGCGACGGTGCGGCTGCCGTAGTGATCCGGCGTCACGCCCGTCCCGGATGGCAGGTGCTCAGCGTCAACGTATGCACGCCTTCGGTTCCCGTCGCGCCCCCCGATATGTGTGTCGACAAAACCGTCGTGGTGGAGATCATCGGGAAGACGTGCAGGCAGGCAGGCCTGAAACCCACGGCAATCGACTGGATCGTGCCGCCGCGCATCAACGCAACTCTGGCGTGCGACGTCACCGCCCAGGCCCGATTGCCTGCATGGCGAATGTGGTACCCCGACCCGGGCGACATCGGGTACCTGTGCTCCGCAGACGCGCCGGCGCAGCTCCACATGTTGCTGCAATCGGTTGCTCCGTCGGACGGACAACACATTCTGCTGTGGTCGGCCGGCTTTCAGGGACAGGCCGCCTGCGCCATCCTCGAATACCGCGCGAGGCAGCCATGACTGCGCCCGCAACCACTTCCATATTATCGCTGTCCAGCATCGCAACCAGCTTTCCGGCCCGCACAGTCGATGCGAACACCTGGGCCCGTCGCTGCGGATTTCCCGAAGCGCGCGCGAGCGCGCTGCTGCGCAATGGCGTACAGCAGTTCCACGATGCTGCAGCGGGGTCGCCCGTCACATTCGCGTGCGAGGCGGTTTCCACCCTGCTCGAGGATACCGGCACGACACCGGCAAGCATCGATGCGCTTATCTACACCCACACCATCCAGAGCAGCGTCCTCGCACCGCCTGCCGGTACTGCGGCATTCATCCAGTCCCGTATGGGCCTGGACCGCGCACTCGCGTTCTCGCTGATGCAGCAGAACTGCGTCTCACCGGTAGCCGCCATCCGCCTGCTGCGCGTGCTCACCGTCGCCGGTCGTCCCCTCCAGCGGGCGATTGTTGTCTGCGCGGATGTGATGGGCTCGGGCTGCGATCATCTGCGCGCCATCCAGGACCTCGCGCTGCATAGCGACGGGGCGTGCGCAATCCTGCTGGAGCGCGATACCGACCGCAACCGCATCGTGGGGCTGCATCTTTATACAGACAATCGCTACTTCCGCGGCACCGACGACGACCTGCAGCCTGTGCCAGATGATCGTTACTACTGGTCGGCATTCACGACAATGCGTGCGGCCCTTCGACAGGCAGGCATCACAGGCAATGAACTCGTCCATGTCCTGCCTCACCACGTCAACCTCCCCGGCTGGCAGCGCCTCATGGCCATGCTGTCCGTACCACAGGAGCGCCTTTTCACGGCGAATTTCGGACGCCTCGGCCACGTGTTCGGTGCCGACCCGTTCATCAATTTCCACACCGCGCCGCGCGCGCAACCGGACTCGCACTCGCTGCTGTTCTCCAGCGGACTTGCCGGCTGCTTTGGCGCGATGGTGATCCGCCACTGACCCAGAACTTCATATCAACCGGCCATGCGAAATCTCCTTGATCTTGTACAGTCAGCAGCGCGCCGTGCATCTGATGCGCAGGCGCTCGTGTGCGGCGATGTCCGCGTCTCCTACCTCGAACTGCTTAAAAGGAGCCGCGCGTTCGGGCAGGCTCTATCCTCATTTGGCATCGCTCCGGGGGAGCGCGTTGCAATCTTTCTCGACAAGCGTATCGAGACCGTCGTCTCGATGCTCGGCGCCTGCGCTGCGGGTTGCGTGTTCGTCCCGGTCAATCCGCTCCTGAAACCGAACCAGGTGGCCCACGTGCTTCGCGACAGCGGCGCCCGGTGTCTGGTGACCTCCGCATTTCGCGCCCGCTTCCTGGCTGCGGAAGGCCTTGCACCGGTATCCGATCTGATCGTGGTAGACGAGCCTGACCCGGTCCCCTTCGGCACAGGAACGGTCATGGTTCATCGCTGGCCGGACCGCGACACCGCTGCCCCCGGCAATGCCTCGATCCCGGCACCGTCCACACCATGCATTGACACCGACCTTGCCGCCCTTCTCTATACCTCCGGCTCGACGGGCCTGCCCAAGGGCGTGATGCTCAGCCACCGGAACCTGCTTGAGGGCGCCTGGAGCGTCGCGGAGTATCTGCGTCACGAGCCGTCTGACCGCATCCTCGCGCTTCTCCCACTGAGCTTCGATGCGGGCCTGAGCCAGCTCACCTCGGCCTGGTCTGCTGGCGCAACAGCGGTCCTGCTGAACTACCTCACTGCGCAGGACGCCATCCTCGCGTGCGAGCGCGAACGCATCACCGCCGTTACCGGTGTGCCGCCACTGTGGATGCAACTCGCGGGCGCGACGTGGCCCGACGGGCCGCGCAATGCGGTGCGCTACTTCGCGAACACCGGCGGTCGCCTCCCATTGCCCGTGCTGCAGAAGCTCAGGACGCTCTTCCCCCGTGCCACGCCGTACCTGATGTACGGGCTGACCGAGGCATTCCGTTCCACATATCTCGATCCCGCACAGGTCGACCGGCGGCCCGACTCGATCGGCAACGCTGTGCCCAATGCGCGCATCCTGGTGGTCCATGAGGACGGTACGCCGTGCGCTCCCGACGAACCCGGCGAGCTGGTGCACGTGGGCGCGTGCGTCACACTCGGCTACTGGAACGACGCCGCGCGCACCGCGCAACGCTACCGCCCATCGCCCGAAGCCAAACCGGGCGGCGCGCCGCGTGATACGGCAGTCTGGTCTGGCGACCTCGTGCGGCGCGACAGCGAAGGTTTTCTCTATTTCATCGCCCGCAATGATGCCCAGATCAAGAGCTCCGGCTACCGGATCAGTCCGGAGGAAATCGAGGAAACGGTTCACGCAAGCGGCCTCGTCGTGGAAGCCGTCGCGTTCGGTATCCCGGATGATGCGCTTGACGAAGCGGTTGCGCTGCTCGTCGTCCTGGCTGGTGACTCATCTGTCGATGACCTGCGCAACTGGTGCATGCAGCGCCTGCCACGTTACATGGTCCCGCGTGACATCGTGAGCTGCACGGACATTCCACGCAATCCCAACGGAAAGTTCGACAGGGCGGCGCTACGGAATATGGCTGCCGCGTTTGGATTCGCCTCGCTCGGACACGGTTCAGGGGAGAAAGCATCGTGAGCCTGACTCTCATCCGGCGGCCTCCGGGGCTGCAGTTCGGTGGCGTGGACGTAAGACAGCTGGCCGATCGTGCCGGGCGCACACCGTTTTTCGCATACGACCGCTCAGCGATCGACGCCCGCATCCGGGACCTGCGCAGCCTGCTGCCCTCCGGCATACACCTCCACTACTCGATCAAGGCGAATCCGATGCCCGCCATGGTCCACTTCCTCGCCGCACGGGTCGACGGTTTCGACGTCGCCTCGGCACAGGAGATGGCCCTCGCGCTCGATGCCGGCACCACCCCCGCCGCAATCGGCTTTGCCGGGCCAGGCAAGTCTCACGACGACCTGCGACGCGCCGTCGCCAGCGGAGTGAACGTGCACGTTGAATCGGAAACCCAGTTGCGGCTCGTCACCGCGCTCGGATGGGAGCTGGGCGTGCAGCCCAGCGTGGCAATCCGCGTCAATCCCGACTTCCAGGTTGGACAGAGCGGCATGCGCATGGGTGGCGGTGCGGCGCCGTTCGGCGTCGATGTGGACCAGGTGCCGGCGCTGCTGCGCGAACTCGAAGCGCGGGAAGTCGCACTCGCCGGCTTTCACATCTTCTGGGGCTCACAGTGCCTGCATGCAGCAACGGTCATCAAGGCCCAGCGCCAGAGTGTTGAACTCGTCCTCCGGCTGGCCAGCGGTTTGACCGAACCGCCGCGGTTCGTGAACCTTGGCGGCGGCTTTGGCATCCCCTACTTCCCGGGCGAAACACCGCTAGATGTAAAGGCAGTCTGCGAGGCGATGCACGACTGGCTACCACGGCTTGGCGAACGTCTGCCGGGAATCGTGCCCCTCCTGGAACTCGGGCGCTACCTGGTAGGTGAGGCGGGGATCTACGTATGCCGCGTCATCGACCAGAAGGTCTCGCGCGGCAAAACGTTCGTCATCACGGATGGCGGCCTGCATCATCACCTCGCCGCCTCCGGCAACTTCGGTCAGGTCCTTCGCCGTAACTTTCCGGTCGTCCTCGGAAACCGGCCCGACAGCGGGACACGCGAACGCTGTCACGTGGTCGGTTGCCTGTGCACGCCGCTCGACCGTCTGGCGGACGACATTGAACTTCCCGAAGCCCATATTGGCGATTTCGTCGTGGTGAGACAGTCGGGTGCGTATGGCCGCTCGGCGAGCCCGCTGCATTTCCTGAGTCATCCCGAACCCGTCGAAATGCTCGTGTGACACCACGAGATCTGGAGAAACATCATGCCATCGAGTGAATCCGTTGTCGCAGACCTCACGCCAGCGTCCTGGACACTCAGCGACGACCAGCAGGGGTTGCGCGCTGCCGCCAGGCAGTTTGCGCGCGAGCGCCTCGAGCCTCTGCTGGGCGCTCGGCCAGACCCCGCCCTGTGGAGCGGAACGGTCACGCTCGCTGCGACGCTCGACCTCGCGAGCATGATCCTGCCGGAGCAGGTGGGAGGCATGGGAATCAGCCGGCACGACCTGGCACTTGTCGTTGAACAGTTCGCAGCGGGTCCGCTGGAACGCGCGGCCGAGCTGACCCTCAGCAGCCCCGCACTGATGACGCTGCGCGTATATGATGCACTCGACCGGCTACCCGTTCGCGATATCCAGCATTACTTCGACGGCACCACATCCATTGCACTGGGTATCCCCGACGCGAATGCTTCGAGCCTCTGGGTCCTGCGCCAGCATCCAGCCTCCCCGGCAATGATGGTCGGTATGAACGATGGACGTCCGCAGCTCATGCTGGCGACGCCGCCTGCAGGACAGGACGTCCGGGGTACCGCTCCCGTTGCCGTGCTCGGCGCTCTAACGATCACCCGCACTCCCGCTCGTGCGGGCGATGCCCCACTCCTGGTGGTGCCCCAGGGCGCGAACCAGGGCGGCGATCCGACAAGACGGTGGCTCGTCAATACAGCAATCTACCTCACAGCGCTGCTTTCCGGTGCCGTGCAGCAGGGCATTAACTTCGCTCTCACCTATAGCGTGACCCGACAGACGTTCCGCAAGCCGATCGTCGCCCATCAGCTTGTCGCTACCCGACTCGCCGACATGCTCATGTCCGCGCACACCATCCACCTCTTTCTCCGGTCCGTGGCAGCGGACGATACGCAGGCGCAGTTCGCCGCCGTATCGCAGATGGCGCGCCACGTTGCCACCGAAGCGACGGACGTTGCGCGGGAGCTTGTTCAGCTTTGCGGTGGCCATGGCTACGTGGAAGGTCTTCCACCAGCGGCACGGTTCCAGACGATGCACTGGTTTGCGATGCTGTTGATGAAGGTCGAGGCGGCGCTACGCACGTTCACCGCGTCGGCATAAGTCGTTCACCAGCAGGAGATTCCCCGTGAGCAGCGAAGGGCGGGCACAGGCATCCGCGCACCAGACTGAAGGACCCGGCCAGACGGGTGGAGGATCCAGCTCGTGCTGGCTTCGTGAACCGGACAGCAACGATGTGAATGACATCGCTGCCTGGCTCACCGAACCGGACATCAACCAGTGGTTCGATTTTGGGCAAGGCCGTCAGACGCTTCCCGTGCTTGCCGTGCAGCTCATGATGCAAAGCGGTCGGCACCGCCTGCGCGTATTCGGACCGGCAGGCCATGAAGCCGCAAGCGGCGTTGTGGCCGTCAGCGATCTGACGCATGCATTCGGCACCGGCTCGTTCTGGGTACTGCGCGACAGCCGGCGGCCCGCCTGCCGGGACATGACGTTTGTTGCCTCCATCAGGCTGCTCCACGAGGTGCTCGAAACCGACCAGCTGCACTGCATCGCGGCGTGGGCCGTAGACTGCAACGTGCGCTCGCGGCGCCTGCTCGAACGGATCGGTTTTCACCTGATCGGGCTGCAGCGGGATTGCCACGTCATGCACGGATCGCGGTTTGGGCGCGTACTGTATGACCTGCTGCCAGCCGATCTCGCCAACGGCTGCGGCTCGGCCGAGGGTGGCGCATGAACCCACCCGCCATCACCGCAGTTACGGCCTGGGTGCCGGACGCCATACCGCTGTCCCGATGGACGGCAATGGAGTCGGCACTGCGCGAGACAGGACATCCCGGCTGGGATGCCTGGATGAGATCCTGGCATCCCGACTACGGGCACTGGCTGGAGGCATGGCCCGGTGAGGAAACCGGTGGTTCGCGCCTTGTGCATTCCGGTCTGGCAACACCCGACATGACCTGCATGGTGCCGGTCGAAACCGGTACGGATCTTTCCGGACTCGCCGCAAAAGTGGCAAACGCGATCTGCGCCGCCCGGCCGCCGGACGCGCGCCCAATCGATGTCATCGTGTTCTGTCATAGCAGCCTCGATGAACATGTTTCGACCACAGTTGCCGGACGGCTGTGTGCCGGGATCGGCACACCGTGTTTTCCTTTTTCAGTCTCGCAGCAGCATGGCGTGTCGCCATTCACAGCATTGCGGCTGGCGTCCGACCTCTTCGTCGCTGAACCGGAGGTCCACACGATACTGGTTGTCGGGGCGGAGAAGTGGCGCCCACCGTTTTCCAGGATATGTGGACCTGACATTGTCCACGGTGACGCCGCCGGTGCGTTGCTCGTTGAAAGAACCGACTACGGAACAGGTGGCCTGCACCTGCTCGATGTAGCAGCCCGGCACGTTCCCGGTGACATCAGTCGTCGTGTCGCACGAGTCTCCGATGCCCGGACATTCACGTTGCTATCGATGATCGAGTTTCTGCTCGCGCGACACGCTCTTCGTCACAGTGAAATTGACGAAGTTGTCGGGCACCCGGGTATTCCGTCGCTCACCCGCGCAGTATGCAACCTGCTCGGCCGGCAGGACGCCGGCGCGCAGCATCGACATTGCATTCATCTCGGCGCGGCCGAATCCATCGTATGCCTCGCACGGGCGCCCCGCCGCACCCCATGCCGCCGGACACATCGCATGCTGCTATGGGGCTACGGGATCGGCGGCTTTGTGGGCGCTGCGCTGCTGGAGGCTCGCGGCGCCCCCTACCTCTGTCGGCAGGACGATATCCGGTCTGTCTCATGATCCCCGATCTCGGCATATCGCACGTCGCCTTCCATCTCCCCCAGCGCATCGACGACGTCCGGAGCTGGGCAAAGCGAACCGGACAGAAAACCACCACCGTACTGGACCTGGAGCGGGCCGGGATGCATTACTACCGCAGTGCGGGTGAGCAGACCGCAATCGGACTCGCGGCCAGCGCGATCCGGAGTCTCCTGGCTGCTTCAGGTATCGCACCTGGTGAAGTCAACTGCCTCGTCTACGTGCATACGCTCCAGGGCAGCATTGCGCCACCGCCGCAGTCGCTACCCGGCCTGCTATGTGACCGGTTCGGTTTCACCGACGCCGAGGCGTTCTCGTTCGCACAGCAGCATTGCGCATCCGCCCTTGGCGCACTACGCGTGATTCGCGCGATGTTCATCGCCCGGCCCCACATGAAACGGGTCCTGCTTGTCGGCGCCGATATCATGCCACTCGAGTCAGAAAGGTTAATGCAAACCGGGGGGATTCTGGGTGACGGTGCATTCGCCGCATTCATCGAGCGCGGCGGCGCCGTCAACCGCCTGCTCGCCATCGCAACATATGCCAGCGGCAAAGGCTGGCGCGGGGTCTTGGCAGATGAGGAACCGCGCCTGGCAGCGCAGCACTTCTTCGCGGCGCGCAGCCTGATCAGGCAGACAGTCCAGCAGGCACATTTCGCACTGGATGACATCCAGCGTATCCTGCCCCATCATCTGGATCTGCCTGCATGGCGCCGCCTGCTCGATGCGCTTCAGATCCCGCAGGACCGGCTGTTCGCGGAGAATTTTTCCCGCATCGGCCACGTCACCGTCAGCGATGCGTTCATCAATCTCGCCCAGTGTCATGGACTGGTACCGGGCAGGCCGTTCCTGCTCTTTGCACGCGGCGTCGGCGGGTTTTCCGCAGCCGCGCTGCTTGTCCGTTAGCCCGAGCGACGCGGCCCCTCCCGCCCGCTTCTTCTGCATGCCCGACCGCACAGTCGGTGCAGTTTGTAATCAGTTACATGGACCATCGGGCGGCAATCTGCAGACTATAATAAATGTCAAATGCACCCGGGCGGGTGCATGGTACGCGTCCGGTCGGCCATTGCCGGTGCTGCAGCCTGCGGCAACGGTATGCAGGCTTCTGACTGCCCGCCCGAACGCGTCACACGAACATCGTCGTTGCGCGCGGGCCCCGTTCTCACGTGGCACCTGACGTTCCAGACTCTGTGGGGCAGCGCCGGGGTAGCAAACATGACACATGTCTCTCGACGCCGTTCGAACGGCGGCCAGCACAGGCCGTCGGCCGCATCTGATCGCCTGCAGGCTGGCGCGCTCGCATCGGTCATGCGTCTTGCATGTGCCATCGATATTCCTGCTCTCGTCGAGTCTTTCGGCCATGCGGCTGCGAAACTCGGCTTCCCGCATTACGTGATCAGCCGCGTTACGCGGAGCCGTTCGACCTGCGCCCGGCGAACGGCGCTCGAGATGATCGGCTCGCACTATCCGCAGGAGTGGGTACGGCACTACCAGCGTCGGGATTACGCGTCCACCGACCCCGTTCATCGGGCGGCGTTCCTCCAGTCGGCGCCCTACCGATGGCACGACATCATCGGCCTGAGCAAGGCCGAGCGTCGTCTGCTCGACGAAGCAAAAGAAGCCGGACTACCTGCGGGGCTCAGTATCCCGGTCCACCAGTCCGATGGCAGTATCCTGCTGTTCAATCTCTCCGGCCCTCTCCATTCCGTCAACGACACAATCAACTCCCGGCTGGCGTACCTGATGAGTGCGCAGTTTCACTTCGAACTTCATCGCCTCGCGCTGATACCTTCAAGAAGGGCGGCACACCTGCTTACAGCGCGCCAGCTCGAATGCCTCACCTGGGTCGCCCGTGGGAAAACTTCAGCCGAGATTGGCGAAATTCTCGGGCGCTCCCGCTATACCGCTGACTACCACATCAAGGAAGCGATGGACGCTCTCAATATACGCAGCAGGACAGCCGCTGCCGTCCACGCAACCGTACAGGGCCTCATAAAACCCTGACTCTGATATTCCCCCGTTTCACCGCGCGTTCTGCCGGCCGCCGAACAGGCACCGTGCGGCGATGCACGCTCGCGCGTACGCATCGACACACTCCCAAAGCTCCGAGTTTCTGGGCCGCAGCCACGCTGATAGCGTCGCGTCAACGGCTAACACCAGGAGGAGCCCATGTCATTCATCGTTGCCGGCAGGCTTGCCGACCTGCCATCGGATATCTGTCGCAATCTCGGCACCTTTCGCCACAAGGTCTTTGTCCAGCGTCTGCACTGGGAAATACCCGGCGTATCCCACGACGCCACGAGCGAGTGGGACGAATTCGACGGAGGCCATACCATTCATCTGGTCGCACTGTCCGCGGACGACGAGGTCTGCGGATGCGCGCGGCTGATGCCCACCATAGGACCCTATCTGCTCCGTGATGTTTTCCCACAGCTCGCAGGCCCAGGCTTACTGCCGTCATCGACTTCGATATGGGAGATGTCGCGATTCGCAGGATCAGGTCTGCCGGACCATCGAACCGGCTCAACCTCGGGCATGTCATTGTTCCCTTACGCGATGGCACTCGCCTTCTCGTTCGGCGCGACGCGTGTGATCGGTGTCGTCTCCCGCTCCGTTGCGCGTTTGTACCGACGCTTCGGGCTCGATCTTCACGATATCGGCGCTGGCACAGCACCGGGCCGCGCCGATATCGTTGCGTGCTCAATCGATCTGGGTCCCGCGACGTTCCGCAATCTCCTGTGCGATCCCAGCGCGCTACTTGACTCGATCACGCGCTTCGGACAGATCCCATTCCCCGAAGCTGGCTTGCGGGGTCATTCGTCTTCCACTGACGCGGGCACGCGTTCTGCGTACGCTCCCGGTGACGAGCACCTCGCGGTATGCGACAACGAAACGATGCACCCGCAAGCGACCGTCTAGACGACCGGCCCCTTGCATCAGCGCATCCCTGCAGGCCGGCAATGGTGGCGGTTGTCGGCCTCCTTCACCCAATCCGGCCTGATCGCCGACGCATAAGCCTGCCCGCTGCGCGAAGCCTCTCCATTCCGCTGCGAACTCAAGCCCAGGCGTTCGTCGATGGCGCGCGCGACAGTCGCAGACTTCGGCGGATGTTCGCGATCGCAGTCCACCCAGAACGTACACATTGCATCGAACAGGACCGACAGAATCGACGTCACGTAGGGCAGTTTCACGACGACGCACTCCTCCGGCCGGTCGCTGGCAGGCTTGTCCCAATCCTCCTTGAACCCGTTCACGGGTATCATGATCCGCAGGGAATCCAGTTCACGCTGCAGGCGATCTTCAAATGAGTAGTGAACGGTCGCCGAATTCGCAAGCGCCCTGCGCAGCTCGCAGAGCTGCCGATCCTTCATCGCCATGCACCTGGTTAGCCGACGGACTTCAGCTTCGGCCCGCGTCAAACGCTGATCGGGAGCAGCGTTTGACGGTAGCATGTGAGGGGCGCTCTCCATGCCAGCGACTGTCCATGCATTGAGTTCTTTCATGATGTTCCCTGCCTCAAATGCGCATGCCTGTACCGTTGCGGCTGCGCCCCTTCCGGCTGTCCAGTGCGGACACGAGGGCACCTGGAGTCCCGGCCACGGGTCAATCGTGAGGGTTTATCGCGGCGAAGCCATCGGGCTTCAGCCACGTATCTTTTTTCGGTTTTCTCAGACGAAATAGCAACTGCGAAAAAAGGCAGGACGCACCCTCTGAAAATCAGCATGAAGATGCGAGGCAACGGTGTGTGGACCGTCCGTCAACAGTCTGACGGCGCCGCTGTCACGTGCACCGATTTTTTTAATTGAAGCGCACGCAAACAAAAGGATGATCACCTCGCGTAGCTCCGCGCGAAAATCTCGGCGACTGCTTGAAGCAATTCGTTCTCGCTTGCTCCTGTCGCGCACAGCCGGCTGACCGCAGCCACGGCCAGCGTGTCCAGTCAATTGTCGCGCCGTGTGAGAAGCCCGTGGCGCGCTCTTCGTAATAGGCTTGATCGCGGTAACGATTTCGAAGAACGGTTTTAGCAGGTTACGATGGGCATATAAGGTATGCTCGCTCGCCTCGCGTAATTTGTAGGTTGTCGTTGAAGAATGGCCCGATGCGCATCCCCGCAGCGAAGGAGGCTCACGACTGGGCGGGGATAAACAGTGTGACCGGAAGATTGCCCCCGTCGAACCTTTATTGAACCTTGCATCCCAAGAGAAGACTTTCAATAATGGACGGTGTGCCGGTGCACCATAACTCGTCCTCGAAATAAAGCATAAGCTGTCCGCGGAATATAGCGCCATTCACAATCGTCCATTTCTCGATAAACCATAAATCGACCCATCGGCAAATAATAAAGAATATCTCGTCCGAAAAAATCACCGATAAAACAAGCTACTTTTTCACTTTAACTCGGCTCGAATCCGAATAGCATGAACTTCAGCTCAATGTTGACGAGCGACCGGCGCGGGAACCGCCCCCCGCCGAAAGCTCGTCGGCGAACAGAAGATAGTCATGCCTATTTGGAAAATCGCCCCGGTGAGTGACGAACCAGGAGTTTCGCTCCTCCAGTGGAGCATCCTGGAGACAGATGACGGAACTCGGCATTTCGTCGGCACCGACGAGCGAGACTCGACAGGCTGTGTCAGTTCCGAAGTCGTTACGTTCGACCGCCTCACCTTGCAAGGCGAGACACAATCCGGGCGCGTCTATCAGATCATTGGGCAACCCAGCCGGCCAAGCAATGCGGAATATGTGTGGGAGTGCTGGTGCAGAGTGAACAGCGTGACCTCGCACACCGACATCACCAGGCAACTGCTTGCTGAAGCGGAAGATGACCACCCCATATGAACGCATGAAATCTGTCATCAAGACGCGCCAGTTTTTACAGACGCTGGTATCTGTCGACGACGTGGTAGCCACGCTCCTGTCTTACGCGCGCGATAGCCGGCTTCAGGCCAATGACGTGGACCGGACTGCAGCCATGGCTGAGGTTAGGTGCCGTGGAAATCCGCCGGAATATACCCCGCGAAAATGTAGCTTGCGCTTCCGAGCCAGCGAGGAGAAAGACTTGACCGACCCTTTGCGAGTCAGTTCGTAACAGACCTTGACAACTTCCTGCTCATAGAATCCATCAGCCAATCCGCAGGCGCGAACGACACATGTGCGGCTTTCGCGATGCACGTCGCACGCAGGCGTTTCTCTCATGCTTTTGCCTGATCAGGCAGCACTTCGCGTTGCCTAGACATCAGATGAACGCGGCACGTCATCGCGCCATACTCAAGAAACGCATCGCCGCCTGGCATGGTTGGGCCGTCGACGCTGAATCGAGCATGTTATCTGATCAGGATACCTACGTTTAACTAGAAACATTGCCTGTGCTCGTCAAGTTGACAAAGCACTTTGAACGTATTGCGGGAGGATAAATCTTAAGATAAACTAAGTTTATATGGTGCTGCCATGCATATTTACAACATTCACGATGCCAAGACCAATCTGTCGCGGCTAATCGAGGAAACCGTGAACAGCGGCGAGCCGTTCGTAATCGCTAAGGCCGGCAAGCCATTGGTCAAGGTCGTGCGCATCGAGGCCGAAGCCGCAAAGCCGCGGCGGCGCATTGGGTTCCTGAAGGGGCAAATCAAAGTGCCCGCAGATTTCGACACTATGGCAGCGGACGAAATCTGCGACATGTTTGAGGGTAAGGCAAAGTGAGGCTGTTGCTCGATACTCATCTGCTGGTCTGGGCTGCGGCTGACGATCCTGCCTTGTCGAACGAAGCGCGCGCAGCCATCGAGGACGCCGGCAACACCCTCTACTTCAGCGTCGCCAGCATCTGGGAAATTGTCGTCAAGAGCGCACTGGGCCGTGAGGACTTTCAGGTCGATGCACGCGTTCTTCGCAGGAACCTGCCTGATGCTGGTTATGAAGAGCTGTCGATTGAAGCACAGCATGCGTTCGAAGTTGCGGCCCTTCCGCCTCTTCACAAGGACCCGTTCGACCGGCTCCTCGTCGGTCAAGCGATGGCAGAAGGAATCGTGTTGTTGACCCACGATGACCAGATAAAGCGATACGACTTCGCGCCAGTGCGGTACGTCTAGAGCGCTTTTCGTAATATCTGTAGGCCCTCTTCGTCAGCTACTGAAGCAAACCATCGCCCGGTATCGCGGGAGACGCTCAAACAACGAGGGTGATGCTCCAAAAGAAGTCGGTCAGCCCCGCCGATCACAATGCGAGCGACGGCGTAGGCCGGCTGGTTTAGCGGTTGTGTCGCGATAAGTTCAGTGAGGCGAGAAAATTCCAGGGTGACAAGGAGTCCTTATGCTGCAGGACGGGGGCTTGTTTTGCGTGACTGCGCTTTAGCGCAGCGCACTCGCGAATTCGTCGAGCTGGGTGATAACGGTGTTCCATCCGTCGAAGAAGCCCAACTTTTCGTGTTGCTCGCGCGCGGCATCGTCCTGATGCATCACCCGGGCAATATAGCGGCTACCTTCGCTTTCGTCGGCCATCGTGATGATCGCCGTGAAACCGAGCCACGGCTTGGCTGGACGCCAGTCCGCCGTGAGCATCGACGTGAACACAAGACGCGATTGGGGCACGACCTCAAGGAAGCATCCGGGGTTATCGCTAGTGTTTCCATCCGGGCCCTGCATGACCGTATGAAAGGCTCCACCAGGGTGCAGGTCAAAGGCACGAACCTCGGTTGTCCACGGCTTTGGACACCACCACTCCTTGAGCAGGCCCGGTTCTGACCACGCGCGCCACAAGGCGGCCCGCGGTGCGCGCAGCACGCGAGAGATAACGAGATCGCGGGAATCAGCGTGGTCGGCTGCGTTTTGTGTCATTGGCTTGCTCCTCCTGATGAAGTCGTTCAACGAATTCGACCGTGCGGTCGGATCTTGCTTCCCACAAAGCTCGTTGCTGGCCTATCCACTGTTCGGCCTGCGAAAGCTTTTCCGGCAGTAGCTCGCACGTGCGTGTCCGCCCGACCTTGCGGGTCAGGATGAGGCCGCTGCGCTCAAGCACGTTCACGTGCTTCATGAACGACGGCAGTGCCATATCGAACGGTGCCGCCAGCGCTGACACCGACTGTGCGCCGCTGACCAGTGCACGGACGATCGCGCAACGAGTGGGGTCAGCGAGCGCCTGGAACACTTCGCTTACCGTCCCATAATAGTTAGCCATGAGGCTAGGTATATTCCAGGGCCGTGAAGACGCACAATAGGAATGCGGCTTACGGAAGCCCTGTCACGGATGGGCAGCAGGTAAGCCGATGGTGCTCGAGCGTGCTCTGCGATTCCGCGAAACGTAACCGCACGTCTGGCCGAGAACGAATGGGCGCCCTCCGAGAGCGACTCGCCCCTGCGGCGACGAAGTTGCGCCGGGTAAGGTACTGCAGATTCCTTTACCTCCCAGGTAATCGACGTGCGTCGCGCCTGCGGCGACCATAGGCAGCATACACACACCTATGTTACGGAGCGCTGCCATGACTGCATACGCTGTCGCCCATCTGACGAACGTCGCGTTGTGCGCTGACATCGTCGAATACCTCGAGCGCATTGACGACACACTTGAGCCGTTTAGCGGCCGTTTTGTCGTGCACGGCGCTCGACCCGAGGTGCGCGAAGGCGAATGGCACGGCGATCTGATTATGGTTGCGTTTCCCGATCTCGCCGCCGCGCGCGCCTGGTACGGATCGGACGCGTATCAACGAATCCTGCCGTTACGCCTGCGGCATGCGAACGGGTCCGTGATTTTGATCGACGGTGTGGACGAGCACCATAAAGCGACTGACATCCTGGGCTGAACGCGGTGTGCTTGCAGCACAAATGGGTCGTCCTGTCTGACACGACTGCCGGGATCCGTCAATTTCCCGAGAGTGAGACGAAGCGGCGGCAGGTGTCGCGATCGCTCAGCAGCGAGCAGAAAGATGTTGGATGAGTCCAGTGAGTTCGCGCCAGACAGCGAACCCTGCTGCGAGTTGCTTGCGATGCGGTGAAGCGTGCAGCAGATACCGTTTGAGCGCGAAGTGTTGCCGGATCGGCCCGAGGCATGTGAGAAATCTGCGTGCGTTTCGCTTCTCGAAAGCGATGCGTACGACGCTCGCGATCGCGCGGCGGTTGGTGGCTGTTCTCAGCCCGATTGTTCAGCCGGGCAGCCGATTTGACGAACGCGTGCTTCACGCCTAGCAATTCCAGAACCTCTCGTATGTCACCCGGTCACTCGCGACCTCATCCTTTTTGCAGAACGCACGTACCGACAACGAACTTCCCAGTCTCACAGTTCGTTCGACATTTGACCATACATGTCATGGCGTGACATATAATTGAATCAAAGGCCCGTATCAGGAATTTGCGCTGCTCGGCACTAGCCTGGCCGGCAACCTGCTCAGCACGCTGCAGTTGCAGCGTTGGCACCCCAAGCTGCTGGGTGCAGCCGAGGGTGCTCTACTGGCCTTCGTGCTGATCGAAGCCGCGCCGATGCTCACCTGGACAATTTCGTGGCGAGCCGATTCGATCGCTCGAATGGACGACACCACTAAAGTTGGCAAAGGAGCCCATCATGGCCCCGTTCGACCGGATCCTGCTCTGCTACGACGCCACGCCGGAGGGACGGCTCGCGCTGCGCTGCGGCGCAGCCCTTGCGCAACAGCTGCACGCTGAAACCCATCTGCTCGCGATTTTCGACTGCACATATTGGTCCAGCGGCGTCGACGTCCTGTCGTCGATGAAATTCGAGGTCGATGAGCAGGCGGCACGAGAAACACTGCGCGAGGGTATTGACTGGCTACGGGCATGGGGTGTGACTGCAACGGGACATTATTCGGTCGGAAATGCTATTGACCAGATTTCCCGCCTCGCAGATTCATTGAAGGTCGACCTGATCGTCATTGGGCACCACCCGCATGGATTTTTTGCACGCTGGTGGATGGGAGAAAACCATGCATTGCTGCTCGACCGCGTGTCTTGCGCTGTCCTATTCGAAGTAGACGACTGACGGTCTTGCGAAAATTCGAATCGAGGTGGGCACAATGAACGAACATTCATACGAACACTACAGGGGTTTTCAGCTCTGCGCGTGCGCGCAGCTTGATCCGGTGGCTGGCGAAGGGCTGGAACTAGGCGCGATCTATCAACCGGTGGCCGTCATCGATTGGCAGGACAACACCGGCTCACATAGAAAACTTCTGTGTGACCAGAAGCGACGGGTTTTCCTTCGTTCCGGAAACGCCTTGAGAATCGCCGCCGCGATGGCAAAGCGCTATATCGACAGGACGCTCGCGGGTGTCGGTGTCACCTAGCCGTCCCGGCGTTCGCAAACGGGACGGGACGGTCGTCACTGAGCGAAGCAACTCTGATCTGTGCGTCGGGCGGCAACGACCTCACTATTGAACGCACAACCATGGCGGAGGCGATGATGATCATAGATCTTCTCGTACAGATTGCAGTTTCGGCCGCGGTACTGGCGATGGTGGTTCTTTTCGTCATTGCCCAGGATCCCCCGGGCAATACCCGCGAACGGGTTCTTCGATATGCGGCCGGCAGGCACTGGTGGAACCGCACGCGTCACGGGCCTTGATGCTGCTGCGGCATCGGCCCAGTGATCTCTGCACCACGTTCCGACACCCTGGCCACCCACGCGACAAGCTTCGGCGGCCGTGCCCGCTGCGAAAGTCCACTTCCCGATCCCTGACGGCGTTCGCGGGAGTCACAGTGTGACGCGGCACGACCCGAGGCAACCGGAGATCGTCTCCTGTGACGACGGCCGTGCCGTTCAGGATGACCGGTTTTGTGCATCGGAGCGGAACACGGCATCCCTATGGACGGGCGTGATCCGGTCAAATCATCCTCGTAATTTCATCCTCGTAATTTCATCCTCGTAATTTCATCGGGGCTACTCCTCCTCATGAACCAGCCACGAGAAGGGCCATTTTTTCATCACAATGTGATCAACTCGCCAGATTGTGCTCGCTGAGAGCGCCCGCATGACGATCGCCTTGAATTCGTCATGATATGACATAAACTGAAAGCGAGTTTCTCGCTGGATCGAACCTAATCTAGGGGTAATCTGCACAGAAAGACACAGACGATTCACCAGGATTGCGCGTGGATATCGGGAATTCATGTGCGCCCCTGATACGCAGTAGCCTGCCGTCGCGAGGGCCCGGGAATCCCTTACCCACTTCGTCCGCGTCGCGATGCCGAATGCGGGATCGCACGCGGCGTGCGTGTAATGATCGCCAGCAACGCGTTACTGCCGATGGCCTAGAAACCCTGTAGAGGGTAATGATTTCCATGGGCAAGTACGGATCGACGGAATACCAATGCGAAGGACATGCAGGGTTAGCAGTGGCCGATGTATCAGGTGGCAATGGGCCATGGATCACGAGAAGGAGTGCTTTTATGCAAATATCCCGTCGTCGTTTCGTGATAGCTGCCGCTTCGCTGGCTTCCACGACGCTCCTTCCCACCGAGTCGCGCGCTGACGCTACGGCGGTCTCCGAGACCGACCCAACCGCTCAGGCGCTAGGTTATAAAACGGACGCGACAAGAGTGGACAAGGCGAAATATCCCAAATACGTTGCCGGCCAAACGTGCACCAATTGTCAGCTCTATCAGGGCAAGCCGGGTGCCCCCTCCGGGCCGTGTCCAATTTATGGTGGCAAGCTGGTCGATTCAAAGGGATGGTGCAGCGCTTACGTGAAAAAAACCTGAGATGGTGTTGTCATCACGACAATATGCTGACGGGGTCAGGGTCGCGATCGCCGATGAGATCGCGAATACTTTAGAACATCCTGCACGCCCACCAATCTAACAAAACGATACCAGGGGAGCGACTATGCAATTCGATTACAAGGGGTTTCACATCGATTGCCGGGCGCGAAGCGTTGACAGCGGTGGTGGTTACATCGCGAGAGCCAGAATCACTCGCAGGCCCGGAAGCGATGAAGACCGGGTCGAAACGCACGAGTCCGGCGACATTGATCGATTCGCTAATGAAGCTGATGCAATTTCTTGTGCGAAGGCATGGGCGATTCACTGGTGCGACGGAATTTTGAACTGAACCGGGCACTGTAGTTCCCCGCACAGGGCGACGGAGACCGACATGGCTGAGGGACAAGAGCAATTCGACGAATACAACGGCTTTACGATCCGAGTCCTCGCCGTTCCTGAGTATTCGCCTCACCCACCGAACATACCGTTCGGTTATACCGGCTACATTGCCCGCCCAAGCGCAGACGTTCGCTATGGGTCGTCACAGAGGGTGAGTTTTGCTCATCCCCTCGCCGATCTGCTTACTGCGAAAGCCGCGGAACAAGCCGGTTTCGCTGAAGGGAGATCGATCATCGACGGCACGCATCCTGAGGGGCTTAACACCATCGGTTTGTAATCAGTCGGCGCGACTTGTATGAGGTGCACGCACCATCCGCGCGTCTCGAGATCACGATTGCTTTCCAGTACCGTAGCGTTCTGACAGCGCTTCATACAACGGTGGCGCGAAGATCCTGGACACGCGGCTGGCAATCAGCGCAGTGGCCATTAGTGAAATCACCAACGCGTGTCCGTTGATCATCTCGATCACGATGACAAATGACGTGATAGGACTTTGCGTGACAGCCGCAAGATAGCCAACCATTCCGAGTGCAATCAGCATCGGCAGTTGCATCTGGGAAAACAGCAGATGGAGCGCATTGCCGATTCCCGCGCCAATCGCGAGCGACGGGGCGAATAGTCCACCTGGCGCCCCCGGCAGGTAAGAGCCGACCATCGATGCCATCTTGAACACAGGATACAAGACGGTAAGATGCGCATTGCCCTCAAGCATCCCGCGAGCTTCTGCATAGCCGCTGCCGAACGTGTGCCCTCCGGAGAGGACACCGATCACTGCGATCAGAAGGCCACATCCGGCACCGAATGCCACAGGACGTTGTGCCCGCCAGCCGAGCACAATGGACGGCATCCAGCGTTGGGTATTGAGCAGGAGCCAGCAGAAGATGCCGCCGGCAGCACCTGCAACTACGCCGATCAGGACGACGGCCAACGCAAGCAGATCGGGAAAATGCGGGCCAACGTCGATCGTGCCGAAATACGTATAGTTGCCCTGGATTCCCAAAGCGACGATACCAGCAAAAATGATTGCGGTAATCAGTACGCCGCTTGTTCTCTGCTCGAAGCTGCGGGTAAGCTCCTCTATCGCAAAGACAACGCCGGCCAAAGGCGCGTTGAATGCCGCCGATAAGCCCGCGGCCGCTCCCGCTAATGCCAGCCTGCGTTCCAGTACGCCACCCTGCATCGCGCGAAACCTTTTTGGGTAAAAGGCGCGCAGATTGAACATCAGCGCCGCCCCCACGTGGATGGTGGGCCCTTCACGGCCAATCGTGAGCCCTCCCAATATCGCCAGAAAGGAGATGAAAATCTTGCCAACGAGAATTCTGATCGTCAGGAGGCGATGGCCCAACCCGCTGTGGTCGTGGAGGCTCGCAATCACCTGTGGAATCCCGCTTCCCTCCGCGCCCGGGAAAAAACGGCGCGTGATCCAGACGCAAGCCGCGCTGATCGCGGGGGTGACCAGCAGCGGTAACCATCGGTACTGCGCGGAATATCTCAGGAATGCACCGTAACCAAAGTCGATCAACTGCGCATACAACACAGCAGTAAGCCCTACGGCAATGGCGCCAAGCCAGAACACGCCGTAGTGCAGCCACAGCCGATGCGCACGTTGCAATGTACGTCGGTCTACAAATTGAACAAGTGACATGAGGCCGGAGAAGCGTATGAAGGCGACAGTATAAACGCCGGTCGCTGCTGCTCCATCTCAGACGCCCTCCACGACCCCGCGCACCAGACGTCGCAGTTCACTCATCAAGTCCTTAAAGCACCCCGCGATCGATCAGCCTCCCCCTCCACCAATACCGCGGGCGGCACGGACCGGCGCTTGTTGACGCGCACGTCTGTTCTACGTCGATCCGCGACCTACCCACTGGAACAAGACCTCCAGGTACATCGCAACCCAGGATGTTCAAAAACCCTGGTTTCGCAGAGCAAGCCTTGAACGCGCAGTGACGCACAAGGACGGTCTAGCGGTGATCGTCATGCTCCAGAACATTGAGCCGCCCCGACCTGGTCAGTTGCCGGACCTTGCCCATGAAAGATGTTCCTGGGTCTTTCCTGCATTCATCAACGACCAACCCCACCGGGTCTGCTGCATCGACCACGAGTACGTCATTCGTTTTCATGTTCGTCCGGTCAACACCGGCCGTCCAGTACAGCAACGCGGGTTTGTAATTGTCGGCTAGCGACAGGAAATCTTCACATTTCATTCTTGCAGGTTGCACTTGCCGCGCTGGTTGTGCGAAGCCGATCTGTGACATTCCCAAGCCCACAACAAACACCCCAATCATGATCCGCTTCATCACAGCCCTCCTTCATAGCGCTAACTGAAGCCAGTGCAGTTCGGCTGGGTGTGCTCGAGATCGCAGGCCAACCGCGGAGTTGAATTTCAACCTGTCCTGAACGCCCTCGCGTCGAAACCCGGTGATCGTCGCTCCCGGCGCAGTCCGCGAGACAGACTGCTCGCCCCTATCGTCGACACGTCAGCCTCCCGGCATTAAAAAGAAAAAGTGGATCCGGCGGAGGACACCGGATCCGGAAAAGTCGCCCCCATCCACAAAACCGGGGACGCCTGGACGTTCGCGTCCGCCAGTCCGATGCGGAAGCCTCAGTCCACTGTAAGCAACCGTCCTTAAGCGAGACTTAATAAGCAGCTACGTCCCCGCGTTTTATCGAGGTCATGCTCGCCGAAACGAGTATTTCAGATTCCTTTCGATCCCGGCCGACTGTAGCGACAGACGGCGGGCTACCCGGAGAGCACTTCTGTCGATCGACATAATGGCCGGGATTGGGCGGTGCATATCCACCGCTAACCTTTCGATGACGGCGAACCCGCATGGCCACATTCATGTCGAAATACAAGGCCGCACGAATCAGACAGGTCGAAGGTCGTGCCCAGCAATCCGGGCCTGTTTGTCATCGGGCCGATGTCGTGGACCATCTGGCCGCCCGGAGTTGTGATGAATCACGTCACTTGAAAGGCACCCCCACTCCAGCATCGCGCCATGGTGCTGCGTGTTCCTTCTGGTCGCCGCGCTTGCCGTCATCGTCGTCGATTTTATGGCAATTTCCCGGGGCATCGACACCAATACTGACATGGTCGATCAAAACGTGCCGACGCGGGGAGCGCTCTCCAGAGCAGCTGAACTCGAGTCGTCGAAAGGTACGCTCCGGAGTGCATCCGATTCGGATTTGAACATTCCCGATTCCGAGGATTTCGGGATTCGCAAGGCGATCAACGTCGAGCTGATGAGGGATAGCGCCAACCAACCTGCTTTTGACGGCTGGCTCCTCGCCGAACCTGAAATCCAACCAGGAGATATTGATCAAGCCGGTTGCAGCAGGCGCACCTGCTAATGGACGCGTTACCACGTGAGAACTGCGTAATCGGTCGCCGCGGCAACTGCCATGATGAACCGGAAGCCGCATCCGAATCATGATTTCATGATACTAATCTTAGGAATCTTGAGATACTGGTCAAGAAAAATATGCAGCCATTGAAGCACGTTGATTAACAAATACTTTCTCCACGGCGTTTTTCAAAAGAAACTTGAAATCTGAAGAGATGCCTTCTATATCAATTGAACATTGACGTTCTCGAGGTCAACCCTCGCGCACTTTGGATCGCTAGCAGCACTCCCAAAGAAGCGCAGTTTCACCTCCGATCAGAGGAGACACATCATGACCAGAACTGGACTTTGTATTGTTACGCTGCTGGTGGGAATGCTTGCGGGATGTCATTCGGGGCCCAAGCTGAATCAGAGCGGCGAGTCGCAGGGCAACGCCGCGACAAGCCAGACAACCAATGTCGCCCCAGTAGTCGTGGATGAACTTGACAACCCGAACGGACCGCTCGCGAAACGTAGCATCTACTTCGATTTCGACAGCTATACGGTCAAGAGCGACTATCAACCGCTCCTTGCAGCGCATGCGCAGTACCTCAGAAGCCACCCCAACCGTCATGTGCTGATTCAGGGCAACACGGACGAACGCGGGACGAGTGAATACAATCTGGCGCTCGGCGAAAGGCGCTCGCAAGCAGTGCTCCATGACCTGGAGACCCTTGGCGTACCTGACTCCCAACTGGAAGCCGTGAGTTTCGGAAAAGAAAAGCCCATTGCTCTGGGCCACGACGAGGCATCATGGGCACAGAACCGGCGAGCTGACCTGGTTTATCGCTGATCGAGTCAACGGGAGAGCGAAAATCTTGTCTCCCGAACCGGCTCTTCAGGAAGGGGCTTGCGAATGAGATATGCTCGGATCTGGTGTACGGGGGAATTGAGGCGGGAAGTTGAAAGCGGTGGAGGTTTCAGCTGAGAATCTGATTGTCGAAGTCGGAAACCAGCAAACAACAAACCATCCACCATGAACAAGTTTACGGAAAAAGCAATCGTCGGTCTATCAGGAAGCGGTCTGGGTCTGGACGATCTGGTCCGGCAAGGCGCGCGGCAGGTGATCCAGCAGGCGATTGAAGCGGAGCTCGCGGCGCTGCTGGAACGGTTCGAGAACGTCAAGACCCTGCATGGGCAGCGCGCTGTGGTGCGCAACGGCTACTTGCCGGAGCGCGAAGTGTTGACGGCGGCCGGCCCGATTGCCGTGAAGGTGCCGAAGGTTCGGGATCGGTCAGGATCAGGTGTGAAGTTCAATTCATCGATTGTGCCGCCGTATGTGAGGAAGTCGCCGCGTGTGAGTGCCGCGCTGCCGTGGCTGTATCTGAAAGGCATTTCGACGGGCGACATGAGCGAGGCGCTCGCCGTGCTTCTGGGTGACGACGCCAAAGGCTTGTCGGCGAACGTAGTGAGCCGTCTGAAGTCGCAGTGGGCGGACGAACATGCCAGCTGGAGCCGACGTGATCTGTCGAAGTCCCGCTATGTGTACTGGTGGGTCGACGGCATTCATACCGGGCTGCGTAGCGAGAACTCGGACGGCCAGTGCCTGCTGGTGATCATCGGCGTGAGGCCGGATGGGCGCAAGGAGCGTGTGGCGATCGGCGACGGGTATCGGGAGTCGAAGGCGTCATGGCAGGAGTTGCTGCTCGACCTGAAGACGCGAGGCCTGCAGGCCGGTCCGTTGCTGTCAGTCGGCGATGGCGCGATGGGATTCTGGGCCGCGCTGGAAGAAGTGTTTCCTGCTACGCGAGGCCAGCGCTGCTGGTTCCACAAGATGGGTAACGTCCTGAACGCGCTGCCGAAGTCGCAGCAAGGCAAAGCTAAAGCAGATCTGCAGGCGATCTGGATGGCCGCCACGCGCGCCGACGCGTATGCCGCGTTTGATCGTTTCGTGACGGTCTACGCGGCGAAATTTCCGAAGGCGACGGAAACGTTGAAGAAGGACCGGGAAAGCCTGTTGGCTTTTTACGATTTCCCGGCCGAACACTGGCAGCATCTGCGCACGACCAACGCGATCGAGTCGACGTTTGCGACGGTGCGCCACCGCACGACTCGCACGCGCAACTGCGTGTCGCGACCGACTTTCCTTGGTCTGGCATTCAAGCTGATCGAGGAAGCCGAGAAAACCTGGCGCCGCATCAACGGCCCCGAACATATCAAGCTGTTGCTGGAGGGCATTGCCTTTAAGGACGGCGAACCGGTGCAGGACGATCGACCGGGTCAGCAGAAACTCGCCGCTTGACGTCGACCGCCATCAAATTGCCCATACACCAGACTTGACCGTATCTCCTTGCGAATGCCGCCGCCCCTGTGTACCTCCGCGCGGGATCGCTTCAGAGGCCAATGAAATAAGTCTGCACGTCCATCTCTTCCGCCCAGAGCTGGACGTCGAGCATCTCGCCAAAATCGATCGCCACCCCTTGATAGACGCAGCAGAAGCCCTGCGCCGTCCGGTAAACGATCGCCCATTCAGGGTCCGCCTCTGTTCTGGCCGACGAGCCTTTCAGGGCATCGAGATGAAGTGCTTTGCCGATGCGTTTGCAGGCAGCATCCAGCCCATGTCCGAGTCTCACTTGACCCTCCACCACCGAGGATTGCGCCCAGAGCCCTACCCCGGAAATATCGTGATGCTGCTCGCCACGGCATCCGCAATGTGCTCTTTCGCGATCACGCCGAGCACGCGTGCCGGGCCTCGTCCTTCATGTCGCCCCACGACAACCGCCATCACCGCATGCTGCTTGCGGAGCCGGGTGATGACACCAAACGCGACATCGTTCTCCTGCACGACAATAAAATTGCGCTGCGCGAGTGCCCCAAGCGTAATCTCCGAGTCGCTCTGACTGACCGCACGACGCAAACCCGTGTTGATGCGCAGTACGCCGTAGATCTCATGCTGCTTCGTCACCACAACGTGCCGGAAAGCGGGTCCTTCCGAGTGCGGAAGCAGGTCGCGAAAAGGTACCTGCGCATCGAGCACGAAAACGTCCGTCTCCATCACCTGCGCAGCGCTCTGCACAAGAAACATGTTCGCGTGAAGCGCATTGGGAATCTGATGACCACGCCGCACGAGCTTGAGCGTATAGATGCTTTCGGGCGACAACAAGCGGCGCGCGCCGAGGCTGAACGCCACTGCGATGATCATCGGCAGCACGATGTCGTAGTCCCGCGTCATCTCGAAGATCATCGCGACAGCGGTCATCGCGGCGCCCGTGCCGCCGCCGACCATTGCGCCCATGCCGACCATTGCAAACGCCGGCGCGCTGACCGGTGCCCCAGGCAGCGTCATGGCAACCAATGACGCAAACGCCGCGCCAAGCGTCGCACCAATGAAGAGCGACGGTGAGAATACCCCGCCCGACGAGCCCGACCCCAGACTGACCGACGTTGCCAATGTCTTGCATAGCGCCAGCATCAGCAGGAATGCCCCACCCTGCAACTGGCCATAGAGCGTGGCCTGAATGGTCGAGTAGCCGACGCCTTCGACGTAATAATGGCCTGCATAGCGAAACAGCAGATACATGGTCAATCCGACAATCAGCATCCCGACCGTGTGGCGCTGATAGCGGCCCGGTATACGGTCGAACGCATCTTCGGACCAATGCAGCGCACGGATCAGCAGCGCCGCAGCCGCACCCGCCACGACGCCTAGCAGCGCATACAGAATTAGCGTGAGCGCACTGCCCGGCTGGTTTGGAATCGCGCCCAGTTGCGCGGGAACGAAGAAGGCGGGCGCCGCGCCAAAGAAGAGCCGGCCAATAAAGGTCGCTGTGCCGGTGGCAATCGCTACCGGCAGGAACGTGTTGACACTGATCTCCGGCATCATCAGTTCAGTGGCGAAGAGCACGCCACCAATCGGCGTGTTGAAGGTCGCCGCGATGCCTGCACCTGCCCCAGCTGCCACGAGCGTGATGCGTTGTCCGGCAGTCATCTGCACGATCTGGCCGAGCGTCGAGCCAAGGGCAGAGCCGATCTGGATGATTGGCCCCTCGCGCCCCACTGCGGCACCGGAACCGATTGCCAGCGCCGACGCAATCGACTTCACGACCGCCACAACCGGCCGGATCACGCCGCGCTTGTAATAGATCGCATCCATGACCTCCGGTACGCCGTGCCCCTTGGCTTCCGGAGCGAAGGCGCTCACGATCCAGGTGACCGCGAGCCCCCCAACGACGGGCACCAGAATCACCCACACGCCCCACGGCGCCGCCGGCGTGAAGTGGCTGGCATCGTACAGAAACGAAAATTGACCGAGAAAGAACGCGTTGTGTACGAATCCGATCAACCCCCGGAAGACAACGGCCCCCAATCCCGTGATGATTCCCACGACGAACGCGAGAAAGCACAACCAGTACATGGCGATCGGGACCACGGAATCGTCATCCGGGTGGACGACCGCACGCGGCTGCAGCGGAGCAACCTTTACATGGCGTGGCCCGTCTGCAGCCTTATCTGGCCGGTGGGAATCACCCGTCATTGTCTGCTGTCCTCAGAGGGACTACTGGTCGGCCACTGTCATTCACCGTTTCGACTCCCCGACCACTTTCTCCGGCTCAGCCGGTTTCAAGGCTTCGCCGGGGAAACGCATCGCACGTTGATCAACAATACGCTCCGAGCGCACCCCACCCCTCGGATATCGGCTTCCTCAACTTGTCCCATCCATGCGCTGCATCATCATGGCGGTTTCTGCAGGTCCCAGCGCGCAGCGCATCGCAAGCAGCATGACGACCACGCTCCAGACGGACACAAGGAGGACGTCCCAGCCGAAGCCGATCACGTTACGTCCGCCACCAATATTACCGAGCCACGACAGCACCCAGATACCGCCAAACCACGGCAGCAGCCACGCAATCTGCCGCCATCCAAACTGACGGGCCGGCCTGTGGGCAAGGAGATGGTAGTAGACAGCGTAGGCTACGAAACCGATCGCGACCAGCGAAAAAAGGAACGAGTTGGTCTTCAAACCAGTCCAGTAGATCACGAGATTGCTGCAGATGAAAGCGAGCGGCGCAAAAATCGACGCACCAGCCATGCGAAACGGCCGCTTCAGTTCAGGCAGGTTGCGGCGCAGCACAAGCAGCGCGATCGGGCCGAGTCCGTAGGTGAGTACCGTCACCGATGTGATGTAACTGACCATTTGTTGCCATGCGGGAAATGGCAGCAGGAAGATCGCACCGACGAACCACATCACGAGCACCGCAACCCACGGAACCTTGTTGCCATTGAGCTTCGTCAACACACGCGGTCCCGCGTCCATTTCGCCCGCGGCAAACAGGATGCGCGAGCCGCCGGTCACGTACATCAAGCCAGTGCCACCTGGCGACAGATACGCGTCGATGTACAACAAGGTCGCCATCCAGCCAAGCCCAAGCGTTGCCGCGAGGCCCGCGAACGGCCCCATCTCGCCCTTGAAACTCAGATTGGCCCAACCATGCGCGAGGTCAGCCGGCGCGAGCGCCCAGATAAAGGCCACCTGGAGCATGATGTACAGCGCCGCTGCCAGCAATACCGAGCCGATCACCGCGAGCGGAATGTTCCGGTGCGGATTGGCTGTCTCGCCGCCAAGATCGATCGCCGTGCGAAAGCCGAGATAGCTGAACACGATCCCCGCGGCCGGGAGCGCCGTGAACATGCCAGACATGTTGCAGGTACCAGGTGCCGCGCTCATCACGTCCCAGTGTGTGCTGGCTGCCATCAAGCCGATGATTGTCAGCACGGGCACGAGAATTTTCCACCATGTGATGGTCGAATTAACGTTGAGCAGCCATCTGACAGCCATCAGGTTCAACAGCGCCGTCACGCCTAACAGCGCCGCACAGGTGATGAAACCCGTGGTAGTCAGCAGCCCTTCGTTGCCGGGCCGGATGAAGTACGGCAGATAGTTGTTCGCATAGGTGACGATGGCTTCCGTTTCGACTGCCGGCACCGGCACATAGGCGAGAAAAAGCAGCCAGCACCAGATGCGTCCCAGGCCCTCGCCGTGACTTGCATGGCTCATGTGCACCAGCGCGCCACTGCGTGGAAACAGCGCGGCCAGTTCGGCAAAGCAAAGCGCAATCAGCATGATGATGATTGCGCCCAGCACCCAGCTTCCAATGCTCAACGGACCGGCGATTTTCGCCGCGTGATACGAACCGAATAGCCAGCCCGACCCAACCATACTGGTGGTACTGGCAAACAGGAGACCGACGACGCCCGCGTCGCGACGCAATTTCCCCGATAAGGTTAGTGAGGTTGTGCTCATGACGAACTCCCATCCGATCCTGCGCTAAAGCGCCGCTGCAGTTCTCCGGGTTGCCTCGGCAGCATCGCCTTACCCTCCGCGGACGCACACGAAGGCATCCCTGCATGGCAACTTGGACGGAGTCACAGGCCAAAAAAATCCCACGGGCAGATTAGGGACAACGCGTAGAGACCGTTCATTTAAGACTCCTTTAAGTCTTGCAACCTATGTTGAATAGGTCGCATTGTGAGGTACCGGCATGGCGCCCGGACGCATTATTGACACGTCGCGCCGGCACGCTCCGCATTCACGGGAGGCATCATGCCAGTCGCACAGTGGATACCCATACTGGTGACCGCATGCGTGATGACGGTCACGTCAGCTGGTTGTTCAGCCGGATTGTCGCGGCCGTCGCCGACACCTGACTTTGCCGTCGCCGCGAAGGCGCAGCCGGTCACCGCCCCCGGCTTCGTCAACAGATTCTCAGCGCTTGTTCAGCAGAACGGACCCGCTGTGGTCAATATCAGTTCGATCCCGAAAAAAACAGGTCACCAACGCGGAGTCCCTGTGGCCGCCGGCCGCGAGTGAACACGATCCCTTCCTGCAGTTTTTCAGGCAATTCTCGCCCAACTCGCTCCCTGACGCGGGCGCTACGCCGCGCAACGTCGGCTCGGGTTTCATCGTACGGCCAGACGGCTATATCCTGACTGATGCCCGTCTCGTCGCCGACGCCAAAGAGGTCAACGTCAAGCTGACAGACCGCCGTGAATTCAAGGCGTCGGTTGTCGGCATCGATCAGCCGAGCGGGATCGCGCTGCTGAAAATCGATGCGCACGGCCTACCCACAGTGAAGATCGGCAACCCTTCAGACATGAAGTCAGGGCAATGGGTCGTCGCAATCGGTGCGCCATACGGGTTCGAAAATACGGTCACCGCAGGCATCGTCAGCAACACTGCGCGCCTTCTGCCACAAGAGACATACATTCCGCTGATTCAGACGGATGTGACGGCCACCACTGGCGACGAAGGCGCTCCCCTCTTCAATCTGAACGGCGAGGCCATCGGCATCACGCTGGTCGCGCCATCCCCGGAAGGGGTGCTAGAGGGAATTTCCTTTGCCGTTCCGATCGATGCCGCCATGCGGATCGAGCAGCAATTGCTGCTTCGCGGGCGAGCCGAACACGGTCATCTTGGTGTGACGATTCAGGACGTCACCTGGCCTCTTGCACAGTCTTTTCGCCTGAAAAAACCAGTCGGGGCACTGATCAGCTCGATAGACCGCAATGGTCCCGCAGCTCGATCCGGCCTGCGAAGTGGCGATATCATCCTGCGACTCAACGGCACCGATATCAACGACTCGTCCCAACTACCCGTCGCGGTGGCGGATCTGCGTCCCGGCACGTCCGCGCACATCCAATACTGGCGCGATCACGGCCCTCATGAGGCCGTGGTGGTACTCGGCGCGATGCGCGACACCACGCCGGCTTCGACCGGCCCTGACGCCGCGACGTCGGGCAAATTGGGCCTGGTGGTGCGCCGCCTGACATCCGACGAAAAACACCGTGCCGAAGTATCCGGCGGGGTCCGCGTGGAACAGAGTACGGGCCCGGCCGCTCTGGCTGGCATCCTGCCCGGTGACATCGTTCTGCAGGTCAACCATGTGCCTGTGTCGGATCCAGCCCAGCTCCGCCAGAGAATAAGCGGCGCCCGGAACACGGTTGCGTTGCTGGTGATGCGCGATGGTCAGCAGATGTTTGTGCCGCTCGATCTGGGATAAGCGCGTCCGTACCGGACGTCTCATCAAACCTGATGTATTCGATGGAGATTGAGATGAAGCCATGCTCGATAGTGCTACGCACATCCGTGGCCGTGCTGGCCGTCTGTGGTAGTCAGTTCGTACTGGCTGCCTCTTCGGGTCTTCCGCCCACGCACAAGGAAGGTGCCATTTCCTACCTGTCCGGCGGTATCGGAAGCGACCAGTCTTCGGCCATCAAGAGCGTGATGAATGCGTACCCGCTCGTACTCGAGTTCGTCGGCAGCACGAATGCCGGAAATGATTATCTGGCAGACGTGCCGGTGCAAATCTCCGATTCGCACGGCAACGACCTACTGAACACGCAGTCAGACGGCCCGTTCATGCTGGTGTCGTTGCCGCATGGGCGGTACAACTTGACCGCCACCTACAACGGAAAGACCGAGCATCGACGAGTGAACGTTACCGACACGACGCACGCTCATGCGATTTTCATGTGGCCGATGTAATCGGCGAGACAAGTGTGTCACGCGGCCATGACTGCGGGCAGGCGCGGAAGTTTCGTGAGTTGCCTCATCCTGCGGCGGGGCGCTCCGGAACGTTCATATGGAGTCCGCGCTATTGCGGAATGCCCAGCCAAATGACTGGATCTCCGACTTGTGCAAGACTGCCAGCCTTGCGAGGCAACGCTCGCCCTTGGCGAGCAGATGCACTTCCACCTGCCGACGGTCGTGCGCACTGGATTTTCGTGTGACAAGCCCCGCCGCCTCGCATCGGGACACGAGCGCAACGGTTCCGTGCGGCGAAGCCTGCAGACGCTCGGCCAGTTCGCCGACCGTGGCCCAGTCCCGGCCTGGGAAACCCTTCACGTGCAGCAGCAACATGTACTGCAGAGGCGTGATTCCCTCCGCATGCACAATCGTCTCGGAAAAATGCAGGAAGCGCCGCAATTGATAGCGGAACTCGGACAGCTCCTCCAGTTCCTGCTTGGTCAACCCGGCATCTTTGGAGCGATTTCTTGTGCCCATAGCCTGCTTTCTCTGGAGTCGCGTTCAGCATTGGAAGAATGTCACTTCATGACCTAATATAAGTGGAGATCACGTGAATCGCAAAAAACTTTCAAATGAAAGATTTCGTGCACCGCGGTACACGGGCCCGCGGTCGCGCTTGACCGTTCCGGAACAGGGGTTCGAGATGGGGCTTTGCACGCCGGCCCTGGACAGGTCGTGGTTCACGCAGTGGTAGACGCCGCATGGGATAGTCGAGGTACAGGACAAAAGGGATGAAAAACGGTCTGATCGCGTGGCTCACAATCTTTGCTACCCCATTGACAAGCAGTGCCTTGTACGCCTGTCCGGAAGGCTGTGTCGACGTTGCGATGGTGCGTCCCCTGGATGCACGCTCAACCATCCTGGTCAGCGGCATGCCAGTGCAACGCGGTGAGCTTGCGCATGTTACCTACGTGCCGTCATCGCCGACCCGCGTTTGGTCCTCCTACCCTGCGCTCCCGAACGCTGAAGGGTACCGTGACGGGCGACGCACACGTTTACACGGCGACAGCTTCGAATGGCCGCAGCGCGATGATGGCAAATAGCGCCGGACAGAAACGCACAACCTGCCGCATTATCATCCCCACTCCATCCCCCTTTCCTGCATCGCGCGAATTCGCACATTGACTCGATTTCTTCAGTCCGTCGCGCAACGCGGATCCGGTAGTGTGCATGAGCACAGCACACCCGCACGTCCTGGTACCGAGTGCCATGAAGCAGCCTCACGACCACACTTCATGAACAATCCCGTGAGCGTCAAGAACGCCTGCGCAGATTCGAACTCAAACGTATATGGACTCGCGAATGCATGGAGTACGAGATGGCGCAAATCGCGCGGGATCGCATGGACGATGGTCGCCGTAGGTGGCTGATAGCAACCTCCGTTGCAGGAAGCGTTGCAGGCGTTGCCACCCTTGTGCCGTTTATCGATTCATTCGCTCCGTCCGAAAAGGCCAAGGCGGCCGGCGCACCTGTTACTGCGGACATCAGCAAGTTGCAACCCGGGGATATGATGACCATTGCGTGGCGCGGCATACCGGTGTTTGTGGTCAATCGGACAGGGAAGATGCTGGCAGACGTCGTGACCGCTGACCCCATGGTGGCCGACCCCGCCACCAGACACCCCTTTTCGATACCACTGCCACCGTACTGCAAGAACGAGTACCGGTCCCGCACAGATCATAAAAACATTCTCGTTGTCGTCGGCGTCTGTACGCATCTAGGCTGCACACCTCGACCTCGTTTTCAGGAAGGTCCACAGGCTAACCTTCCCGACAACTGGCCAGGTGGCTTTCTGTGCCCCTGTCACGGTTCTACGTACGATCTCGCTGGCCGTGTGTTCAAGGACAAACCGGCACCGCAAAACCTGGATGTGCCACGCTACATGTTTGCGTCTTCTACGAGCTTGCTGGTTGGGGAAGATGAACATGGAGAAGCGTGAGTGAACGCATCAAACAGCTTTTTCGCGTATTCGGCCGCGACCCGCAGGTAATCCATCGAAGCAGTGTTAACCCCAGCATGGACCACAACTCTGCGTAGCTTCCGAGCTGAATGAGCAAAGAACCAGTGTCCTCAAAAGTCCGACAACAACTGCGCCAGGCGCTCGTGAAAACCCCTAGCGACTGGAGGCGTCATGAACAATTATTTAGGCGGTTCATCACCTATATTTGAAGCACCCGCGAACCGGAATTGTGCGAACTCGCATCTCCCTATTCTCCAGAAAACATCGTTCTACTAACATGAAAAACGACCACAAATTGCGAAGCAGGAATACGCCTGCAGGCGGCCCACATCCTGCTAAATACCAGCGATCGAACCTCTCAAAGGAGGGGTAAACCAGAAACGCCGGGGTGTATGACCACAGAAAGGGGACACAAAATGATGGAGCGATTAGCTAACGGAAACCGGCAGCGCCGGATCGTTCTCAAGGCGGCGGCAGCGGCTGGCATCATGCAGGTCGCGGCTCCGTTCATTATCAAGGCGCGCGGCGATGAGCCCATCAAGTTCGGACTCAACGACCCGCTCACTGGAACATATGCAGAGCTTGGCAAAAACGAGCAAGTCGGCTGTGAATACGCATTGGAACAGATCAACGCCAAGGGTGGCATCCTCGGGCGTCCGGTGCAACTTCTGGTTGAAGACTCAACAAGCGCCGACACCGGCACCGCCGTTCAGAAAGCCCGGAAGCTGATTGAGCGCGACAAGGTGAATTTTCTGCTGGGCAACGTCAATTCCGCGATGGCGCTGGCGATCGGGCAAGTGTCGAACGAACTGAAGACGCTGCACATCGTCACCGGCGGACACACCGATGCCGTGACCGGCACCAACTGCCACTGGAATGTCTTCCGGGTCTGCAACACAACCCGAATGGAAACCAATTCCGTCTCCAAGGTCCTGTTCGACAAGTATGGCAAGAAGTGGTTTTTCATTACCCCGGACTACGCGTTTGGTCACACCCTGCAGCAGGGATTTGAAGCCAGTCTCAAGAAATTCGGCGGCACCGAGGTTGGGGCGGCCTTGGCGCCACTCGGAACAACAGACTATTCTTCATACCTCATCAAAGCCCAGTCTGCGAACCCTGACGTCATCCTTTTTCTTACTGCGGGCGAGGATGCCGTCAACTCGCTCAAGCAGGCCGTCCAGTTCGGCCTCGACAAGCATTTCCATATCGCGGGTGCCCAGCAGGAACTCGAAGTACTCGAAGGTCTCCCTCCCAACGCCCGCATCGGCACGTGGGTATTCGAATGGTACTGGAATCAGCCCAGCGTCCCGCATGTGGCGGAGTTCGTCGCAGGCATTCGAAAGAAGGCCGGTCGCGTACCGACCGCCCGCCACTGGTTTGGCTATGTCGCAATGTGGACCATTGCGCTCGTCGCCAATCAGGAAAAAACGCTCGATGCGGTCAGGCTAGCGAAGGCGCTCGAGGGCTTCAAGTTACCGCCTGAGGTGGGGCTGATGCCGGACACCCCCTTCTATCGCGCGGGCGATCACCAGTTGATGCCTGATCTTTATGTCGGACACGCTGTCGAACAGGGCCCCCAACCGGATGACCTCTTCCACGTCGACCAGGTTGTCAAGGGCGTTGATGCGGCATTGCCGGTGGACGAGACCGGTTGCCACATCAAATGGTCCTGAACCTCGTAGCGAGTGCCGGATAAACAGATGCTCCCCCTGAGCACATTGAAGCGCGGCGGCGTTCCTTAAACGCGCCGCTAGCGCATGAAAAGGACCCATCGAACCACGGCAGGCAGTCCGCCCAGCCTCGCTGCGCGGACTCTGTGAGAATGCCCACGGCGGTGCCATGACACAGCTGATTTTATTTAACGTTTTTAACGGGATCATCATCGGTGCATTCTATGCGCTGATGGCGCTCGGGCTTTCCCTGATACTCAACCTGAGCGGCGTGATCAATTTCGCTCATGGAGGGTTCCTCGCGGTTGGCGCGTATCTCGCGTACACGCTGATGCCCTACACGGGTTTCTGGGTCGCACTGCTCCTCGCGCCTCTTCTGACGGCTGCGCTCGGTGTGGTCATCGAGCGATTGCTGATCCGCCGGCTTTACGGTCGAGATCCGTTGTATAGCCTGCTCCTGACGTTCGGACTCGCTTTCATGCTGCAGGACGGTACGCGCTATATCTGGGGGCCGCAAACGCTGCCTTACCAAATACCCGCGTCCCTCAACTCGCCGCTAAGCAACACATTCTTCTTTCTGACTGGCTACAGATTGTTTATGGTGGCGCTGGTCGTCGTAGTGGTCGCAGGTCTTTTCCTGATTCTCAACCGGACCCGGCTTGGCATGCGGATCCGGGCCGGCACAACAGACCTGGAAACCGTGTCGGTGCTCGGCGTCAATGTGCGAATGCTGCGGACCCTGAACTTTGGTCTCGGGATTTTCCTCGCAGGGCTCGCTGGCGTTCTCGCCGCGGGTATGCTTGGACTGGAGCCAACAATCGGCGACTCGCTCATCATGCCGAGTTTTGTCGCGATTATCGTAGGTGGACTTGGCAGTCTGCCCGGCACGCTGCTTGGCGGAATCCTGATTGGGGTTGCATCTAGCGTGACCTCTGTCTTCCTCCCCTCGGCGACCGAGGCCGTGATCTACGTCATGATGGGACTCGTGTTGCTCGTACGTCCGCGCGGTCTGTTGGGCGAGGAAGGGAGGGTCCAGTGAGCGAAGCACAATATGGATTGGGCCGCACACTCGTGATCTGGCTAGCGTTGCTCACTATGCCGTTGTGGATCAACTGGATCGGCGGCTATACCGCGCTGGGCACGCGCCTGCTTGTCATGGCACTCGCCGCCATGTCGCTCAATTTCCTGCTCGGTTTCACGGGCGTGCTGTCGTTCGGACACGCCGCCTATTTCGGGCTCGGCGCCTATGGCGTAGGCATGACGATCAGGTACCTCGTCCCGAGTACTCCGCTCGGCATGCTGGTCGGGGTAGCCGTCGGCACGCTCGCGGCAGCCGTGATTGGTGCGCTGATCGTCCGGCTACGTGGGGTGTACTTCGCGATGGCGACCATCGCGTTCGGGCAGGTGTTCTATTTCATTGCGTTCAGGTGGAATTCCGTCACAGGCGGCGACGACGGGCTCTCGGGATGGCACCGCATGCCGATCAATCTGGGGCTTGGGACGGTTGATATCCTCAGTAACGGGACGGCATTCTATTACTTCGTTCTGGCGTGTTTCGCGATCTCGGTCGCCGTCATGGCCGGCCTGCTGCGTTCCCCATTTGGACGCACGTTGCTGGCTATTCGGGAGAACGAGCGACGCGCTCGCTTTCTCGGTGTGCCCGTTGAACACCATATCTGGCTGTCCTTCGTCATCTCCTGCTTCTTTGTCAGCCTGGCAGGCACGCTCTACGCATTGCTGAACAACTTCTCGGATCCGCATGGCCTGCGCTGGGACCAATCTGGCGAATTCGTCATCATGTCGGTCCTTGGGGGTATGCGCTCGCTGTGGGGTCCGCTGGTTGGCGCAGCGATTTTTGTCGTCGTGCAGGACTACATCTCCAGCCGGACAGAGAACTGGATGTCGTTTATCGGTCTGCTGTTCGTACTGGTTGTCCTGTTCTTTCCGCGCGGCGTGTTCGGCTTGATACGGAAAAAGGCGAATCCATGACCTTATTGTCGGTGGAAGGCGTCTCGCATCACTTCGGTAACCTGCGGGCCGTCAACGACGTATCGATGAAGGTCCAGACAGGCGAACTGAGGGCGGTCATCGGACCCAATGGCGCCGGGAAAACAACTTTCTTCAATCTGATTAGTGGATTCTTTCACCCCACGGTAGGGCGTATCCTGTTCGACGGGAATGATATCACCAGCCTTCCTCCCCATCGGCGGGTGGCCTTGGGCATGGCGCGCACGTTCCAGATCACGGAGGTATTTCCAGAACTCTCGGTCCGCGACAACGTGCGCATCCCCGTCGAAATCGAATCCGGCTACCGGTTGAGTCCGTGGCTCTCGCGTGCTGCGGCGGTAAAAATACATGATCGGGTTGACGAACTGATCACGATGGGTGGACTTGGCGCCAAGGCAAACCGCCTTGTGGGGGAGCTATCCCTGGGTGACCAGCGCTCTACCGAGATCATCATGTCGCTTGGACTCAGACCGCGACTGCTGTTGCTTGACGAGCCGACCGCAGGAATGGGCGACCAGGAAACCTACGACATCACGCAACTGATACACAACCTGCACAATGATCAGGCGCTTACGATGGTGCTAATAGAGCACGACATGCGGGTAGTCTTCCAACTGGCCCAACGCATCATGGTGCTTGCCGAAGGGCGAGTGCTCGCGGAAGGCACGCCTGTCGAAATTGCCGCGAATGAGGAGGTTCAGGCGGCCTACCTTGGAAAAACGGTATGAACGTTCTGGATGCCGAAGGACTGCAGACCTACTACGGGAAAAGCCACATCCTGCATGCGGTGTCGCTGCACGTACGTGAGGGGGAGATCGTCGCTCTTCTTGGCCGCAACGGTGCCGGCAAGACGACGACACTGCGTAGCCTGATGGGATTGACACGAGCTCGGGAAGGTGCCGTGCGCATCTTCGATAACGCCACGACCGCTTGGCCACCCTATCGAATTGCCGCACTGGGTGTTGGATATGTACCGGAAGGACGACGCATCTTTCCAGGGTTGACCGTTGAAGAGAACCTCCTGGTACCCCTCGGCCGCCCTGGATCCTGGACAATCGAACGGGTCTATACGCTGTTTCCCCGTTTGGAAGAGCGTCGTTCCAGCAAGGGCAGACAATTGTCAGGAGGCGAGCAGGAGATGCTCGCGATCGCACGAGCCCTGATGCTCAATCCCAAACTTCTGTTGCTCGACGAACCGTCTCAAGGTCTCGCGCCGCTTATTGTCCGGGAGGTCTTCGAGGTAATCGCCGGAATGCGCGGTGAAGGTATGTCCGTGCTTCTCGTCGAGCAGAACGTGAGGGCAGCGGTCGACATCGCCGATACCACGTGCGTTCTCGATGACGGGCGGGTCGTCTTCATGGGCTCAGCCAGAGAATTCGGGAGCGATGAAGCAAGGGTACGCGCGCTGGCGGGTGCAAGCGTTGAGAATTGGGACGTTCCGGACGCAGGTCGCGCGGACCACGATCGTTCGCGTAAGAACAACGGTCCTCCCTAGCTCACAGATGTCCGTCCGGAAGCAGCGCATTAATGGGCACATTGCCACTGGCAGGTTGTGTTCCCCTGCATCGCAAATGGGACGAAACACTAGGCAGGATGACTTCGCGTGAGGTAGGGCTGGCCCGCCGTGAGGAATCAAACGCGGGTTAGCATTGCTGCCAGAGCCGCACGGTGTGGACGGTGCCACACCCGGCGATTACCCACACGGAGCCAGCATGGAACACGATAACACTTTGTACGTCGGCCTGGACGTCCACAAGGACTCGATCACGGTCGCCTACGCGCCCGGCTCGGGTAAGGTCGAACTGTTCGGTAAGATCGGTACGACGCGGGCCGACACCGATCGCTTGTGCAAACGCCTGCAGTCCAAAGCGCGCCACATACGCGTCCTCTAAGAGGCAGGTCCGTGCGGCTATGGTCTCTACCGTCAGCTTGTGCAGAAGGGCTTCGACTGCATGGTCTGCGCACCGTCATTGATTCCCAGAAAGCCCGGCGAGCGCGTCAAGACCGACCGCCACGACGCCGTGAAGCTGGTGCGGTTGCTCCGTACCGGCGACCTGTCGGCAGTGTACGTGCCCACCGTAGAGGATCAGGCGTTCCGCGATCTGGCACGTGCATGGGTAAGCGCCAAAGACGATATGAAGAGTGCGCGGCAACGGCTGAAGGCCTTCCTGCTCTCGCATGGCGTGCGCTATATGGGTCGGCCCGACTGGCGTCCCGCGCACCGACGCTGGCTAAGCGCGTTATCGTTCGACAACCTTTGGCAGCACCTGGCGCTCGACGAACTGCGGCGCACGATCGAGCACCGTCTCGCGCAATGCGGGCGTCTCGAAGCCGCCCTGCGTGAGGCGGTCGTCAACTGGCGCTTCTATCCGGCGGTCCTCGGCTTACAGGCCATGCGCGGTGTACAGTTCACGACCGCCGTGGGCATGCTCGCCGAGCTGGGCGATCTCTCACGCTTCGCGCACCCGCGTCAACTGATGGCCTGGTTCGGCGTTACCCCGTCAGAATATTCCTCGGGCAACAAACGGCGCTTGGGCAGCATTGTGAACTTTCGCCGCTATATCAGTCCAGTAACCACCGGAATGCACGCCGCAACTCGTTCACCCCGTCTTTCTCGTACCAGCGGCCATGTGCAAGAATGACCCGCTCGGGATTCCACCGGATCATCTTCTCAATCGCCGCCCGCAGTTCCTCCCGTCGCCTTAAGAACGTCAACCGCAAGTCGCGCGGCATTCGGCCGTTCGGATCCTGAACGCCCCCGAGGCGCGTCAGGGTACGCATAGCGAATGAGTCGAGCTTCCGTGGCTCGAAATTCTCGATGAGGTCCGTCAGGATCAGCGTTCGACTCGAGTAGTGGAAAAACTCAACTTCGGTCATATAGCTGCCAGCAACCGGAAGTGTCGCCAGTTGCGTATCCCATTCGTAACTGCCGTTACCATCGAACGGCAGGCCGTGAAACCTGATGTGATCGCTCGCCTGATCGTTGATGCCCGGCGCCAGATAAACAAACGCATCAGGGAATGCGACTCGCCATTCCGGTATTGACCAATAGTGAAGGCGGTTTGGTCCGACAATCCATCGCGGTTCGCCGATGCTCTTGAACTCGGCCCTGAGTTCGAATGTCAGCCGTGTCGGCGAATGAATGAGAAGACGCGAGCCTGCCAGCCGTGCGACCGTCATTCTGGTGGGAAACGGCATCTTCGGCCAAGGCATGCCAAACCGGATAATCGGTCCGTCGACAATCCACAGATGCTCCGCGATACGCTTGAGCGTATTCAATGGCGGATAAGTCGCGTTTGAAGTGTCAATCATTCTTTGTCAGGAACCGCAATCTTCGGTGGATATTTGGTGACATACCACCGCATCTCGACAGCAAGCCCAGCTCGCCCGAATCAAGTACGCCGTTGGCTACAAAAGGCCCACCTTGAATCTGTCATTATGTGACATAAAATATAGATGGGCCTTCTTATGACTGGACTTGGACCAGGGGCAACCTGAAGCAGCACGCCACCATGAATCTAGAAGACTGCGTGCGCCCGTGGAAACACCACGCTCCGCCTCCGACACACAGTAGCCGGCCATCCGGAAGGCCCTCAGCAATACGTCACTGGCGCCATCTGGCCGTCGCGCATGGCAATTCCGGGACGATCGCAGATCGGTCTACAGCGACCGGGTGCATTTGATGCCCTTCCGTCCAGCTTTCGCGGGCACACTTCGGTTTGGCGCAAAAGCGGCTTTCGTGCACACCGAAGCGCTGCGGACCATATACAGGAGGTTACATCATGCTGGTCACTTTCCAATCGCCCGCCGCGCCAGACGTTGTCATGCTCAGGAACCTCGCTGAATATCTGCTGACCCTCATTGGCAAGCACCTCGGTGCACGCGGCGTAATTCAGCATGACGAATTGCCTCACGCAATCGTTCGTCTTGAAGCAGCGATTACCGAAGAAGCTCACGCGGAAATCGCGCTCGAATCGCTCTACCATGTGCCGAATGGGGGCAATTATGACGTGAACGATGATCGCGGTGGACTTGCACGGCGGGCATGGCCGCTGCTCGATATGATGCGCGAGGCCCGTCGGCAGAACGCGGACATTATCTGGGGCCTTTAGCCAGTCTGTGACGACGTGACACGACAACAGGTGCGCAAGGGTCGAACTGCTCGCGTAGAAAGATGGGTTGCCAGGTAGGTCTGCAATTAGTCGTCCAGCAATGCCGGAATGCGGCAGTTCGCCAGCAGTCGCCTGCGATCCGCAGTGAAGATTTGAGTCTGACCCCATCCCCTCAGTTTTCCAGCCAGCGGGCATGTATCAGGATTGAAAGTCACTCGTAGCAATGCTGACGCTGTCTTTTCGAGAGCACGTATAACAATACTTTGCCATACCAAGGGGGAGTGTCTGAATTGGGAGAATGGCGTCGAACCAAAGCTTATCTGTGGGTCAAGCCTCATCGCCTGTGATGAAACGCGTCCCACCGCTTGCTACGGCCCAGCCCACGGACAGTCCGCTCGCGGACATGTTCACGCCAATGGTGTCCAGCAAGCAGCAAAGTGGAAATTGCCAGCGCAGCGATGCCCATTAGGGTCCCTGCGAGTTCCGTCATTGGGGTACCTCGCCTGTCTGTCTGGTTTGCACGCTGCGAATCCCATCCAGAAGTCACAGGCAAATTACAACGTGACCAGAGTGACATTGTCGCCCAATGCGGAGCCCGACTCAAGCGCCCTGCTCTCCCCTCCGAGCATAGCGATTCCTTCCAGCGTATCCCGGCCGCTGGCCCTCTCTCATGTCGTTACGTCAAACAGGAATAGAACTGAGAGCTGAACTTGTTGAAGCCACCTTGGCGAAGGATCTTAGCCAGCGCCTCGTCCGTCTGATGTTCAGTTTGCCGGTGAAATGAGGAGCAAAACCGGAGTTCCGCGACAGTCCAGTCTCGTCAGTACCTCTGCCCCACTGCTTTCCGGCCACGCGTCTCCAGCATCCAACTCGGGCGCCGCCGCGTTCCTGGCATGCAGGATGTTCAATGGCCACGACTGGCGATTCAGGCGCTCATGTTCAAGGGAGCCTACCCAAATGGGTACGGGCGCGGTGCCGCGCTCATTTTGCACCGCATAGCCACTTGGCCAGAAGCGTAGGACATCACGTTCGTCGCGCGCGTTGCCCGGACGAACAAAAACAAGCGGCGACGGTACCCCGTCGTTCAGTTTCGGCAGTACCGGAAGCGCAATCGCCGCGGCCTCCGGCGAGACGACAGAAAGCAGGCTGCGCGCAGAAACCGAGATCCCTTCGATCCAGGTTCTGCTTCGAAGGCCGCTTCTTATATCGTCTGCGTTTGCGGACCACTGAAAGGCCATAGGCTCTCTCCGGTCCCCTGACATGTCGGCGCGATAACACGGTAACTTGTTCGATAGCGAATTGATCCAATGTGACACCGTCGTCAGCATGAGCGTTTGGGTCGCGTTGCCGCTCAGCCTTGGTACTGGAGGGGCAAAGGCGAGTTGCACTGCAACGCTTACACACACAACGCCAAGCATGAGGGCCGGCATGAGCCTTCGCGATGGTGGCACTCTGGGGTGCCGCCACACGGCGGTTAATGCTACGACAGAAATCCACACAGCCGCGAGCGCGGCGCCGCCGATTGCATCAGAAAACCAGAACTGACCGAAGTAAAGTCCTGCCAGCGCAATGAAGAGGACAACAACAGCACTCACTGTGGCAACGAAAACACCTGCCAATGAACCCACCCGGCGCGTCAGCAAAAATGCGAGAAAACCATAAATGATGACCGCAGCGGCAACATGAGTACTCGGAAACACGTGTACGTCGGACTGGAGCGAACCTGGCGGAGTCCGGCGTATCGCCAGATGAATGGCAAATATCAATAGCTGGGAAAAAACAACGGCGCCCAGCCAGTACGCCAGGGTGCGCCAACGACGTTCCCATATCATCCAAAGCGCCACTGTCACAGCGAGCGCTGCCAGCGTGGCAATGCTACCCAACGTTGCGAGACCCGACAGCGTGATATCACCCCAAGTCGTGCGCATGGATTGAAGAAAGTGATAGACCGACACGTCAATCCCCACCTTCGGATTGCCGTGAATTGCCTCGTCGAGGACGTCGAAGAAAACCCAGGCGGAGAAAAGAACCACTGCCGATGTCACAACCATAAAGCCAGCGACCGGACGCTCGGGGTCCAAGGCTCGCAGGACGAAGCGACCCGGCTGTGTCCTGTGAGCACCGGCCCAATTCAGAAGGCCGTGGCGCATTGCACCGCCCCAGGCGTTGATGTGCGCCAGAAGAAAGCGAGCGCCACGAAAGCCCAGCCACACTATTGAGACCACGAGCGTGATTGTGACAACAAGACGGAAGGACACTCCGCTCACCAGTTGGACCGACGCACCGAATACGACGCCCAACAGGATGTAAGCGGATGCCCAGAGCAATGCCGAAAAGACATTCACCCCATAAAAACGCGCGGGCGTCATCCCCGCCATTCCCGCTACCACCGGGACAATCGCGCGTACCGGCCCGATGAATCTTGCGAGCACCACACTCTTGGCGCCATGCCTGGCGAAAAACACGTATCCCGCGTCGAGCAACTGCGGGTGAGCCCGAAAAGGCAACAGGCGGGAGATTCTGGTCCTGTAACGGCGACCAAGCCAGTAGCTGAAGCCATCACCCGCTACCGCGCCAGTAATTGTGCATGCGAAGACCCATCCAAGACCCAAGGTTCCAGTTCCCACAAGCGCACCGGCCACGAAAATGGCCGAGCTACCGGGAATGAAGGTACCTACAACGGCGATGGCTTCAAGAAACGCGGCGAGGAATATCACCGTAAGCGTCCACACCGGATGCCCAGCAAGCAGATGCAACATGTGGAAATACGCGTGCTCCATCTACATCTCCCACGTCCATGCGCAATCTGATGCCATTGCCTACAGGATAGCGCCGGGTTCCGTCAAGCTCCCGGGGACAACTTTGATTTGAGGATTGTGGTGATTGAGTTCGCCGGAAATACCGCAGCCTCGCCGCAGGGATTCAGTCCAAATTGCCGGTTCCGGTCGGGACAATTCTGGGTGAACGTCGACAGCTCTCGCTGGTGCATACCTCGGGTCGATCAGTGACATGTGCATCGCAAGTATCCCGTGACGGTAGCTACCGGCGAACCTCCCAATCTTAAGGGTCCCCAATCGGGTGCTCACAGGTGCCGGCGTAGCCCGCTCACGCAGAGGAGAACGGCGAAACCCTGTTCCGGCCGGTGGCCTTGGCATTGTATAGCGCTTCATCAGCAGCCCTGATCACTGCGGATACATCGTCGTCCTGTTCCGGCTCCCAGCTGGCCATGCCGATGCTGGCGGTCACGCGTCCGTATTCGCTGCCTGCATGTTCAATGGCCAGTTCGCTGATAGCCTCGCGGATCTGTTCGGCGATCTGCGCGGCACCCGCGGGCGGGGTGTCCGGCAGTACCACGACGAACTCCTCCCCGCCGTAGCGCGCCGCACTGTCCAGGGGCCGCCGGATGTTATCCCCGATGCAGCGTGCCACCGTAGCGAGCGCATCGTCGCCCGCCAGGTGTCCGTAGGTGTCGTTGTAGGCCTTGAACCGGTCGATATCGACGAATAGTAGCGAAAACATGCTGCGCATGCGTCGGGCCCGACGCCACTCCTGATCGAGAATCTCTCCCAGCGTGCGGCGGTTGTTGAGGCCGGTCAGGCCGTCGATTCTCGCGAGCAGTTTCAGTTCCGATTCGGCACGCATCCGGCGCCGCAACTGCGCGCCCAGCATGAACGACAACGCGACGAAGGCGAGACTGAACGCGACCATTAGTGAACCGATCGTCATCGCGCGTCGTCGCCAGGCCGCATAGATATCCTTCTCGGCCTCGGCCACCATGATGATCAGCGGGAGATCGGGGAAATTCCTGAAGAAGTACAGTCGGCGCATCCCGTCAATCGAGGCGGTGTCAGAGAAACTGCCTTCCGGTGCCGACCTGAAATGGCGGAACGTGCTGGCCTTGCTGATATCGCGGCCGACGTCGTCGCATTGGGTGTCGGTGCACAACTCGTCTGGGGCGGATCGGTACCGCTGTTCGCCGCCGCGTCCGGCGTCCTGTCGATGGCGCTTCAATTGTTCGTACCTTATGCGCGCTATGCACGGATTCTGAAATGGCTTGCGGTGGGCCTGTTTGCGTACGCCGGGGTGACGGTAGTCAGCCATACGCCATGGCAGACGCTCGCCCTAGGCGCAGTCGTGCCGCAGATCACATGGAGCGAGGACTACTTCACGATGCTGCTCGCGGTGCTCGGTACGACGATCAGTCCGTATCTGCTTTTTTCCCAAGCCGAACAGCAGATCGAAGAGCAGCGACCACCATCGCAATTTCAATCAAGAACGGGCGACCCGGCAAGCCATACGCGCAGCCCACATTTGAAAATAATGCGCCGCGACACGCTGATCAGAACGGCTCTCTCCAACGGGGTTGGCCTGTTCATCATGGCAGCAGCCGCAGCGACATTGCATGCAACCGGACACGGTCTCGCCAATCCCAACGACGCCGCAAGCGTACTTCGTCCGCTTGTCGGTGACTACGCATCACATGTGATGGGGATTGCGTTCATCGGCACCGCCCTGCTCGCGCTGCCTCCGCTCGCCGGGTCGGCCACCAATGCAGTAGTGAGCGCGCGCGACCGACTCACGGGCAAACAACACAACCGGCCGGTTGCGCGAGCCCTACTCGTCGTGATGGCGCTCGGCGTGTCGATCGGAGTGGCGCTAACACTCGTGAATGTCGAGCCGATTCGCGCGCTTTACTGGAGCGCTGTGCTCAATGGAGAAACAAAGAGCGGCGCCGCCGGCCTGGTGTCGGGACGCCGCCTGAATCACACACCCGCAGGATAGGACACCGCACGAGTGACCCGAAAATACCGTTCGCCGTTGCTCGTTTCAAGACGAAAAATCTTCGTTTGTAACAATGGCACAAGCATTATTTACATCATCAAATCTGGTGATTTTCACCACGCGACGGACCGCGCCGATCCTTCGGGGTGGCTGCATGACGGTCGCGTTTTCGTGAATTTACAAATCCGAAAATTTCTTACAAAAAGCTGCTCATCGATCGAATCCGGCTAATACCGTGCCCGAGCTCACCGTGTATGAGGATTTCCCCGATCTTAAGATTTCCCTCAGTGCGCCGATGTAACCCGAGCCGCAGGCTACAATCCCCCTCGGTGCAAATTTCAAGCACCCGTAAGTGCTGGTGTGCGTCTACGACCAATAAAGAGGGACGACGGATGTCGCGCGTGAAAACTGACGGCACCCCCATCGCGAAAGCTCGCGCAACTTACGTGCTTGAACTGGCGCGAGGGTGTTCATACATCGATAGTACGTTGAGCCCAGACACGCGCCATCGCAGAAATAATCGGCGAATTTCGCGAATTGTATGGGGATCAGGAACTCGCGATTTTTCGAAAACTGCTTGCCGAAAATCTGCGGCGCAGGGGCAAACAGGACGCCGCGTCTGCCGTCGTCAACTTCAAACTTGCCGGTCAGCTCCGGTGACTAACATCGCGTGTGGTTGCTGTGAGCGGATGATGTTGGCAGGCAATTGAAAATAGAACAAGGTGCGGCGACCTGCAAAGCCGTTTTGGCCGACTGAAAAGTGCTCTTCGAGTGCGTCACGTGAAACGGTGCCTTCGACCTCGCGGCCGCGGACTGACAGCAAGGAAACCACGGCGCATCCGTCCGACGAGACGGCGGTCGCGCGATCAGGAACTTCCATGCCGCATCTCGAAGATATCATTCGCAACGTTCCTTTGTGCGGAACTGCGCAGCGATAAATCTACCAGAAGTCAGAATCAGCGCGATCACCGACGAGGTAACGTTGCAGCCCCGTCAAGCGTTTGTGAACAACGATTGCCATGGTTCGTGTCGAGTACTCACGATTTGCTCAGGCCGGCGTCGCTGTAAGCGGTTCTGTTTTCGGTGGTGGCCACAGCTGGCACGGACGTTTAGTTGCGTATTTGAAATCAACGTTTCTCACGAATAGTGAGCTTTTTCAGGAGCAGCGTGTGCCACGAACCCGCCGGTCCCTCGACACCACAGCGTGAGAACACCAATGAGACTGGATTCACGAGTGAGAACGCAATAGTCGTTTCTGAAGAAGCGTTCCTAGATTGCGGCGCGTATCGGTAACGACGTGAATGTAGATGGCGTCGTCGGATGCAGTGATGTCGCCGTAGCGGTCAGCGACGATTTTTTCAGTGATGTGAGCGGACACCTGGCATCCGCCATAGCGGTCATTGATTGAGTTGCGCCGGCGAGTTTGAAAACGGACGTTATAGGTCGCGCACGGAGGAACCACGCCCTCGCGTCGCCGGACTCCCTGTGCTCTATTATGGCGCTTGACGCCATAACGCTCATATGGCATCCTACGCCATATGAAGTTGAAGGCCACACTCCTATTCGAGGACCGAACCGTCTACCCAGACGGGGCGATTCTCGAAATGCGCATCTGGCGACTTCCGGAAAGCGACGCCGAAAGACCGCACGGTCTCAAGTACAGCCTGTTTTACGGTCGTGCAGGCCAGCGAATCATCGGCTACGACAATGAGCGGGGCAAAGGCGACCACCGGCACTATCGCGATCAGGAAGAGCCGTACGCGTTTTCGACACCTGAGCAGATGGTGGCTGATTTTCTAGATGATGTAGAACGTGAGCGAGGTGAATCATGAGCAAACTTAATGTGCATGTTGGTGGTACGCGCGATATGGGTCGTCGATTTGCAGCGGCGTTCAACCGTGCTCAGGCAGGTGAGAATTTCGAAGAGCGGCACGTGACGTTTTTGTCGCTCGAGGAGATGCTGGCTGCGCTGTCGCCAAAACGCCTCGAGATGCTTCGTCATCTACATCGCGAAGGCGCAGAGAACGTGAAGGCGTTGGCAACTGCGCTCGATCGGGACTACAAACGGGTCTACGAAGACGTGGTGATTCTGGAGAATGCCGGCCTTGTCGTGCGTGAAGAAGGACGGCTGAGCGCGCCGTGGGACACGTTGACGGCCGAGGTTTCCTTGTAACGGCTTTGTCACGTTGACGCAGCGGTCAGTTAAGATGAAGCGATGAAGAAAACGAAATCGCTGTATCACGGTCACCGATTCCCGGCTTCAATTATCAGCCACGCTGTTTGATGGTACTTCCGCTTCCAGCTCAGCCTGCGCGATAGACAAGTTCGGCGCCGGCTTCGCGCACCGAGTCAAGGCTGCCCGGCGCCAGCCGGGCAGCACATGGCATCTTGATGAGAGGTGTTCGTGATGTTACGCGGTGAGCCACACAGCGGGACATGATGCTGCCGCCCACTGTCACCGACGGGAGTTGCAGCCGATGAAACATTCCACCTCCACCTTGTTGTCTGCCCTACTGCTCGTTGCCGGCTGCATGTTGCAGTCGGCCTGCGCCGAGCCACTGCTGACAGAGCCCGTCTATGACTTCGACTGGCATCTGGGCGGTACCACCGATATCCGGCCTTACCAGGTGTTCGATGATGGGCAGAAAATCTACCTGCAGTTCGACGATCCCAGACATGTGCCCGCCATTTTCGCCGACACACGGGCGGCCTTGTGCTCCTGCGCTGGCATCCCGACCCGCCCTACGTTTTAGTCGACCAGATGGAATCTGCACTGGTTTTCCGCGCTGCGGGCCAGGTTGCGCGCGCTACACGCGCCATACCGGATGGGCCTCCAGGGGCAGCACCCTTCGGTACAGCCCGCCCGAAAACAGAGACATCTGCCATAAGGTCTTCGGATACAGACCGCGCCGCAACCCACGACACAGAACCTCCGTCCAATAACCGGTAGACCACGCCTGCGCGCAGCTAGTACAACATCCCGTAAATACGTTTAATAATTATCAGGCTGCAAATAAGGCTGCAGGAGCGTGACGACCACATCGGCCATTTCGTCGAGCGAACCCGTGCCCGGCAGCGGTTCCCAACGCCCACTATGGCTGCGAAAGGCGGCGCCATATCGATTGCGGCCGAGCTCGGTGAGGCGCGCCACGACGGTTGGCTCGTCATTATCCAGACGTTTGATCAGCAAGTGGCGCCCGTAGGCTTGCGTGACGATCTGCTCATGACCGAGCAGGCTGCGCAGTTGACGCTGCAGTTCAGCAGCGTGGTGTTTGGCGGGTACAGCTGGCATCTGCGTTCCTCGATTACGATGCACCGCTTTGCAGCGGATAGCCCCGGAAACTCCATTTGAAGGGGCGTGCGGCCTGATTGTGCTCGCCGACGAACTGCCCGGTGCGCTCGCGCAGGTGCGCGGTGCTGGTGTGGCTGGCATGGCGCAGCACCCGGCGCGTATAACGGGCAAACCAGAGTTCGATCTGATTGACCCAGCTTGCGTGCAACGGCGTGAAGTGGAAGTGAAACCGCTTGCCATGCCGCGCATTGAACGCCTGCCAGACGGCCTGCGCGCGATGCGTGTTCAGATTGTCCCAAACCACGTGCACCTGTTTATCTGGGTACGCGCCTGCCACGCGTTCCATGAAGGCTACCAGATCGTCCTGGGTGCGCCGCTCGCGGCACTCTGCCAACACCTTTCCGGTATGCACATCGAGCGCAGCAATCAACGCCTGGGTGCCGTGACGGATATATTCGAATTCACGGCGACGCAGCCGTCCTGGCGCGGGTGCCCGTCCCGGGTGCTTGCGCTCAATGGCCTGAATGCCGGTCTTCTCGTCGATGCTGAGCACTACCGCGTTTCGCGGCGCCTTGCGCTACAGCTTGCAAATCACGTTGACCTTCTCGCGAAAGGCCGGGTCTGGACTGTGCAGCCATTGCCGGACCCGCTGCGGGCGTACGTCGCCGGCCTGCAGAATGCGCTGCACGTGACTGCGGCTGATCTGCCCGACGACGCCGCGCTCCACGGCACGCGCCGCAATCTCGTCGAGTGTCGGCGTGACCCGTTCCTCAGGCTCCTGCGCTTCACACGCCAGCGCAATCAACTGCAGTCGCGCTTCGTGCGTGATGCGTGGCGGACGGCCACTGCGCTCGCCCTCGCGAATACCCTGGCTACCTTGCCGGGCAATGCGCTTGCGCCACAGGCAGACCGTTTGCACCGAGACACCCAGTTCCCGCGCAATCACCGTATTGGAGTGACCCTCGTGGGCCCACAACGCGATACGCGCCCGCATCACATCTCGCTGCATAGCCGTCTTCCGCTCAATCAGCGATAGCAGTTCCTGTCGTTCTTTATTCGCCAGCTTCACTGGCGTTGCACGGCGGCCTCGGCTCATCCGGTCATGATAACCGGGGCAGTTTATTATTCAATCTATTTTCGGGATGTTGTACTAGGTGGATTCTTGGTTTAAAAGAAAATGGCTGAAAAACGCCGAAATCCTTGGTGGGCCGGGTCGGAGTCGAACCGACGATGTCCTTTCGGAGGCGGATTATGAGTCCGGTGCCATGCAAACTGAGCTAACGGCCCATCAGTCCGCTCGCGCCCCGGAAGCTGCATACCGCCTGCCTTACGACAGTATCGCTAGCCGAATCAATATTACGGCCCGGCGACTGCGCCGGCCCCAGTTTCGGCACAGTAACCGTTAGCACGCCGTTCTCGAACTTTGCCAGCGTGCGGTGCCCCCGTTCCGAAGCATGGGTATCGTACGCATGAAGGTCCGGCACGCGCGCTCAAGGCGGCAACAGCCATCCTCTTCACATCCTGCTTTTTTTCGCCGCGCTACACGACCGCCCCATCCTCGGCGCTCACGCTCGGGCGTCTGTCCACTGCTGACGCTTTAGCCAGCGCGCGAAGCCTGGGCGTAGGTTTTGCAATGGAAGCCTGTGAGCTAAAGGGTTGACGTTGTTCTTCGAGCATCTGTTGAGGGCCGGAAGCCGGCACACTTGGGTTTCGCCATGGGTGAAAGGCCGGCGTATTGTATTACGCGCGGCGCGGGGATGCTCCTTCTGGCGCGCTTACCTGCTAACCTGAGCGCCTTGGCCGCGCACGCCGACTTCAGTCGATGCCGCGTGGTCCGTCAACCGAACTGCCGATGCCGCCACTGTTTCGCCGTTTACTGCTGCTGTTCCACGCGTTGCGTTACGGCGCGCGCCTGATCTGGCTCGCCGCCCCGTCCGACCACAAACTGCACTGGATGATCGAGCTGGTCAGCCGCGTGCATGCGTCCGGGCGCGCCGAGCGTCTGCATGGCGTACTGCCCGCGCTCGGGCCGCTCGCGAGCCGCTTCGCGCAGACCCTGGCTGAACGGCCCGAACTCGCGACCGGCACCCTGCACGACGCCATCGACGCGATCGATCACCTCGAAACCTCGCTGCCGCCGCAGGAATCCGAACAGGCCCTGGCACGCGCATTCGGCCGGCCGCTCGCCATGATTTTCAGCGCGGTCGATCTGGTGCCGGTGCGCAGCGGCTTTGCCGAACAGACGCACTTCGCGCGGCTCATCGAGCCGGTCAAGGGCCATCATGAAGTGGCCATCAAGCTGGTGCGCGCCGATCAGTTGCAACAGATCGGCGACGAACTCGCGCTTCTACGCTGGGTCGCGCGCTGGATGGAGAAATTCTCCGGCTCGGCCCGCCGCCTGCAAGTGCGTGCGCTGGCGCAAACCTTCACCGACGACATCCTGCGCCGCTTCGATCTGCGCGCCGAAGCCGCCAATCTGAGCCAGACCGGCCATCATTTCGACGGCGACGCGCGCATCGTCGTGCCGGACGTGATCTGGGATCTGTGCACCAACCACACGCTGACGATGCAACGCGTGAGCACCCTGCCCGCAAGCGACCTGCCCGGCCTGCACGCGCATCGCATCAAGCTCGCGCCGCTGGCCGCGCATATCGTCGAGGTGGTGACTGAGCAGGCCTTCGAGCACGGCTTCTTTCACGCGACGCTCGATGCGCGCCGTGTGCGCGTGAGCGTCGAGGCGGACACGCTCGGGCGCCTGGTGCTGGCGGAGTTTTCGATCATGTCGAGCCTGTCGACCGGCGAGCGCGAATTCTTCGTGCACGGCGCGACCGCGTTGTTCAACCAGGACTACGGCCGGCTTGCCGAACTGCATCGCGGTGCCGGGCACGTGCCGCACGACACGCGCGCGGAGATGCTCGAAGCCGAGTTGCGCACGCGCGCCGAAGCGCACTTCGCAGCCGAGCCGGAAGACCGCTCGGCGGGTTCGCTGTTTCATCATCTGCTCCACGCGGTGCATCCGTTCGACGGCGCCGTCTCCGGCCGTCTCGCCACCGCGCAGCGCTCGTTCCAGCAGGCTGAGATGCTGGCGCGCGCGCTGCATCCGGGCGTGGATACGTGGAATGTCGCACGCAATGTGCTGGCGGGCATTGCGCGGCGCGACATGGATCACCGCGGCTGGATCAAACGCATTTCGCGCGAGTTGCCGCATTTGGCGCATATGCTGCCGCGCGTGCCGCAACTGGCCGTGCGCTACCTGCAGCATGAGCACGATCGCGCCCGCACGCCGCAGCAGAATGCGCAGCTGTTGCAGGATATCAACCGGGAATATCGGCGTACGCGGGTGCTGCTGTGGGCATGCGCCGTGTGCGGTGGAGTGCTCGGCGCGGGGACGGTGTTGTTGATGTGGTGATAAGGTGAACGCGCCGACGTTGTGATCCAGGCTTGGTGATGTCCGCCCGGTGAAGTCGAAGGGGCTGCAGGTCGAGGTTCGGGCCATCCGCCTTCAACACTCTTTCGCGATTGCAGCTTCGAACAAGACGCGTATCGCGTGTCCCGGCAAGATGGCGGCTTTTCACGTCACCGGTCTTCGATGCTCGCTTCCTCAATTGCTGCTTTATTCGTTGTGTTGTGGTCGACCGGCTTCGTGGTCGCCCGGGCGATCACACCCTATGCCGATCCCAATTTGTTCCTGCTGGCGCGCTTTAGCGGCACCGCGCTGATCTTCGCCTTTGCCGCGCTCGCCACGCGCGCCGCGTGGCCGACCGGCCGCGATCTCGGCAAGCACCTGCTCGCGGGCGCGTTGCTGCAAGGGGTTTATCTCGGCGCGGGATACTGGGCCGTCGCGCAGGGTTTGAGCGCCGGTGTGATGGCCTTGCTCGGCGCGCTCCAGCCGCTCGCAACGGCTGCTGTCGCAGCGCCGCTGTTTGGCGAGCGCCTGTCGCGGCGCGGCTGGGCCGGTATGGCGCTCGGTCTCGCCGGCGTCGTGCTGGTCCTCGAACCGAAACTTGCTGCGGCCGCGCCATCCACCCCGCATGGCGTCGCGCCGCCGTGGCTCGTCGTGTTCATTTCGATCGTCGCGGTCGGCGCGATCACCGCGGGCACGCTGTTTCAGAAGACATCGCTGGCGAAGGCGGATATCCGAAGTGCAAGTGCGGTGCAGAATTTCGGCGCGGCGGTGATTGCGGCGATTCTTGCGCTGGCGCTCGGGGAGCATCGCTGGATTGCATCGGCCACTTTGTGGGGGTCGCTTGCGTGGGGCATCGTGATGCTGTCGGGAATCAGCGTCACCTTGCTGGTGTGGATGGTCAGGCGCGGTGATGCTGCGCGCGCCACCGCGCTGATGTTTCTCGCCCCGCCGCTCGCCGCGCTCGAAGGGTATGCCGGCTTCGGTGAAACGCTGCTGCCGGTGCAGATCGCAGGATTTGCGGTGGCGCTGGTGGGTGTGCTGCTGGCGCGGTCGTGAAGGGTCGATCGGCGCACACCGATCTGCGTCGTTCAATGCGCGTTCGTCACACGCTCCGGGTGGGTGGGTCTCGCGAACGTGGTCAGCCCGAATTCCGTTCGGCGCCCTGGCCCACCTGTCGACCCGCGGATCAATCCGCCGTATCGGCGCCGGCCGGCACTTTTGCGCGCACCTTGCTGCCCGGGCCCGGAGCCCAGGCCGGGCGGCTCTTGCGCGCCGAATCCACCACAACGATATAGCGCCCCGCCCATGGGGTCACCTGGCGATCGCTTTTCAACACCCACAGCGATCTGCCGGAATCGACGAGCGCCGCATATTCGGCGTCGAGAATGCCGTAGTGGTCGATAAATGCATTGAGCGACGCGGGAATCCGGACGCAGCCTTTCGAATGACGAATCCCGAGCAGCGGCTCGAGCCGGTCCGGGTCGGTGGCGTGCATCTGGAAACGCATCTGCGACATGCCGCCCTTACCCCAGCCCCGTTCGCCCTGGGCCCAGCCGAGATCGAAGATCCGCATGTCGCGCTTGCCGTAGCCGCGGATGTGGTTCTCGTTCAGCGTGCCTTCGGAGCGGAAATCCATATTGGACGGCGTATGTTCGAACACGCCGAGCGGTGTGATGAAGTGGTCGAACTCGCCGGGCCGGCCCGTTGAAACCGGCGACGCGCCGATCATCTGCCAGCTATCGGACGGGGTTGCCCGGAAATAAATGAACAACGCCTGAACGTTGGCGTTGCGATCCACCATCACAACATACTCGCCCGACAGATCGCCGAGCATGTGCTCGCCCAGCGCAGTTTGCAGGCGGTCGGCATAGGCGCGCTGCTCGGCGGCCGGCACCTTCAGCCGACGCGTCACGTCTTGCGCGAACACCTCCCGCAACACGAACGCGTGACGCGGGTCAACCACGCCGGCTGCGTCGGGCGCGGCAACGGACGACGCGTCGAGGGCGCTCGCCGGGCGATGCGTTGCCTGGGATGCCGATGCCCGGGTGGACGCAGAACCTGAAGCTGAAGCCGCGGCCGGACCCGATGCCGCGATAGCGACGCTACATGACACCGCGCAAAAACCCGCCCCCATCGCGCGCGCCAGATAGCGTGCTGAACGAACTGCGCGCGCGGAACGCGGTACAGAGAGTAAATCCGACATACGCACTACTTCGCTTCGACGATCTACCGATGCGGAAGTACTGTGGTCCGGTGCAGGCGGACCAGGCCGATTGGGGTAGTTCATCGCGTATTTGAGCAAACCTGATTATTATTGACTGCCCGCCAGCTCATGCGGCGCCCGGAACGAGGATGTTACTAAGCACATTGGCATCTGTCGATGCAGAATCGGCCAATTCACCCATATCGTTGTATTGGCCTTCAATATTTAACGATCTGTGCGGCGGTTTAAAGGCAGCGCAAAGTGAATTTAACGCCCATATTCCCGATAAAATCGCGAAACCAATTTGTCACATCAGGCTCGCAGAACTGTCCCGTTCGTACGCCCGCCGCTCGTGCAATCCGCGCAAGCGTTCATGGTTGACACTCACGCTACTGCATACGGAGAAAAGAGGAACATGACGCAACAGGACCCAGCCGCACACCAGGCAAGCATTGCCGTGGAAATGCACGTCGCCGCCGAGTTCGACGCCGCACAGGAAATCGAGCGCCGGGTCGATTTCCTGGCGAATTATTTGCGTAGCAGCGGCCTGAAAACCTACGTGCTCGGCATTAGCGGCGGCGTCGATTCAACTACCGCCGGGCGGCTTGCGCAACTCGCGGTCGAACGGCTGCGCAACGAACACTACGACGCGCGTTTCGTCGCGGTCCGATTGCCGTACGGCGTGCAAAAAGATGAGGCCGACGCGCAGCAAGCCTTGAGTTTTATTCGCGCGGACGAAAATCTCACCATCGATATCAAACCTGCAGCCGACGCAATGCTCGCCGCGTTGAATAACAGCGGCGTGCAATTTAACGGCGACGCGCAGCAGGATTTCGTCCACGGCAATATCAAGGCGCGGCAGCGAATGATTGCGCAATATGCGGTAGCCGGCGCGCGGGCCGGCGTGGTAATCGGCACGGACCACGCGGCCGAATCGGTGATGGGATTTTTCACGAAGTTCGGCGACGGTGGCGCCGATGTGCTGCCGCTCACCGGCCTGAACAAGCGTCGTGTGCGAGCACTGTCGAAAGCCTTGGGCGCACCTGAAACGCTGACGCACAAAGTGCCGACCGCCGACCTGGAAATGTTGCGCCCACTGCGGCCGGACGAGGACGCGTACGGCATCCCTTACGACGAAATCGACGACTTTCTGGAAGGCAAACCCGTTAGCGACGCCGCGCGTGGGATCGTCTTACGCTTCTACGATGCCACGCAGCACAAGCGGGCGTTGCCCTACACACCGTTCGATTGGCCGGTGAAGACAGACGGGGAATGAGAAAAGGAAGGTAACAACCGGAATGTGCGGGGAGGATGCGTGTTGGCAATGCGCCAGACGCAGTGCGTTCTCCCTCACTGGACGCATTCGAAGCACTTGAAGCATTCGGCACGCGCAGCTACGACAGGCTCAATGAGCAGGCGGAGACTCGTCGTCGCTGAATAGATCCGCGCTGGCCTCGAGCGCCAATCCACCCAAATGCTTGCCGTGAATCTGCCGCGCGATCACCTCGCCCACGTACGGCACGTCCGCGTCCAACTCCACCGTGGCGTAGGCACTGGGTTTCCCAGCGTCGACCACCTCGACATTTTTCGCGTAATGGCCAAGCTCACGCTTGAGGAATTCCCGCACTTCCTGCTCGCTGCACGATTCCGCGATATTGCGCACGATCAGGTTCATGCCGCCTACCCTCTGCGCGCGCTACGATCCGCGCCATGCACCCGCACCGGGCGCAGTGCTGCACGCTGTTTCGCCTGAGCCGCCGCGAGTTGGCGGATCAATGCTGCGCCGGCCGCAGCCAAAGCAGCCAATGACAGATAGAAGGCAATCATTTAAATCTCCCCTTCGAAATTCGTCCTGTTTTCAGGATAGCCACAATCGACAACAAAAGCGATGCGACACAATGTCGTAAAAACGGACTTTAAAACTTCCGTTAATGCACTGTACCTGAATAAGCAGCCGTAAAAATAGCAAAACACATGTTCATTCAGTGGTGCAGACCCGGCATGCGCGCCAGACGCGGACGCTGGACGCAAAACCGGGTCGCGACACGCATCGCCGCCGGCATCCTGCGGGGGACGTGCGCAAAGGGCGGGCTGATCGTCGGGATCAGTCCGCCGCTTGCACGTTGGCGGCACTCACCCACCACGCATTCTTGCCTTCCGGCACGTGAACCAGCACGGCGGACGGATCGTCGACGCCGTCGTCGGCGATTTCACACACCGCCAAACCGTCCGGCAGGCGTTTCACTTCGCCGGTCGCCTGGAACAACGCGACGCGCTGCGCGTTCAACGGCCGCAGTTGTTGATAGACGTCAAAACTGATTGCCCCGGGCACGTCGCCGCGAATCCGCAGCGAGTCGGCGCTGCCGCAGCGCACGGGTTCAGCAGCAAGCGCCGCAGCGCTGCCGAGCAGACAGCCCAAACTGAGCGCCAGTGCGGCGAGGCGTGAATGGATCATGGCGATTCTCCGAGAATAAGTTGGGGCGAAGCACTACCAGCGCGGCGTGAATGAGCAACCCGGTCAATGCAGACGGAGGCAGGCGGGCTCACGGCGCGCTATCGCGACTATCGCGACCGTCGCCTCGTCCGATGCTGTCGCCGGTCGCGACATCGAGACGACTCACGTCGCAAGACGTTTGGCTGAAGCCCGAATACACCACAGACCAGTTACCGACAATCGCGGCTTGCGCCTCCGCGAGGCTCAACTTCCCTTCGCAAACGCAGCGTTTGAGCATGACCGCGGCGCGCGCCTTGCGACGCTCGCCTTGCTGCCCTGCCCACGGCAGAAGATCGAGATTGGAGGGTGCATTCGGCGAGCCGCCGAGCACAATGGGCACACGCCTGTCCAGCGCGAAAGCCGGACCGTTGCCGGCATCGATGCCGCGCGCGGCAAGCATGCGGTCTTTGTGTGCCATCAACTCATCGAACGGCGGTGCGACCGTGTCCGCATAGCCGGGGCGGCAAATCGTTTCGCCGACTGACTCCTGCGTGACGCGCTCGTCGAGCATTGCCGATTCCTGTGCCCAGACTTGACCGACGCGCAGTGCGAGTAACGCGGCAAAGCCGAGCAGGATCGCAAAACGCACCTTGCGGGCGGGACGCGCGGCGCCGCACCGGCGCACGAGCGTCGACGGATTTGCCGGAATCGGCGGATAGGTACTGCCGGTTGCGTCGCTGAAATGGATGATGCGACGCCTGTCTGCCATGCCTGCGTTCATTCGTCGGCGCGCCGGCTGCGGCGCGCAGTAGTTTAATTCGCAGACTAATTAAAACACATTCAATATCCCTGCGCGATAAAGGTGCACTTGCGCAGGTCCGGAACGATGCATCCAGATGCGCTCGCAGTTGCCTGCCGGCGCGGTCTTGTCGTACACGAATGCACGTTGCAAGACCGCGCCGAACCCCAGGACAAAGAAAACGCCGCTGCCTGCGAAGCCGCTCGCGCACCGCTCCACAAGCAAGTTACGTCAGTCGGGTCTCGCCACCCGGGCCTGCAAGGCGCGGATACGCCCAAGCGCCTGGATATTGGACACCGTCGCATCATACATCCTGGCGAGATCCGCTTTGAGCGCGGTACGCGAGCCACCGTCGAGATAGACCATATGCCCCGACGGATAAAAACGCGCCGACAGGTTCTGCCGGACCTGCTGGCTGACAAGCGGCATTTGCTGCAAGTCGAGCACGGTCTGATAGAACGGCGTGACGTAGTCGAAGAAACCGTTCGCGGAGAGCACCTTCAGGTCAGGATTGAGCGCCATCACCGCAGCAAGATCGCCGGCGGTGTACAGAATGATGTTGCCCTTCGCGTCGAGCCCCTTCTGCGCGCCAGTCGGATCGATATGGCCGAAGTCCCAAAACTGGAATGCCTGATCGTTGAGGTCCGTGAACGCCGAATTCGACGTGTATTTCAACTGCTCGTTCAGATACACGTTCCACATCGTCGTGTAGACGCCGGTCACCGCCGTCATGGTCGGATCGTTGCCACCGGAATTCGGATCGATCTTGCCGGCGATGCCGGTGTTGATCGCCGTCACGCGGCCGTCGTACTCGCCGAGCGCGAGGCCCTGTGCTTTCAGCAACGTGGTCAGGAACAGCGAATTACCACGGCTGTCGTACGACGCGATATCCAGACTCCAGGCGAGCAAGGTAGTTTTGTCGATACCGGTGTATTCGCTGAGTTTTTCGACCGTTGCGGAATCCGTGGTCGGAAACTTGCGCAGCGCCGCCAGATAGTCGGTGCGCGCGAATTGCGCCACTTCTTCGGCAAACGTGCCGAGGTCGGTCGGCCGCGGCGCAATGCCGAGCTTCTTGTGATACCACGCGTCCGCGGCGGTCGTGGGCAACGCGCCGACCGGGTTGCCGGCTTGCGTGTAGTCGAGAATGGACGATTGCAGCGTGATGCCGTTCAGATCGACGCCGTCTTCATGCAGCCGGTACGCCAGCACGCAACTGCGCGCCGTGCCGTACGACTCGCCGAACAGGTACTTCGGCGAATTCCAGCGATTGTTTTTGGTGAGAAAGCGCTTGATGAACTGCTTGATCGAGTCCGCGTCCTGGTCGACACCCCAGAAGTCGCGATTCTTTTTCGGCGCGATCGCCGCCGAGTAGCCGGTGCCGACCGGATTGATGAAGATGAGGTCGCTCTTGTCGAGCAGACTATCCGGGTTGTCTTCCATCGAGTACGGCGCCGGCGGCGTAAAGCCCGGCATCGACGTCTTGATGCGGCGCGGCGCGAACGAGCCCAGCAGGACGAACACCGAAGACGAACCTGGGCCGCCGTTGTAGAAGAAAGTCACCGGGCGGGTTTCCTCCTTCTGATTGTCCTGCGTGAACGCGACGTAGAACATTTTGGCTTCGGGCTGCGAGCTGCTCGGGTCGACGATCACGAGGTGACCCGCGGTTGCCGTGTAGTTGATCTTCTGGCCGCCGATCGTGGTTGAGTGGTGCGTAATCGCGGCCGTCTCCGTGATATCGGTGACGGAATCGTCCGGCCCGTTGCCGTACGCAACCGGATCGAAGAACGGCTGATCGCCTGCTTTGTGCGACGCCCCGGCGGCGGCCGCTGCGGGCGAAGCATGCGAGTTGTGTGACGACTGCGGACTAACGGAAGCTGACTCGGTGTTCGTCATGATCGCTCCATGGTTCGTTAACGTCTTGATGTGTCTTGTGCGTCCTGCGTTGCCTGCGTCTCCTGAGGCCATGCACCGTAGCGTCTGCGGCTTGAACGTGGCGCACTGTGGAATGAGCGCGGACGGCGGTGAACGCCTGAACTGACGATCAGCCAGGCGTCGCCCGAAACGTTCCGCGACTTTTCAGACTATAGTGCCGCCGACACCTTCTGACCATTGGGACTGCCGAGTCCCGTGCACGCATCCCAGCCCGGCGACGCGGCGAAGCTGCCGTTGTTGCCCTGCGTGATGTCATTGCACGCGCCCGGCGCCTTGTACAGCTTCGGGTTGATGAAACCGGCCGGTTGTCCCTTGACCGCGTTGATCCGCGCGATCAGCGCCGCCCACAGCGGTGCAACCGCACTAGTGCCGCCGACCACCGTCTGCGTGCCGTCGATCAATACGCTATAGCCGGTGATGGGCGACGCATCGCCGGCCACGTCCGGCACGCCGCGCCCGCTGAGCGGCGTGCTGGCGCCGCTCGACGAAGTGGACGACAAGCCTTGTTGCCACACCGGGACCGGAAAGGCCCGGCTCACGCCACCACCGCCCGCGCCGCCCTGTGCGCCATCGTTCCACACGACTTCAGAGAACGAGGTGCCCGACGCGGTCAGACTCGTGCCGCCGCATGCCAGCACATAAGGGCTCGACGCCGGGAAGTCGACCTGATCGCCGCCGGAACCGTCGCTCGAACCGCTATCGCCCGACGCCGCGCAGACAGTCACACCCAGGGCCGCGGCCGTTTGCAGCAGGCTGTTGAATGCTTGCAACGACTGGCTGGTCCAGTTCGACTCCGGGCCGCCCCAACTGATCGAGATCACCGAGGGTTTGTTGGTCGTGTCATGAATAGCGCGGCTCACCGCGTCGATAAAACCGGCGTCGCTGTTCTGCGTGAAATAGACTGCGATCGTCGCGCCAGGCACGATCGCACCGACGATTTCGATGTCGAGCGTGACCTCGCCGTCGGGCCCGTTCGGGTCGCCGCTCGGTTGGTTGCTGCCCTGATCGACACCGACCGATTTCACCTTCGGTGAAGCAACGCCAAGGCTCGCAAAATAACTCGTCAGGTCGGACGTGTTGTACCCACCGCCGAGTTCGATGATGCCTACGCATTCGCCGCTGCCGTCGCCTTGCGGAAACTGATACAGCGACGCGAGCTGTGGCGGCGTGAAGGACGTCTGATGCGCTCTAGCCGGCTGGAACGGCGGCCGGATGCGAAAGTGCGGCCGCGCCTGAGGCCGGTTATCGAGCCCGAGCACGGCTTGCACGACGCCGTGCAGATCGTCCGGCACGCTGATCGTACCGGTGCGGCCGCGGAACTGGCCCGCCGCGTGATGCTGGTAATGTTCCAGCTTGACGCCGAACGCGGCCTGGAACTGCGCGATCGTGCCACCCAGCAATACCTGGCGCGCGGCCGGATCTTCCCGCACCACCGTCAAGCCGTGTGCAGCGGCAAAGGCTTTGACCTTGGCAATGTCGTCCGGCGCGGCGCCATAATCTTTTGCAAATGCCTCACGCGAAAGCGGTTTGACGCTCGGGTCGCCCGCGTCGATCTTGCTCATCAGTGCGTCGAACTGCGCCTGCCGCTGACGGCGCAGTATCACGAAAACCTCGATCCGTTCTGCCGGATCGCATTGCCCAACGACCGTCGAACCTTGCTCTGCCTTTCGCTCGCTTCCCGGCAGCGGTTGTCTATTGACCATGATGTCGATTCTCCTGTGACCGTGACGGCGCGCGGCGCAAGGTAGACCCCGCGCACGATACGCACCTGCACGAACTCGCCGCCATGCCATCAGCGGCGGATTACTGTTTCAAGGACTTCGCCAAACCGTCCGACCTATGCATTCGAACACAGTTCCAGCGTGTGCGGCAGTTGTCCGAATGGCTAACGCCGGATTGGAGCGATGCGCATCGCGCAGCACCCGCGCTATGATGCTGAAGCGGCAATCCAGCCGTTGCAGCTGCTCGCGCGCCGCCCGCGCGCACGATCGAAGAATCAGAGGAACCCCATGTCAATTTCGATGTATCAAGCGTCATTGCCCGTGCTGGTGCGCGGCATGACCAACCTGCAAGTCATCCTCGGCAAGGCCGAGGCGCATGCTGCCGAGAGACAGATCGATCCCTCCGTGTTCACGAACGCCCGGCTAGCGCCGGACATGCTGCCGCTGATGCGCCAGGTCTGGATCGTGAGCGACACGGCGAAGGGCTGCGCCGCGCGTCTGGCTGGCGTCGAAGCGCCGAAGTACGAAGACGTGGAACAGACCTTCGACGAACTCGATGCCCGCCTTCAAAAGACGATTGATTATCTGAAGGAATTCAATGCGCAACAGATCGACGGATCGGAAGACCGTCCGATCACGCTGAAAATGCGCAGCGGCCCGATCGAGTTCACGGGGTTGTCATATCTGCTCGGTTTCGTGTTGCCGAACTTCTATTTTCACGTCACGACGGCGTACGACATTCTGCGTCACAACGGCGTCGAGCTTGGCAAGCTCGACTATCTCGGCGGCATCAAGTAAGAAGGCGTAATGGCATCAACCGCGTGGCTGGAACGCGATGATTGCCATGCCGGCCAGTGTGAATGCCACGCCCGCTGCGTCCCACAGCGTGGGGCGCACTTTGTCGACGCACCATAACCACGCGATCGCCACCGCCACATACACACCGCCGTAAGCCGCATACACGCGGCCTGCGGCGGTGCCGTGCAGCGTCAGCAGCCAGGCGAACAACGCGAGGCTGAGCGCACCGGGAACCAGCAGCCAGATGGAGCCGCCCTCCTTCAGCCAACGCCAGGGCAAATAGCACCCGATGATTTCGGCCATGGCGGTCACGACATAAAGCAGGAACGTTTTCATCGACAGATAGGGAAGCGAGTGGTTGTCTGGCCGCGGGACCATGCACGGCTTGCGCGCAGATAGTCCGTCGACTTTATTAACACACTCACCTGGCGCGCGGGCATGACACGTGCGGCGGCTGTCGCATCGGGTCCCTATTCACGCTACCTGTCATGCACGCCGCGTCACCCCGTATCGACATCCGCGAATTCGGCGGCCAGTTAGTCCAGCGAGAGCCGCAACGCAAAGCCGATCAGCGCCGCCGAGAAAGTCCAACGCTGCAGTGTCTGCGCGAGAGGATGCGCCCGCATCCAGCCGGCGATGCGCGCCGCGCCGATCGCATACATGGCGTCGAAACACGCGCCGACCGCGAGCAGGACCAGACCCAGTTCGACCATCTGCAGTGCAACCGGTCCGGCCGCGGGACGCACGAACTGCGGCAACAGCACGGAGCAGAACAGCAGCGCTTTCGGGTTCAGCAGATTGGTCAGCAGGCCCTTCACGAAAGCGGCACGCAGCGGCTGCGATTCGACACCCGCCACACCGCCTTCAGGCAACGCGAATACGGGTGAGCGGAAGATCTGGATGCCGACCCACGCGAGATAAACCGCACCGCCGTAACGCACCACGTCGTACAGCCAGGGCGCACTGCGCAGCAGCGCCGCCACCCCGCATGCCGACAGCGTGACGTGCGTTGCACGCGCCACGCCCAGGCCGCCCGCCGCCGCAAAGCCACTGCGCACGCCACGTCCGATGCTGGTCTGCAGAACCAGCGCCATGTCGGGTCCAGGCACGGCGTAGACCACAAACAGCGCAGCGATATAGACGATCAGAAGGTGTGCGGAAATCATGGAAGCCTCTTGTTTTTAAGGGCTCTATCTTGCTATTGTCGGCGGAGGGTTTGCTGGCGAAATGCAAGGGTATGAGCTTCGTCTTTGGAGGAATGCGCTAACATTCTGCCTTTGATCCAAGTTTTCCGCCAACACACACTAACCCCGTTAAACCATGGCAACCGACCTCGATAAAACAGACCGCGCGATCCTCGCCGCGCTGCAGAACGACGGCCGCATGTCGAATGCACGGCTGGCCGAGATGGTCGGCCTGAGCGAGACGCCTTGCGCCCGCCGCCTCAAGCGCCTTGAAAACGACGGCTATATCGACCAGTACCGCGCGATGCTTTCGCGCTCCGCCCTCGGCCTCGGCGTGGTCGCGTTCGTCTACGTCCGGTTTGCCGTGCACGACCGCGCGGTGGCCACCCGTTTCGAACGCGAAGTGCAGGCAATCCCGCGGATTCTGGCGTGCCACAACGTGTCGGGAAGCGCCGACTACATCCTGCAGGTGGTCGCGCACGATCTCGACGACTACGGCACCTTCATGCGCGACGAGATGCGCAGCCTGCCGGGCGTGACGTCGGTGGAATCGGCCTTGTCGCTGCGGGAAGTCAAGGCTAACGGCGGGCTGCCGCTGTCCTGAACGCGGACGTGGCATAGTCACGCATTTGATACGGCGCGAGCTGACCACACGAGCACGGAGTTTTCATGGATCACGACAAGGCGAGAGCCGAAGAAACAGCCGCGATGGAGCGCGTATTGACCGCAACCACGCGGGTAAAAGCGGCCTTCGCGTCGCTGCAGTCGCAATTCCCGCCGGCCGGCACCGGCCAGCCTTCGCAGTTCGCGCTGCAAACGTTCGACGCCGCGTTGCAGGAGCTCGAAGATGCGCAAGCCGCATTCGACGAAATACTCGGCGATCTGCTTGACGGCAATCGTTGAGTGGCATAGCTGGTCTCTTCACTGCGTAGCTGCAGCGTAGTACGCGAGCGATGGCCGTCTTTGGTTTCCACCGGAACGGTCGTCGCGTTATTCGGTGGTGGCAGCTGGACTTGACCGTTAGTTGCGTATTAGCGCCCTGGACCTGGACGTACCACAAGGCCGGATGGCCCACCACTCGCCCTGCCGGGTCTCGGGTACTTCAACGCACGACTGCATCCAGACGCGCGTTGAAGCACATGAAGCCCACCGCCCACCACTCAAAAAAGAATATTGGTCCGCAACCCGACGATCGCTTCATTACCAACGCGTTGTGACGGATTGCCCGGATCGGGAATACCGCCTGCCGGACGGAACACATATTGGAAGTCCGCCTGCAACTGCCACCACGGTGCGACCTGATACTGGTAGGTCGCCTCGACGACAGTCTCGGCGCTGCGCGACGGATAACCCGGCGTCGTCAGCGCGGCGGTATCGCTTGCGAGCCCTTGAGCATGCGAGCCGATCTTCGCGTAGCCGACGGCCAATCCGGCAACGTCGTTGTCGCGCCCTTTGAACGGCGCTTTGAGCGTCACACCTGCATTCACGCCCAGGTCCACAAGATTGCGATCGCCCGGCGCGCCCATGACTCTCGCGAAAACGCCCACCGACTGCGGGCTGTCCCCGCCCCGTTGCCAGACCGTCTGATCGGCAACCGCGTAGAAGCTGTAGTCGCCCCGATGATTCGCCGGTACACCGCTGCTCGCCGGGTTCGCCAGCGACAAACCGGCACGATCGAAACGCGGGTCCGCGAAATTTTGCGTGTTGTACCAGAAGCCGAGTTTGTAGACGCCTGGCAGCCCGCTTGCCTGCGAACCCGGCGAGTTCGCCGCGGGCGGGTTGATTGCATACTGCACTTCCCCGATGAACAACGCGCCGCCACGCAGATTGAAATTCGTGCCGTGGCGGTTCTGTTGCTGCGGGTCGCCCGTATCGCTGCCGGCCGGATTGCCGTCGAAGACGCCGGCCATCACGGTCCATGCATCCGAAGGCCTGGCGCGCAACCGCACACCCAGTGACGACAATGGATAAGCGGGACCGCCCGCAGGCATGTCGACCGACGGCAACACAGGCCAGCCGAACGTCGCGTTGATGAACGGCGTCGCGAACTGGCTCACCATGAATTCCTGGTCGAGACTCTGTTGCCCGACCTTCACGTCGACCTTTCCGCCGATCAGGGATTGCTGATACCAGAGCTCCCACAGCCGCGTCGTGTCGTCGGCCTCGATGCCGCTCGCGCTTTGCAGGGTCAGCAGATTCCGCTGGCTCAGATTACTGCCGTGAATCTGCAACGCCGATACATTGAACGCGCCGCCCGGCAATCCCAGCGCTTTTTCCGTATCGACGACGATACCGAACTGGGTGAGTCCATCGTCAGCACCGCCCCGTTTAGCGCCGCCCGTCAGGTTGTTCAGATACTCGCCGGTTTCCTGCAGATTGAAGGTCACCCCGTAGTTACCGAGCCAGGGGCGCAGCCCGCCCATATCGCCGGGCAGATTCGAGCGTTCCCAGAGCCCGGTGGGCGCGGCAGGTGTCTGTTCAGCGGAGGAAGCCTGAACTCCGGCAGGCGTCTGATCCAAGGCCGGCGTCTGATCCGCTACCGGCGTCTGGGCCAGCACGGAGGGCGCTACCCCGAACGACAACAGGAAAGTCAGACCGAGGGGGCCGTCCGACTTCCACCACCCGGTTTTTGCAGGGTCTTTCTGCGCGAAACAAGGTTGGGCGCTGCGCACGCGACGCGCCAACGAACGATACGAAGACGATTTGACGAACATAAGCTCACTCCCATCGGGCCCGGCCACGCCGGGCGATGTATGACGACGTGACCGTGCCTCGCAAACGATGCGATAACGATCAAACAGAGGGAGCGTGCAACTGGCAGACCGACAGAAACCGGTCACTGAAGAAGCGCGCTAACCCGAACGGAGCGAGTTAGCGGCGAAGGAGTCATCCTGCAGCTAACTCGCGGATATTGCGCCGGCGTAGGCCGGCATCGGACTTCCACTACTAGAGCATGTGTCCACGAGGGACTCCTGTTGCTGAGACGGGCGGATTGTATTCGGCACACTTATAAAATCGCAAGTAAAAACCGCATAAAAGTGATCGCACTCCGAATTTACGGCCGCACTTTCGGCAGACACCTACCTGGCTTATTCACTGCTGCGCCTGCGCCCTTCCCCACCTGTCTTTCCTGTCATTTCTGAAAGACTCCGCTCCCTTAGCGACCACGAAACGTATTGCCCCCCACATAAAAAAAGAATATTTGCTTCGCTTAACGAAGCATGTTGACTTCTGCTTGCGGGAGTGCATAAAATTCGCCCGTCACCACAAACGGGGCCATTGCCTTGGACACCAGCAGTAGTCGATCTTCGAACAGTTTCACTGCCTGACCGGCCCGACGTCCGCGCTCTCTTTTCTCAGCCGCCGTCTTGCCAGCAGGCAGACGGTGCGCGCCGTAGCAACTCTCTCCGTGCACCTTAACTAGCGCCATTCGGCCGCGCAGTGCTTACGCACGTCCTGCATCCGCGCAACCGTATGGCATCGTGTCGCGAGCCTCCGCTCGCGGCAGCGCTCGCTCACGCCGGTTCGATCCGTTCGAACGCCGGCGCGACCGGGCGCGTGGATAAACGCGTGCTTATTCGACGCAAACAAGCGACGCCGATAAGCAACGCCGATAAGCAACACCGTTAAGGAGTCGCCATGCCAGACAGTGACAGTTATCCCTTATGCCGCTCAATTGCCACGCAATTTTTGTTTTGCCTGAGGAAAGCGAGTAGACCTTCGCCGCCGCGCGCATAGTGCGGGTCGCGCTCCGTGTCTGCTGGCTTTCCGCAAACCGCGTAAAGCCATACGCCCGGAGAAAAATCATGTACATCGCCGTCCTCGTACCGACCCTGCAGCAAACGCATATCCACAGCGACGCTGCACTCGCGCTTCACAGCATCAAGCCGCACTGGCTCGCCACGTCCTGGCACCGCGTCAAAGCGTTGCTCTCGGACCCGGCTTCGAAGTTAGCTTCGGACTCAGCTTCGGACTCAGTTTCATAACGACTCACTACCGGCACCCGCACGCCTTCGCGATCCGCATGCACCGCCGTCGCTCGATCCGATTCGACGACATTCGCGCAGCGGATCCCGAAGACGCGCCACTGCATTCAAACCACATCGACTCAGGCGGCTAAAAATGTCCACTCCAATTAACGTCTCACCACCACGCAGCGCCGTTCTCGACAAAGCCCATCTCGGCGACATCAAAGGCGCGCTCGGCACCATTGCCCATCACGACACCGCACCTCGCAATAACTGGTGGGCCCGCATCCGAACGCTGCTCGCGATCCTCGGACCCGGCCTCATTGTGATGGTCGGCGACAACGATGCCGGCGCTTTCGGCACTTACACGCAGGCGGGACAGAACTACGGAACCACCTTGCTGTGGACCATGCTGCTGCTCGTGCCCGTTCTCTTCGTCAATCAGGAAATGGTGCTGCGCCTCGGCGCCGTGACCGGGGTCGGCCATGCCCGGCTGATCTTCGAGCGCTTCGGCAAGTTCTGGGGGGCATTCAGCGTTGTCGACCTGTTCATCCTGAACGCGCTCACCATCGTGACCGAGTTCATCGGCATCACGTTCGTGCTGGATTTCTTCGGCATTTCGAAAGTGGCCGGAGTCTGCATTGCCGCCGCAGTGACGATGGCCGCGGTCAGTACGGGCAATTTCCGGCGTTTCGAGCGCTTCGCGGTCGTGCTCTGTCTGTTGAGCCTGTTGCTCGTGCCCGTGCTCGTGTCGATTCATCCGCCGGTCAGCCAGATCGCGCACGATTTCGTGATTCCGAACTGGCCCGCCAATTCGAAACTCAGCGATGTGATGCTGCTCGTGATCGGTATTGTCGGCACCACCGTCGCGCCGTGGCAGCTGTTTTTCCAGCAGAGCTATATCGTGGACAAACGCATCACGCCGCGCTTCATGAAGTATGAGAAAGCTGACCTGTGGATCGGCATCATCTTCGTGATGATCGGTGCCGTGGCCATGATCTCGTTCTGCGCGGCACTCTACGCAGGCAAGCCCGAGTTCGGCAATTTCACGGATGCGGGCGGCGTGATCGCGGGCCTGGAGAAATATGCGGGACGCACACCCGCGGTTCTCTTCGCGGTCGCGCTGCTCGACGCCTGCATCATCGGCGCGGCCGCCGTCTCGCTGTCCACCGCGTATGCAATCGGCGACGTGTTCAAGATTCGCCACTCGCTGCATCGCGGCGTGACGGATGCGAAAGGCTTCTATCTCGTCTACTTCGGCATTGTCGCGGCCGCGGCGGCGCTGGTATTGATTCCCGGCAGCCCGCTCGGTCTTCTGACTGAAGCCGTGCAGACGCTCGCGGGCGTGCTGCTTCCGAGCGCGACGGTGTTCCTGCTGCTGTTGTGCAACGATCGCGCCGTCCTCGGTCCGTGGGTGAATTCGAAGAAGCTCAACGTCTTTACAGGCGCAGTTGTCTGGGTGCTCGTCATGCTCTCCATCATCCTCACTGCATCGGTGATGTATCCGGACATTACCGGCGAAGCGATTATTGAAGTGCTGGCCGGCGGCACGCTACTGGCTGTAGTCGGCTACGCCGCAACCGTGACGGTGCGCAGGCTGCGGCTCGCAGAGGGGGACGCTACGGTTACCGCGGTTACCGATGGCGAGCAACAGTTTTCGAAAGAAGCCCGCAATACGTGGCGCATGCCGCCCCTCGAAGAATTGCCTGCACCGCAACTGACCCTGTCCAAACGCGTCTGGATGGGGGTGTTGCGCGGCTATCTGATTGTGGCAGTCGCACTCGTTGTCGTGAAGGTCGTGCAGATGACGTTGCTGCATTAAGCGGTACTGCCCGCCCGCTCCCCGACGTTTCGGCGAGCGGCGGGCAAACAACCGGCCGCCGCCCTCCACGTCCCCACGCCCCCCACGCTCTTCAATACATTAGCTAATCATTAGCACTGCGATCGCTACCAGATACCGGTAACGACCACACATCCATCACGCCCCATCCGCCGAGATAACCGGCTCGCACAGAATCGGAAAGTTAACCGAGTTCGCGATATAGCACTTCTCATGCGCAACGTGATGCAAACGCCCGGCCAGTTCAAGATCGCCGCCGGCCCGAATGACGACATGCGGGCGCAGAACGATCTGCGAAAAGCGGCCCTGCTCCGGACTATCGAGCATCGTGCCCTCGGCGTTGTCGAGATAGCTCAGCACAACGACACCCGCATCCGAGCAAAGATGCAGATACCAGAGCTTGTGGCAGGCGGACGCCGAGGCAACCAGCAGATCTTCCGGATTCCACCGGTTCGCGTCGCCGAAAAACGCCGCGTCTGACGATCCGGGAATATCGGGCTTGCTTCCCGCAGCGATGATGTGGTCCCGGCCGTATTCACGGTATCCCGAGGTGCCGCTGCCGCGGTTGCCAGTCCATTGCACCGATACCGCGTATTTGTGCTCGCCGTACGCCATGCCAATCTCCTTTGCTGTTGACCCGGAATTGAATTCGCAACGAACGCATTCTATATGCGCCCGGCAGTTTTGGTATACTATTATTCCAAACGACAAGGGCCGACGCATATGGAAGCAAAACTGGATTCGACGGCCGACGCCATCGCCGCCTCACTACGCGAGCTGATCGCGGCCGGCGAACTGGAGGACGGCGCACGGCTGGTCGAGCGCGAACTCGCCGATCGGTTCGGGGTGAGCCGCGTGCCGATGAGAGAGGCCATACAGAAGCTCGAAGGCGAAGGACTGGTGGAGCTCATGCGCAATCGCGGCGCCGTGGTGCGAACCTTGACGGAATCCGACCTGAACGAGATTTACGGCCTGCGCATGTTGCTCGAAGGAGACGCCATCTTCCACGCAGTCAAACGCATGGACAGCGAGACGTTATCGCGCGCCGAACTCGTTCATCGGCTTCTGGGAGACGCCGATACGGCGCAAAGACAGGGCGAACTGAATCGCGAATTTCATGAGCTGCTATACCGCCCGTGCGCCAACGGCCGGCAATTGAAAGCGATCCGCGAACTGCGCGCTCAGGTCGAGCGCTACGAACGATTGCAAGGTACGTTGCTCGCCGACACACCGGCCTTCCAGGACGAGCATCTCAGGATTCTCGAAGCATGCGAGGCCGGCAACGCACGCCTCGCGCGATCGATGACAGTGGAACACCTCACGTCGGCCAGGCGCATCGTTCTGCAACTGATTCAGGCTGAATGACTACTGCGGCCCGAACGCCTTGCCCGCCACGTTCGGCGCACGAGGATCCGGGTTCATATTCAGGCTGGTGCCGTTCGCGCGCATGTTGCTGAGCGCCGGACCTGACCCCATGCTGCCGGTTCCGCCGATCGCCGGGGTGCTGCCCATCGTCCCTATTCCAGGCGTTGGGCTAAGGCTTGCCGCGCCCGTGCCCACACTCATCCGCTGCCCCACGCCCGCACCGTTGCTCCCACCTGCCTGTAAACCGCCCAACCCGCCCAACCCATTGGCGCCGAGATTGGCCGACTGGGCATAAGCCACGCCCGTCAGCCCGATCATCAGCGCCGAGATCAACATACCCTTTGCCACGATTTTCATAGCCTGCTCCATGATGCTGCTGAATTTCCCGACCGAACGCCTCATACCATCGTAGCGATGTCGAGCAATAGGCGCTCATGAAGGAACCGGTCAAACAGTAAGACTGCTCGGCGACCACGTTTGTTCATCGCCGAGAAGATTCGCCTCGACGTATTTACCGACGAACTCCGAGCAGGCCAATCATTTCCGGCAAGTTGTACAAATGCTTACAAAGCAGCGCGCAACTGGCGTACACCGACCGCGCTGCTGCGGCGTTATTGCAGGCATCTACCCGCGGAGCCCGCAATGAACACCAACCTCACTTCCAGCAATCCGCAACGCAATCGCATCCATCCCCTCGTCGCCGGCGCGGCGGTAGCCGTCATTCTTGCGAGCGCCACCGGCATCGCGGCGATGACCGGCCTGCTGCCAACCTCGCACGCAGTGACCGAGCCCGCGCAACCTGTCGCGCCGATCACGGCTCAGGTCGCGAGCGCGCCAGTCGCCGCGCCCCAACCGGCCCCGGTTCAGCAAACGGCTCAGCAAGCCGTCCAGCAAGCCGCACCGGCACGTCCGCGTGTTCATCATACGCACAGCGCGCCTCCCACAGACACACCGAGGTACGCAAACAATCAGGGATATCAGGCGCCGTATGAATCCGCACCGGCGAGACCGGTCGCCGATCCTTATGCGGGCGAGGTCGTCGCCATCAATCCGGTCCAGGCGCCTGAGCCGACCACCGGGCTCGGCGCACTGGGTGGCGCGGTTGCGGGCGGACTCGTCGGCAATCAGATCGGCGGCGGACGCGGCAAGATTCTCACCACCATCGCGGGCGCTGTCGGCGGAGGCCTCGCCGGCAACGGCATCGAACACGCCGTGAGAAAGCAGACCACCTATCAGGTCCAGGTGCGCATGCAGGACGGCAGCTACCGCAACTTCAGCTACCCGACACAGCCGGACGTCCAGATCGGCCAGCGGGTTCACGTATCCGGCGATTCGCTGACGGCTTCGTGAGATCCCGCGCCAGCATTCCAGTGAATGCCGGTTGGCCACAATGTGAGGGAACGCCGTGCGCGTTATGATCAGCAGTTACGCCAGAACGGCCGATCGCGCACGATGGAGCACGCCTATATCCACCTTTTGCATCTGCTTGCCGGTCATCCGGCGTGGACGCTCACGGTCATCTTTCTTGCGGCCTTCCTGGAGGCCATCGCGGTCATCGGCACTTTCATTCCAGGCAGTACAGCCATGTTTCTCGCCGGTGCGCTGGCCGGCACGGGTTCACTGAGCCTCGGCTGGGTGTTCCTGTGGGCAATCGCCGGCGCCGTCGCCGGGGACGGCATGAGCTTCTGGATCGGCAAGCGCTACAAGAACCGAATCGTCCAGTTCTGGCCGTTCAGCAATCATCCGCAGATACTCGACGCAGGCCATCGCTTCTTTCAGAAGCATGGGGCCAAAGGCGTCGTGTTCGCCCGCTTCGTCGCACCATTGCGGGCCATCGTGCCGGTCGTAGCGGGCATGCTGGGCATGACGCCGGTGCGCTTCTACGCGATGAACGTGCTGTCGGCGTTGCTCTGGGCCCCCGCGCATATCCTGCCAGGCGTGGTATTCGGCGCCTCGGTGCTGCTCGCCGGCGCGGTGTCGTTCCGTCTCGTCGTCATCATCGCGTTGCTGGTCTGCATTGTCTGGCTGAGCTTTCGCGCGATGGGTTTCCTGCTCTCGCATGCCAGTGCGTGGTCGAGCGCGGCGGGCCACTATCTGGGAAGGTGGGCTTGCCGTCACCCGGGCCCGTTCGGCCGGCTCGCGCAGCGGCTGCTGGACCCGGAACATCCGGATGCCAGCAGCATCGTAGTGGCGTCGCTGATCGTGCTGGGATCGGGCGCGCTCTTCTTCGGCGTTCTCGAAGACGTCGTCAGCGGCGATCCGCTGGTCAGCGTCGATCTGTCCGTCTATCACTTCCTGCAATCGGTGCGCACGCCCTGGAGCGATACCGTGCTTGCAGGACTGGCGACGCTTGGCAGCGTCTTCACGCTGACGGCGCTGGTCATGACCGTGGTGGTGTGGATGCTGTTTGAACGACGTTGGCGCACCATCGGCTACTGGCTCGCCGCAGTTGTGTTTTCTCAATTGCTGATCTTCGCGCTGCAGTTCGCCATGCACCGCGCGCCGCCCAACGAACTCCTGTCCGACGCTTACGTGTTTCCGAGCAATCACGTCGCCGCGACCGTGATCGTCTACGGCTTCATGGCATTCCTGCTCGCGCGGCGGGTCGGCATGGTGGAGGGCCTGTTCGTGGCGACCGCGAGTACGGTGGTCGTGATCGTGGTCGCGCTCGCCGGACTTTACTTCGGCCGTTACTGGGTCTCGGACGCGATCGGCGGCGCCGCGCTCGCATACATCTGGGTTGCCATCGTCGCGCTGACGGCGATCTTGCGGCATCCGGAAGTGCCGCCCTCTCGCGGCTTCATGCCGGTCGTGATTCTGGCGGTAATGCTCCTGAGCGTGGGCGTGCAACTGAGCGTCAATTCACCGGCGCCGCCGCCGGACAACATGCTGCGCCCGCCGCCCGTGCTGGTCACGCAAGCGCAGTGGACCGTGTCGCTGTGGAAGCGGCTGCCCTGCTATCGCTCCGATATGGGCGGCGACCACAAGGAACCGCTCACGCTGCAATGGGTGTCGGACCTCGATTCGATCAAGGGGCAACTGCGCGCGCAGGGATGGGTCGAGGGCACGGACCTATCCGCACACAGCCTGCTTTCGCTTGCCTCGCCGAATGTCGCGGCGGTCGCGCTGCCGGTCTTGCCGAAGCTGAACAATGGCGTGCCTTCGTCGCTGGTCTTCATGCGCCCCGGCGACACGCGCGACGAACGCGACGTCCTGCGCTTCTGGCCGAGCGGCTATGCCGTGGCGAACGGTGCGTCGACCACCCCGCTGTGGGTCGGCGCATTCGCGCACGAACGGCTCTCCCGGGCGTCGTGGCCGATCAACATTTTGCGGGTCGACAAGGAAGTGTCGTCGTTCGATGCGCACGCAAAAACGAGCGCCGGACTCGGCGCGGCACTCGTGGGCACGGTGAGTTGTCATGGCGTGCCGGTATCGCTGCTGGCCTCTCCGGTGGAATGAGCGGCGGGTTGCGGGCGGTCTGCCTGGGCTTGCCTGGACGTGCGTGTTCGCTATCCCCATCCAGAAATCGCTCTGCACTCAATCACTTGGCGGTTTCGGCCAGGACTTGTCCACAAGGATATGAACATTTTCTGTGGATAACCCAAACTATCGACCCCATAGCCAGTAATGGCTTCGCTCATATCGTTAAATCCCGATATATAATTCGTCTTGTAGCGATGCAGATGCGTGGCCGCCAACCGGCGCCACACCGGCCCTGTTGTTAGTTAGCTGAAGGTGATGACCCAAAAGCCGCCCCACATGACGCTCGATATCGACGCGATTCACAAAGCGCTCGCCAACCCCGTACGCCGGGAGATTCTCGGTTGGCTGCGCGAGCCGTATGCGCATTTCTCCGACCAGGACCTGCCGCTCGATCAGGGCGTGTGTGCCGGCAAGATCGATGCGCGCTGCGGCCTGTCGCAGTCCACGGTGTCGGCACATCTCGCCGCCTTGCAGCGTGCGGGGCTCGTCACGTCGAAGCGGGTCGGTCAATGGGTGTTTTTCAAACGCAACGAGGCCGTCATTCAGGCGTTTCTCGAGCACATGAATACCGGGCTCTGAACGCATCGTCCGCATCGCCGCGCTTTTTTTCGCTTCTTTCATCATGCAGTTTTTTAAGGCTCGGGCCTCGCGCCCGCCACCAAGGTGAACCTATATGCCGACTCTTTTTGATCCGCTCCAGATTGGCGACATTACGTTGTCGAACCGCATCATCATGGCGCCGCTCACGCGTCAGCGCGCTGAAGAAATCCGCGTGCCGAACGCGCTGATGGCGAAGTACTACGCCGAACGCGCCACCGCCGGCCTGATCATCAGCGAGGCGACTTCCGTCACGCCGCAAGGTGTCGGTTACGCCGAAACGCCGGGCATCTGGTCGCAGGAACAGGTGGAAGGCTGGAAGATCGTCACGAACGCCGTGCACGCAGCGGGCGGCAAGATCTTCCTGCAGCTGTGGCACGTCGGCCGTATTTCGGACCCGCTGTTCCTGAACGGCGAACTGCCGGTTGCGCCGAGCGCGATCGCAGCGCAAGGCCACGTGAGCCTGGTGCGTCCGGAGCGTCCGTACGTCACGCCGCGCGCACTCGAACTCGACGAAATCGCCGGTGTGGTCGAAGCGTTCCGCAAGGGCGCCGAAAACGCGAAGGCAGCGGGTTTTGACGGCGTGGAAGTACACGGCGCGAACGGCTACCTGCTCGACCAGTTCCTGCAGGACAGCACCAACAAGCGTACCGACGCGTACGGCGGCCCGATCGAAAACCGCGCCCGCCTGCTGCTCGAAATCACTGACGCCTGTATCGACGTCTGGGGCGCGAACCGTGTCGGCGTGCACCTCGCACCGCGTCGCGACGCGCACGCCATGGGCGATTCGGATCCGGCAGCCACCTTCGGTTACGTGGCGCGCGAACTCGGCAAGCGCAAGATTGCGTTTATCGCCGCTCGCGAAGCGCTCGGCGACGACCGCCTCGGCCCGCAACTCAAGAAGGAATTCGGCGGCCCGTACATCGCGAACGAAAAGTTCACGAAGGAAACCGCACAGCACGTGCTCGACGCGGGTGAAGCGGACGCGGTGGCCTGGGGTCAACTGTTCATCGCGAATCCGGATCTGGTGCGTCGCTTCGAAACCAATGCGCCGTTGAACCAGCCGAATCCGGCCACGTACTACGCACGCGGCGAAACCGGCTACGTCGATTATCCGACGCTGGAAGCGGTCGAGTAAGCGATTGAAGTCAGCGGTTGAAGTCAGCTGAGAAATAAGCAGCGCAGCACGCTGCAAGACCACGCGGCGGGTGTGACCGGAACGATATCCGTCCACGCCCGCCGCGTTTTTTCATGCGTTGGCGGCTGCGTCCACCGCACACTGCCCGCTCGACAATCAATCCAGGCGCTTACACCCACGCGTCATGTCAGGTCACGCCGCATGAACACGCGCTTCGATTCGTCGAGACCGCGCGCGATATGCGCTTCGCGCCGCGCGATCAGCACCGCGTCGAGATCGGCCTCCGCGATATCGCGAAAGCCGAGCCGCCGATAATACGGCGCGTTCCACGGCACCTCGCGAAACGTCGACAAGGTAAGTTGCATAACCTGTTGCGCACGCGCGAGTTGCGCGACCTGCTCGATCAGCCTCGCGCCAAGGCGCTGGCCGGCATGCGAAGTCTGCACGTCGAGTTCCTGAATATAGAAATAGGCAGGTTGCGGCTCGAACATGACGAATCCCACACAAGTCTCATCGGCATCCACGGCGACGACGATTTCCTGCGCGTCGATCTTGCGCTCGACGATCGCCAGCTCCATCGGCGGTGCATCGGCGATACCGGTCATGCCGACGCTGACAAAACGCTGACCGGCCTCGAATTCGATCGTACGGATAGCGCTCGCATCGTGCGGTGCGGCAAGGCGGAACGTGATGTTTGAAGTGTGGTGCATACGCGTTTCGTCAATTTTATTAGGTACGAATCTGGAAGACCCGCCTCGATATTGACATCGCCGCGGTGAAATTAACAAGTGCCCGCGCCGCCACGGGACTAAACTCCTGAACACTTCAATCTCTTTCGAACCAAGATGGATCTCATGCATGTGCTGCAGGTCGCCCTGCACTTCGACCAGCACCTGAGCAGTTTGATCGTGCAATACGGCACCGCCGTCTACGCGATGCTGTTTCTCGTGGTGTTCGTCGAGATCGGCTTTCTGCCGTTATTCTTTCTACCCGGCGATCCGCTGATTTTCATTTGTGGCGGTCTCGCCGCCACCGGCGCGCTGAACGTGTGGCTTGTGATCCCCGTACTGTTCGCCGCCACCGTGGCCGGCAGCATCGTCGACTATGCGATCGGCCGCGCGATCGGCGAAAAGGTCTATACCGCGGACTACCGCTGGCTCGACAAGAATGCACTGCGTAAAGCGCATGCGTTTTACGAAGCACGCGGCGGCCTGACCTTTCTACTGTCGCCGTTCATTGCCGTCGTGCGCACGTTCGCGCCGTTCGTCGCGGGCGTTTCGCGCATGACGTTTGCACGCTTCGTGTCGTTCGTCACGGCCGGCGCGGCGCTATGGATCGTGTCGCTGGTGGCGGCCGGCTATCTGTTCGGCAACGTGCCGCTGGTGCGCGATCATATGAGTTCGATCGTGCTGCTCGGTGTCTCGCTCGGTGTAGGATCGCTGCTGGTGAGCGCCGTGTGGCGCTTCGTCAACCGAAGGTTGCGTGCCCATTGACCCGAAGGTTGCGCGCTCACTGAGCCGAAGGTTGCGTGCTCATTGAATATCGCGGAGAAACGTTATGTCGCTGTCTGCTTTGCTCGTTTTCGCGCTGGCGCTGATCATCGCCGCTGGCACGCCGGGCCCCAGCATCGCCGCGCTGGTCGCGCGCGTGCTGACCAACGGCTTTCGCGACGTATTGCCGTTTCTCGCCGCCATGTGGCTCGGCGAAGCGTTGTGGCTCTCTTGCGCAGTGGCCGGCCTCGCGGTGATCGCACGCAGCTTCGGCATGGTGTTCATCGCGCTGAAATTCGTCGGCGTCGCCTATCTGCTGTTTCTTGCATGGAAGATGTGGCGCGCACCGGCCGACGTACAGGGCAGCGACTTGCCGAGCGGCCAGTCGCCGTGGCGCATGTTTGTCGCCGGCATGCTGGTGACGCTCGGCAACCCGAAGATCATGATGTTCTACCTCGCGTTGCTGCCGACCATCATCGATCTGTCGCGCATCGGCACCGTTGCATGGTTCGAACTGACGCTCACCATGCTGATCGTGCTGATGGCCGTCGATTTCGGCTGGGCGCTGCTCGCCACCCGTGCGCGCAAACTGCTGACCACCCGCCGCGCGGTCAGGCTCACCAACCGCGCCAGTGCCACGGTCATGGCCGGTGTCGCCGCGGCTATCGCCACACGTTGACGGAAAGCTGAACGGCGCGTCAGGCGCTCAGCCTGGCGGCGCCGCGGTTTGTACTTCAGCACGCAGAGACGCCAGCAAAGCCTGCCACCATTCACCGTGCCGCAGCAGAAAGACACGCTCGGGGAAATGATGACGCGCCACGTGATCCTGCGGCACCGTATCCCAGCCGCGATGCTCGACCGTTACGCGCGTTTCGTCGCCCACTGCTTCGAAACACACGTCGACATGCGTGTGCTGCGCATCGGTGAAACTGGCCTGATGCCACCCGAATGCCAGACGCTCACCCGGCTCCCAGACCGTGACGAGGCCGATCTCGAAGACGCTGCCGTCCGCCTGCGTTTCGATGAGGCGTCCAGATTCCCCCGGCACGAGGGAATCCGCGGTCCGCTCGAACGACAGCACGCCCGCGCCTCGCGGCGTGAACTGAAATAGCCCGTTCGGCCGCCACCATGCGCCGATCTCGCGCGTGAACACATCGAATGCGCGCAGCGGCGTTGCCGCCACCCGTAGCGACACCTGCACGCGCGAACTCATTCCTGCTGCTCCAGATGCGCCTTGAACGACAGCAGTTGCTCGGACCACAACGTTTCGGTCCGTTCGAGCCATGCCTTGAGTTCGCTCATCGGCGCCGATCGCAGCACGTAGAGACGCACGCGCGCATCGACGCCGTCGTGCGATTCCTCGATCAGCTCGCTCGAGCGCAGCACCCGCAGATGCCGGCTCATCGCCTGCGGTGAAAGGCCGGTGGCTTGCGCGAGTTCGCCCGCGCGCATGGGTTGCTGGCTGAGCAGATCGACCACCTGACGCCGGTTGGGATCGGCTAGCGCGGCCAGCGTGCGGTCGAGCGAGACGCTGGCGGGCAGCGCCATTGGCTTACCCATCGATTCACACCCATCCTTCGATTTTCAGGCCGCTCACACGCTCGGCCTCCTCGCGCGACACCTCGCGAACCGTCTGGCCAAAGCTCCAGACGTGCCCTTCCGGATCGCGCGCCGCATAGACACGGTCGCCATAAAACTGATCCGCCGGTTCGCGCGTAATCACGGCGCCCGCGGCGCGCGCGCGGGCGCAATGTTCGTCGATCCCCTCGCGCAGTTGCACGTGCACCGATTGCGTATTCTTGCCGCCGATCGAAGCCGGGCTCGCCGCGTCTTCCGACCATTCGCGGCAAATCATCACGTAGCTGTCGCCAAATCGCATTTCCGAGTGCCCCAACTGGCCGTCGCTATCCGTGACCACCATCTGGCGCTCGAAGCCGAACGCTTTCTCGAGCCAGTCGAGCGCGGCAAACGGGTCCTTGTAGTACACCGACGCACCCAGCGAAGGGCGATGAAACGCTTCGTTCATGACTGCCTCATTTTATAAACCTTCCGGTTGATATTTAACACTATAGTTAAATATCAACCGGAAAAGCAAGGCGAAAACGATAGGGTTTTTGTTCCTTCGCCAGCATCGTTCAGGGAATCGCCAGCCCGGCAGCGAATCGAGAACGAATGGCAGTTCGCCGCCGTCAGGCCCTCAGGTAGTAGTCGCCGAACTGATCCCTCAACTGGTTCTTGAGCACCTTGCCGGTTGCGCCGAGCGGAATGGCGTCGATGAATACAACGGCATCGGGTTTCCACCACTTCGCCACCCGGCCGTCAAAGAACTCAAACAGTTCGTCGCTTTCAAGCACGGCTTCCGGCTTCTTCACGACCAGCAGCAACGGGCGCTCGTCCCATTTCGGATGTTTTGCGGCAATGCAGACTGCGCTCGCCACCGCCGGGTGCAGGCACGCCACGTTCTCGATGTCGATCGAACTGATCCATTCGCCGCCGGACTTGATGACGTCCTTGCTGCGGTCGGTGATCTGCATGAAGCCGTCGGGGTCGATCTTCGCCACGTCACCGGTCGGAAACCAGCCATCGGAAAGCGGCGACGCCTCTTCGCCACCGAAATATCCGGACGCCACCCACGGCCCGCGCACCTGCAGATCGCCGGCCACCTGGCCGTCCCATGACAACGCCTTGCCGTCCGGGCCCACGATTCTCATGTCGATGCCGAACACGGCGCGGCCCTGCTTCGCCTGCACGGCATATCGCTGCTGCATCGGCAACGACAGGTGATGCCCTTTGAAACTGCAAACGGTGCCGACCGGGCTCAGTTCCGTCATCCCCCATGCGTGCAGGACGTCGACGTGATAACGCTCCTGGAATTCCGTGGTCATGGCAGTCGGACATGGCGCACCGCCCACGATGGTGCGGCGCATGGACGTAAACGTCGTCCCGCGCTCGGCTACATGTCGAAGCAATCCCTGCCAGACGGTCGGCACACCGGCGGAGAGCGTGACCTGCTCCGCCTCGATCAGTTCGTAGAGCGATTTCCCATCGAGCGCGGGACCCGGGAACACCAGCTTGGCGCCGACCATGCACGCGATATAAGGCAGGCCCCACGCGTTCACATGGAACATGGGGACGACCGGCAGGATCACATCGCGCGCCGAGCAGTTCAGTGAGTCCGGCAATGCCGCTGCATAGGTGTGCAGAATCGTTGAACGATGGCTGTACAGCACCCCTTTCGGATTGCCGGTGGTGCCGGACGTGTAGCACAACGACGACGCCTCGTTCTCGTCGAGAAGCGGCCACGCGAAGTCGTCGTTATGACCGTCGATGAGGTCTTCGTAGCACAACAGCATGATCGGCAGATCGTGCTTTGCCGGCATGTTGGCCCGATCGGTCATCGCGACGAATACCTTCGGACTCTTGATACGCGAGGCAACGGCCTCGATCAGCGGAAGGAAGGTCAGGTCGAAGAAGATGGCGCGATCATCGGCATGATCGATGATGTACGCGAGCTGATCGACATGCAGCCGGGGGTTGAGCGTATGCAGCACGGCACCGGAACCCGACACCGCAAAGTACAGCTCCATATGGCGGTAGCCGTTCCATGCCAGCGTACCGACGCGCTCACCTTGGCCGGTCCCGAGGCCCGCGAGGGTGTTGGCCAGCTTTCGGGCGCGCTGCGCAAGATCGCGATAGCGATAGCGGTGAATGTCGCCTTCGACCTGTCGCGATACGATTTCCTGCTCGCCGTGATGCCGCTCGGCGTGGGTAAGGAGCGACGCGACCAGCAGCGGTTGCTGCATCATCAATCCATGCATGGGTACCTTCCTGATTGTTCCAGATTCAGCTTAGCTGCGTGTGACACGGACCCGCCGTGGCGTCGTCGACGGTGAGTTCGAGCGTGCCGGCGACGTTGCGGACGGGACACGTCGCGAGGCTCAAACCGCCTCCATCTTGTCCCGGCATGCAACCGGTGCTGACGTCAAAACGAAGGCCATGCGCGGGGCAGCGCAGCAGGCGCCCTTCGAGCTGGCCACTCGCAATCGATGCGCCATTGTGAGGACAGGCGTTTTCGACGGCGTAGAGCCCACCGTCGATGTTGAAGACCACAATGCTGCGGCCGTCGACGAAGACCAGCTTGCGTTGCCCCGGCGCGAGTTCATCGGCCGACCCGGCCGGGATCTGGCGCGGCATTATCGGTTCTCCTGAGCGTCGATAGAACGCAACATGGCATCCACGATCGCGCCGGGCGAGTACGCTCCAGACAGCGACAGTGCCGAATTGACCACAAAATGCGGCACGCCCCTGACGTCGTCAGCCTGCGGCGAACGCGGCAATGCCACGTCGCCGTCTTCCCGCGACGTCATGAGATGTTCAGCAAGGCCCGCGGCGTCAAGACCGCACGCGAGGCCGATTCGCTCAAGCGCGTCCGGGTTGCCGATGTCTTCGCCGTCCATGAAATAGCCTGTGAACAGCCGGTCGATCAGCAACGCGGATTTGCATGCCGGGCCTGGGCTGGTGGCTGCGGCCCAGGCAAGGAGTGTGTGCGCTGCCCGTGTGTTGGGCATCACCTCGATCCTGTCGAATGCCAGCTCGATGCCCGCCGCGCGGGCGGCCTCCTGAACCTGTGCGCGCCGTGCGGCGACCGCGTGTGGACTCCCCAGACGCGCCACATAGAACGCCTGATAAGGGACACCCCCCACCGGCGTATCGGGCAGCAACTGATGCGAGTGCCATCGCACCTTGACGCCGACGTCCGGACGCAAGCTGGCGAGGCGACTAACGGCCGCATCGAGATTGCGCTTGCCAATCAGACACCACGGGCAGATAAAGTCGAAGTGGACATCGACCGTTACTAAGGTGTTCTGATTGACCACCGCGCCCTGCTCCGTTGTCCCGTCCATGTCAGAGAAGCTCACGAATCAGGGTCTCCGCCTGCGGCCACTCGCCATAACCGGCCGCGGGATTCAGATGCCCAACTTCGCCGAGGTCGACGAGACGGCTGCCCCAGTCCGCCGCCATGCCGGTGGCGCGATCAAACGCCGCGAGCGGGTCGTTGCGGCTCGCGCCGAGAATGCTTGGGAACGGCAGCGGTTTGCGCGGACACGGCAGCCACCCGTTTTCCTTGAGTACCTCGAGCGCCGGATAACCGGCGGGCATCGGTACTTCCAGGTCCGCCGGCGTGGCCAGCAGTGCGCCCTGGATCGAGCGGTTGTGGTGCTGCGCCCAGTGCACGGTAATCATCACGCCGGCGCTGTGAGCGACCAGTACGATCGGGCCATCGATCTTCGCGATGGCCTCATCAAGCGCCGCGACGCGCGCCGCACAGCTGAGCTTGTCGTGCTCGAGCGGCGGCACCGAAGCCGTTTTGGGAAGGCGAGCCTGCAGCAGGGTCTGCCAGTGCTCGGCCACATGGTCACGCAGGCCGGGCACGATTAGCACGGTAGGCGCTGGTTTGAAAGTCACGACGCTGATTCCTTCCGGTTAATACGGTTTGTCGCCAACAATGCCGGCCCGCTCCATCTTGCGATGGCACGGCGCGTAATCCATCACCGCGTAGTGCTGCGTACTGCGGTTATCCCAGATCGCGATGCTGTTCGGCTTCCAGCGCCAGCGCACCTGGTACTCCGGAATGTAGGCCTGGCTGATGAGGTAACGGAGCAGATCGGACGCGCCCGGATTGGCGTCCTGGCCGAAGCGCACGCGCGCCGGCGTGTGGTAGTTCGAGAAGTGCGTCGTGAACGCATTGACGAACAGCACTTTCTCGCTCGTCTCGGGGTGCGTGCGCACGACCGGATGCTCCGCATCGGGATATTGGGCTTTCAACGCATGCCGCTTCTCGATCGGCATCGCCGCACCGAAACTCGCCTCGATGCTGTGGCGGGCGCGCAGGTCGGCGATCTGCTCCTTCACGTGCACGGGCAGGTTCTCATACGCGAGCACCATGTTCGCCCACATCGTGTCGCCGCCGACCGGCGGACATTCGACGCATCGCAGCACGGCGCCGAACGGAGGCGCTTCACGCCAGGTGGCATCCGAATGCCACGAATTTTCGTAGCGGTCATTGGGTCGGTCCGGCGACTTGTAAATACGCACGAGTCCTGGATGCTCAGGATCGCTACCCGCGACCGGGTGATCTTCCAGTTCGCCGAAGCGGCGCGCGAAAGCAACATGCTCGGCGCAGGTAATGTCCTGATCGCGCAGGAACAGCACCCGATGCTTGAGCAGGTTCGCGCGGATTTCGGCAAAAAGGCCATCGTCGTGGATCGCGTCAGCGAGCTTGACGTCCACCACTTCGGCGCCAATGGCGTTGGTAAGTTGTTCGACACGCATGGCGCTCTCCTTAGATGACGAAGACCGACGAGCCGGTCGTCTTGCGCGTTTCGAGATCACGATGCGCTTGCCCGGCATCTTCGAGCGCATAGCGCTGATTGATCTCGATCTTGATGCGGCCAGCCGCGACGTGGCCGAACAGTTCGCCGGCCAGGTCCGCTTTTTCAGCGGGGTCGGCGATATAGTCGGCGAGCGCGGGACGGGTCAGATACGGCGATCCTTTCATGGCCAGGATCTGCGGATTGAAGGCCGGGATCGGCCCCGATGCCGTGCCGACGCAGACAATCAGGCCGCGGCGCTTGACCGAATCCAGCGTGGCTTCGAAGGTATCCTTGCCGACGCTGTCGAACACCACATTGACCCCGGCGCCGTCGGTCAGATCGCGCACGCGCCTCGCGACGTCTTCATGGCTGTAGTTGATGGTGTGGTCGCAGCCGTGCGCGCGGGCGACTTCCGCCTTCGCGTCGCTCGACACGGTGCCGATCACTGTGAGCCCGAGCAGCTTGGCCCATTGCGATACGATCAGCCCGACGCCGCCCGCGGCAGCATGCAGCAGTATCGTGTTGCCGGGTTTGAAGTCGTAGATGCGCAGCATCAGGTACGACGAGGTCAGCCCGCGCATGGTCATGGCTGCGGCCGTCTCGCAGGCGATGCCCGCGGGCAGCTTGATCAGCGGTGCGGCCGGACAAAGGCGCTCCGTGCTGTAAGCGCCGAGCGTGTTGATAAAACCCGTGTAGGTGACACGATCACCCACCGCGATGTTCGTCACGCCCTCGCCCACTGCTTCGACCACACCGGCCGCCTCGACGCCCATGCCGGCAGGCAGCGGAACCGGATACAGTCCCGAGCGGAAATAGGTGTCCGCGAAATTCAGGCCGACTGCCTCATGGCGCAGGCGAACCTGACCCGGGCCCGGATCGCCTACTTCAACGTCCTCGTAACGCAGGACTTCGGGGCCACCGGTTTCATGAAAGCGGACTGCTTTCGCCATGATTCGTTCTCCAGGTTGTTTCTCGAATTACAGTAAAGGAATGCGCCTGCCGGAAGACGCGGCAGGCGCGAGCAAGCAGGCCGCTCAGAGCGTGGCCTGCTCACGCAGTGCATTCACGTGATCAAGGTCGCGCTTATAGCTGCGACGACCGATGGCGAATGCGACCGCCGCGAACAAGGGTGCAAGTGGCACCAGTTGCAAGGCGCCGAGCAGGCCGATCCGGTCCGCGACGATGCCCGTGAGGATAGCCGCGGGTGCCAGCCCCAGCATGTTGTTGGCCAGTGTCAGGGTGGCGAATGCCGACGCGTGGATCGACGGCGGCGTCAGGTTCGCCACCATGGCGCCCGAGGGCCCCGTTGCGCCGGCACAGAAGAACATGCCGCAACCGATCAGAACGAGCTGCAACGGGCCGGCGGGCAGTTGAAAAGCGACGCCGAGCAGGACGCAGCACAACAGGCAGTACACGATCGCGGTCAGCCACTTTCTTTGTACGACCTTCCTGTTGAGACGGTCGGAGAGGCTTCCGCACGCAATCATGCCAAGGCCGGTCACGAGCACGAACACCGCGCCATGCACGGCCGCTTTACCGGGCGCCATGCCGTAATAGCGATTCAGGAAACTTGGCATCCAGGACCACACGGCCGCCGGGACCAGCAGATGCATACCGCTGCCCACGTAAGCGCACACGACGGACTTCGTGGAAAACAGGCCCTTCATCAGCGCGCGGAAACTCATGCGCACGCCAAAATTACTCTTCTGCCCTGCAATCACCGGTTGGAGCGCCGCCAGTTTTTTCTCCGTGACAACACAACGGTAAATCACCACGAGCGCGATACCGACGCAGGCCATTGCACCAAACGACCAGCGCCATCCAAGATGGCTCGCGACCGCGCCGCCCAGCGCCATGCCCATCACGGAGCCAAACGCCCCACCTGCCATGAAGGTGGCGGTGAGCGTGGCGCGCAGGCGCGCTGGAAAAATGCTCAGGACGAGCGCGATGCCCACACTGCCGTAAGCCGCCTCGCCGATACCGACGCAAGCACGCGCGATCAGCATCTCGCCGTAGCTCGTCGAGATGGCACAGCCGAGCGTCGCGAGACTCCACAGCGCCGCCATCAGCACGATGCTCTTTACGCGGCCCCAGCGATCCGCGAGGACCGAAAGCGGAAAGGTCAGCAGGCCAACCATCAGCGCCACCACGCTGCTGAGCGAGCCGAGCTTCGTGTCGGAGAGGTCCCACGCAGACTTGATAAACGGAAAGACCGCGTTCAACACCTGGCGCGACATATAGTCGGACAACAGCAGCCCGACCGTGAGCGCGCAGACCACCCACGCGTAGGCGGGTATGTCCGATTGCGTCGCCGAAACATCGCCCGTGGTGGGCTCAGCATGCTGTAAAAGCATTTCGTCTCCTTCTCGTGTGGCGCTTCCTGCTCCCTTTTTCCGTAACGGATAAAAGGGGCCGATATGTGTGCCGGTCCCCGAAGCAAGCCGGGGCGTCTCCTCCTTCAACCGCCATCGGCACGAGATGTCATGCCGATGGCGGGTACCGCCCTGTTACGCCGCGCGCAGCGGCAGGTTCTTCACGCCTGCCTTGCGATTCGGTGTCATGCCGTTGGCCGCGAGTGTTTCGTCGATCGTCTCGTACTGCACACCGATCTTGTAGATCTCGCGCGCTTCCTTGCCGCTCGCAATCTCGCGGCCCAGTTCGCGCGCCACGCGCACGCACTGTTCGATCTGCTGCACCGAGCTCATGCGATTGCCATGCTGGTCGATGATCGTATCCTCGATACCGCAGCGCGGGTGCAGACCCATGGACATCGCCATCATGTTGAACGGCAGGACGTTTTTCAGCAACGACTCGGCCGTGACCGTACCGCCGTCCGGCGCACGGTGGACGAAGTTGAAGAAGTTGAACGGGTTCGGACCGTCGAAGCCACCGCCGATGCCGATCCACGTCAGGTTCAACGGCCCCTTGTAGACGCCCTTGCGCACCAGACGATCGAGCGTTTCGAGCGCATGAATACCGGTGAGCTGGAAGTGCGGCTGGATACCCGAGACCTGCAGGCGGCGCAGGTGCTCCTCGACCCAGGCCGGACCCGCGGGCACCGTCATTTCGCTATAGGCCGCCATGAGCGCGGGATTGGCCAGCGAGGTACCTTCCAGGTACGCCGGATAGAGCAACTCCATGATGTTCATCTGCGTGGTGTTGATCGCGACCGTCACCTGATCGGGCTTCGGGTCGAGATCGGCCAGCATGTGACGCGTGTCGTCGGACAGCCACTTCGCGGCCTGGCCGTCGTCTTCCGGCGCAAACGAAATCGAGCCGCCCACCTGGATGATCATGTCCGGCACGGCCGCGCGCACGCCGGCGATCAGTTCATTGAACTTCGACAGGCGCTTTGAGCCCTTGCCGTCCAGTTCGCGCACGTGCAGGTGCAGCACGGTCGCGCCGGCGTTGTAGCAGTCGACGGCCTTCTGGATCTGCTCTTCCATCGTCACCGGAATATCTTCGGGAAAGTCTTCCGGCGCCCATTCCGGGCCGTACGGCGCGACGGTGATGACTACCTTGTCCTGATTCTCCGGGTGCAGCGAGTCGTCGAGAAATTGCATCGTTTCCTCCAGAAATAATTGGATGTTTTACCGCCGCGTCAGGCACATATCGGTGCGACGGGGGATGAGTCAGTGAGGCGAAGATACGGCAATCCGCTAATACGGATTTCGTTTTCGGTGACATTGTTTTATGATTTGACGACACTGAGCGTTAACACTGATGCAGCGACTAATGCAGCGACCGATCGCACCCGAAGGGGTTTTACACGCGAGAAAACGAAAGGAGACAGGATGCAAAGCATGGTGAGATCGTCAACGTTGCGCGGGTATTTCGACGTTGCGAGAGGCCTGGGCCTCAACCCGTACGAGCTCGTGCAGGAAGTCGGTCTCGACGCTGTGACGCTGGCGAACCCCGATGAGCGGATCCCGGCGGACGGCGCCTGCCGCCTGCTCGAAGTGACGGCGGAGAAGGCGTCGTGTGCGACGCTCGGGTTGCAGATCGCGCAGACCCGCCAGCAGTTCGGCAGTGGCGTCGTCAACGTTCTGCTCGCCCACAAGCGCACGCTCCGCGAGGTGCTGCTGGCCGCCGCGCAGTACCGCTATCTGCTCAACGAAGCGCTGGGTGTCTACGTCGAAACGACCGGCGACACGGTAACGATCCGCGAAGAGATCGTCGCCGAACCGGGCACCCGGACCGTCCAGGCGATCGAACTGGCAGTCGGCGTGCTGTCGCGCCATTCCAGCGCGCTCCTCGGCGCCCACTGGAAACCGCACAGTGTTCACTTCACCCATTCCGCGCCGTCCGACCTCACCTTCCATCGCCGCTTCTTCGGCTGCCCGGTGGCATTCGAAAGCGACTTCAACGGATTCGTTTGTGCGGCGGCGGACCTCGACTATCCGAATCCGAACGCGGACCCCGTACTGGTCCGTTATGCGGAAAGCCTCGCCAATCCGCTAAACGAAACAGTGGCGGATTCCATTGCGCTGGAGGTGCGCAAGACGATTTACCTGCTCTTGCCCCTCAGTCAGGCTTCCATCGAACTGGTGGCGCGGCAACTGAATCTGACGGTGCGCACGCTGCAGCGCCAGCTTGATTCAGCCAGTTCCAGTTTCTCGGGCATCGTTGAAGAAGTGCGGCGTGATCTTGCCGTGCGCTATCTGCTCAACCCACGCTATCCGATCGGGCGGGTCGCCGCCCTGTTGGGCTACACCAACCAGGGAGCATTTACGGTCTGGTTCCAGAAGCGTTTTGGACTGACACCCCGCGACTGGCGCAGCCGCCACCGAAAGTGAAAATGCGCAGGGTCGCCATTGCGGCCCGAATCGACACCCGTTGCGCGAGTTGAAGCGCGCGGCGCGATCCGAGCATGCTCCCCCTCCCATACGGAGGGGGGCGACCGGAAACGGCCCGCCCCAGACTTCACTCAAGCGATAAGGGAGAGCGCCATGCAAAACGATGTGAGTTCTTTGCGCAGGTTGATCGACAAGTGGCTTGGCCACTGTTGCGACGGGACTGTCCAGGTGATCGGGTTCAGCCGCACATCGTCGAATCGGCGCCGCTACATACGCGTCGGCGTAGGCCATAGCGATAGTTTCCTGGCTATTACTTTCTTCCGGCATGGCGACGGTTCGTGGAACGTGTATCCACCGAGGCGGGAAGCACCCATGATGGGCACGTCCAGTTTCGCGGCATGACCGCATCGGGCCTGACAAGTTTGCGCATCGCGCGATTCGTCTCATTCGCAAGCCGTGGCCGACTTTGTCAATAGATGGGCCGATTCAGGTAGTCGATCAACGTCGAATTGAGACTACGATCGTTTCAACGGTTATCGCGGCGGCAGCGCTTCGGGAACATACAGGGTCAGTCCATCCATGCGGTAATAACGAGTTGAGCGACAGATGAACGAAATCGGCGGTTACGACATTGAAGATCTGGAAGCCGGCATGAGCGCCACTTTTGCGAAAACCATGACGGAGTCGGACATCCTGTTCTTCGCGGCCGCATCGGGCGATAACAACGCAGTCCATATTAACGAGGAATTCGCGCGCACTACCCCGTTCAAAGGGCGCATTGCGCATGGAATGCTGAGCGCAAGTGTGATTTCCGCGACCCTCGCCAGTCGGCTCCCGGGCCCCGGCACCGTCTACCTCGGACAGAACCTGCGTTTCAAGGCACCGGTCCGGCCTGGCGATACGGTGCATGCAACAGTCGCCGTGAAAGAACTGCAGCCGGAAAAGTGCCGCGTCGTGATGTCGACAGTCTGTACGGTTGAAGGAAACGTGGTGATCGACGGCGAAGCGGTCGTCATGGTCACGTCCCGTGCGCGGCGTCTGGCTGAACGCGCGGCCAGCGCCGAACCATCCGCAAACGTGAGTCAGTCAATCGAGGCGGTGTGACCATGCCGTTAAACGTACCCGCTGAATATGTCCAGGGATTCATCAAGTCCGGGCAGCAGTTCTGGCACGCCCTGGCCGGTCTGGAGGCGAATGGCGATCCGCAGGACGATACGCACACTGGCGCGGCGCCCCCGGAAGCACTAGCCGCTCCCGTGGCACTGCTCGAGGCGCACTCCGCGTACTGGCCACAGTTGGCGTCGGTTTGGACGCGAACGCTGGCCAGCACAATGGGCGCGGAAACCGAGCCCGTGATTGCCCCGAAGCGAGGCGACCGCCGCTTTCTCGCCGAAGACTGGCACAAGAATACCTGGTACAGCCTGCTCAAGCAGAGCTACCTGCTCAATGCGCGGCTGCTTGAAGATGTCGTCGACGCGGTTGTTCTAGACGAAAATGACAAACGGAAACTCGAATTCTTCACGCGGCAGTTCATCGATGCTCTAAGCCCAGCCAATTTCGCCGCGACCAATCCCGAGGCGCTCAAGCTCGCGTTCGAATCCAGCGGCGACAGCTTGCGTGACGGCTTCGCGAATCTGCTTGCCGATCTGCAGCGCGGCACCATTTCGATCACGGACGAGACCGCTTACGAGGTCGGGCACAACGTGGCGGCGTCCCAGGGCGCGGTCGTGTTCGAGAACGATCTGTTCCAGTTGATCCAGTATGCCCCGCTCACCGACAAGGTCGCCAAACGCCCGCTGGTGATCGTGCCGCCTTGTATCAACAAGTACTACATTCTCGATCTGCAACCTGAAAATTCCTTTGTGCGTTTTGCCTGCGAACAGGGGATGACGGTGTTCATGGTGTCGTGGCGCAACCCCGATGCCGCCATGGCGCACACGACCTGGGACGACTACGTCGAACAGGGTGCGTTGACGGCCCTCAACGTTGCGCAGGCGATCACTCGCGCCGACCGGGTCAACGCGGTGGGCTGGTGCGTGGGCGGCACCATTCTGTCATCGGCCACGGCGATCTCCCGGGCACGCGGCGACGACACGGTGGCCAGCCTCACGTTGCTCACCACGATGCTGGACTTCGAAGAACCTGGCGAGCTGGGCTTCTTCATCGACGAAGCGGGCGTCGCACAGCGCGAGGGTGCCATCGGCCGGGGCGGAATCTACTCCGGCAAGGAACTTGGGTTCACGTTCCAGATGTTGCGGGCAAACGATCTGATCTGGCCTTACGTCATCGATAACTACCTGAAAGGCAAGTCGCCGCCGGCATTCGATCTGCTGTACTGGAACGCCGACAGCACGAATCTGCCGGGCCCCATGTACACCTGGTATTTGCGCAACATGTACCTGGAGAACAACTTGTGCAAACCGGGGCGGTTGACCGTGTGCGGCACGCCAGTCGACCTGGGACGCATCGACACCCCGACCTACGTGCTGGCAACCGAAGACGATCACATCGTGCCGTGGCGATCGGCTTATCGATCCACACAACTGGTGAAGGGGGTTAAGGGGGTTGATGGGGTTGATGGGGTTGATGGGGTTGATGGGGTTGATGGGGTTGATGGGGTTGATGGGGTTGATGGGGTTGATGGGGTTGATGGGGTTGATGGGGTTGATGGGGTTGATGGGGTTGATGGGGTTGAGGGCCCGGCTCAGTTCGTTCTCGGCGCGAGCGGCCACATAGCGGGGGTCGTCAATCCCGCGTCGAAGAACAAGCGAAGTTTCAGGGTCGGTGGCGATTCGACCGGCGATCCGGATGCGTGGCTGGCGACGGCCGAAACACGGCCGGGCAGTTGGTGGCCCCATTGGATCGAGTGGCTGAAACCGTACGCGGGCGAATCGGTCAAGGCGCGCACGAAGCTGGGAAGCGCCCGTCATCAGCCGGTCGAACCGGCGCCCGGGCGCTATGTGAAAGTTCGCACGACATAGTTTCCGCTCTGGTTTCCACTCTGAGCAGAGCGGCCCCGGCCGGACACGATCCGTTCGCCGGGGCTGTCACTCCCGGCCTGTCGCCAGACTCAGGGAGCCACGAGATTCGGGCGGTCTCGCCGGCGGCGACACGCAAACGGTGTGCTCGCGGATAAACGCCGCAACCTGATCCTCCGGCATCGGGCTCGCGATCAGGTAGCCCTGCACTTCGTCGCATTCCAACTGCCGCAGGCACGCGAGCGTTGCTTCGTCTTCGACGCCTTCCGCTGTCGTGCGAAGGTTAAGTGCGCGAGCCATCTGGATGATGGCACGTACGATCGACTCGTCATTGGCGTTCCGACAAACGTCGCGCACGAACGCCCGGTCGATCTTCAGCTTGTCGACATCGAACCGCTTGAGATAGGCCAGACTCGAATAGCCTGTGCCAAAATCGTCGACGGACACCGTCACGCCAAGCTGCTTCAGACGCTGCACGGTAGCCAGCGCCTGTTCGGTGTTTCGAATCAGGACCGACTCCGTCAGTTCCAGTTCCAGATAGCCAGGATTGAAACCCGATTCGGTCAGAGCGCGCAGGATTGTCTCCACGATGTCGCCCTGCGTGAATTGCACCGCCGACAGGTTCAACGCAATGCAGACATCCGGAATTCCGGCGTCTTGCCACGCCCGCCCCTGCCGGCAACATTCGCGCGCAACCCATTCGCCAATCGGCACGATAAGACCGCTTTGCTCGGCGATCTGGATAAACTCTCCGGGCAGCAGCAAGCCTTGCTCCGGATGCCGCCAGCGTAGCAATGCTTCGACACCCCGTACGGCACCGCTGCGAAGATCGATTTGCGGCTGATAGTGCAATTCGAATTCACCCTTCTCCAGCGCTTTACGCAATCCGGCCTCGATGCGCAAACAGGCCGTCGCTTCCCGGCCAAGTTCATCGTCGAAGAAGCGGCATGCGTTGCGGCCATCGCCTTTCGCACGCGACATGGCCGCGTCGGCTTTGCGCAAAAGCGTTTCGAAGTCCTCACCATCTTCGGGATACAGGGCCACGCCCATCGTCGCGGACGTGTACACCTCCTCGCCGCCGATTTCCATGACGGCGGATACGCTGGACTGAATATCGCCCAGGACCGCCTGAATTTGCGCCAGCCCTTCAAGGCCCGACAGAAACAGGAGAAACTCATCGCCCCCCTGGCGGCTCACGGTGTCGGCGTCGCGTATGCAGTCTTTCAGGCGGCAGGCCACGACTTTTAGCACCGCGTCACCCGTAGCGTGTCCGAGTGACTCGTTGATCGCCGTGAAGTTGTTCAGGTCCAGCATGATGACCACCTGCCTTGGTCCTTTGGCGCGTTCGAACCGGTCGCGCAACAGCGACCAGTTCGGCAGGCCCGTCAACGCATCCCGCGAGGCAAGGTACTCCGCCCTGGCTTCCGCTTCCTTGCGCCGCGTGATGTCCATCGCCATCGTCAGGTAGCCGGTGATCGCACCGCTCGCGTCGCGCAAGGGCGCCTGCGTCGCGCTGATATTGACGGGATGCCCGTCCCGGTGCGAACGAACAACCTCCCGGTCTACCAGGGTTTCGCCCGCGAGCGCCTCATGACGGAGATGCTCGATCTCTGTTGCCATGCCGGGAAGCAGGTCCGGCAGCGTTTTCCCCACGAGTTCATCCGCGGGCCATCCCAACAATTTCTCCGTCGCCTCATTCACCGACGTCACGACGCCTGCGGAGTCGCGCGTCACGATGGCAATGGGCGACTCATCGATAATGGTCTGGTTAAACCGGCGCTCGGCGTCCCGGGTCCGATAGGCGGCCTGCTCGGCATTCATGGCGTCGAGCTGCTTACCCCAGGCCCGATAGGTCAGATACCACAATAGCCAGGTCAGCAAGGTAAATAGCACAACGGAGCAAACAATCAGGCGACGCTCGGCGACCCACGGCGCGAGATAGGCCTCGAGCCCGACTCCCACCAGAACGCACAACGGCTGCGTTTCCATACAGCGATATCCATACGAGCGCATCACGCCGTCTTGCGGCGCGACATTGACGAATTTTCCCGCCAGCCGGGAAAATCGCCGCGCAATAAACATGGGAGCATCAGGGCGAACGACGAGTGATTCCCCCGGTGTAACAATCCCATTGGGGTACCGGGCAATGAAAGTCATGCTCCTGTCATTAAAGATGCTGAAGGAATCGGTGGGTCCGTTGGAAAGCGCCGCAAAGCGTTCGTTTAGTGAACTGACCGGCAGCACGAGCGTCACGATGCCGGCAAACTTGCCTTGCGGCGTACGGATGGCGCGAGCAAAAACGATGTCCCATGACTTGTTGATGCGGCCAAAAACAGGACGGCCGAATGCCATACCGACGTCGGGATGGTCACGTAATTGCTGAAAGTAATCTCTGTCGGCAATGAGAACGCCGGACTTCCCGCCGGAACCGAAGATAAGCTCGCCGCTTGCGTTCGCCACGCGCATTCCCGACATGGATGGGAGCACGAAGAGGTGTTGACTCAAAACCGGTTCGACGAGCTCGGCGCGCAGCGCCCCGAATGTTCGCTGGCGCTCGAATTCGGTGACCACGGCGGCAAGCGTACGGTCGATACTCTCAAGCCGGCTGGCAAAGTCCGAATAAAGCAACTGCGCCATGTTGTCGGCCTGGACTGAGGCCTTCTCCTCGTACTGCTTGCGACTTCCCTCCAACCAGCTCCACGCTGCGACCCAGATAATCAGGTCGATAAGAAGCAGCCCAAGGAGTAGCAATGCGCCGCCACGGTTGATGCGGTTGAAAGTCATTACCCATCCCCAGCCATTTTTTTCGTGCAAGCCTGAACTGCTTCACAGCAGGTGGGTGAAACTACCTGCTGAGACGTGCGAAAGACCCGCGCGCTATGACTAGCGAAGCGGGTCCATTTCTGTAAAGTCAGGCGAGAACAGCGGCTGACCTTACTTCATTTCGATGGTTTCTTCATACCATGCTCTCGCCCGAGCCTCAAGCTCGTATATTTACGCATTCAGGGCCGCCGCCATTCATCGGGCATACTGAATCTGGCCCGGATTGACGCGCGGCTGTCCCGCACAAAGCACAGCCGGCATGCTCCGCTCAGAAGCTATGACGCAGGCCGATCATGGCCGCCGTTGTTGTCACGCCGGGTGCCACCGGCTGACCGTAGACGATCGTCTGATTCATTGTTCCCCTGTTATTGACGTGTCCGACCTGTGCGTAAGCCATGGTTCTGACGGAGAGCTTGTATTCGGCCCCGAGTGCAATTTCGGTCGAACGATTGGCCGAATTGTTCTTGTCTTTCAGGTAGTAAAGTCCCGAGGTCACCTGCAACGCCGGGGAGAAGCGATAACCCAATCCCGCGGAATAGAGATCGATATTGACCTGATTGGAATGCGCGGGATTCTTGCCGTTGCTGTAAGACGCCGACACCGAGAAGCCATGGGTCGTATAAAGCGCGCCGAGATAAACGAACCGGTTATTGTCGAGTCCGGTCAATGGCGCGCCGGGAGCCGGATTCGTATCGTGCCCGTTGTAATACACAGCGGAGAGGCTCAGACCGTAGTTCGAGTACTTGAGTACCGCCGACTCGCGCGTGCCCCCCTGAAACTGGCCCGCTACGTCACCGGGCGCGTATTCCAGTCCGACCGAAGCGCCGCCGAACGATGGCGACTGGTACACCAGCGCGTTGCTGTCATACAGTGCGCCGATTGGGGCGTTGGTGCTGGTGCCCGGCCAACCGGCAGCCTGGTTCATGCCCAGCCACGCGGTCAGAATACTGCCGAAGTATTGGGAGGACCGTACATCCGTCTCGGCCATGGCATAGATCATCGGGACAATTTGCCGGCCCGCATTGAACGTGCCGAACGGTCCCGATACGCCGATCGTCGCAAACTGATTGAACTGAGCCGCAGCGCCGGGTGTATCGCTCAGGCCGGATTTGCCGGTGCTACTGTCGAACGAACCCTGGAGCTTGAAATTGACATGGTAGCCACCGCCAATGTCTTCGCTCCCCTTGATGCCCCACAGGCTCGAATAGATGCCGCCGTCCTTCAGCCGGTACACCTTTCCCGTATTCGGCGCCTTCGGATTAAACGACGCGGCCGAGCTGCTCTGGTACAAGAAACCCGAATCGACGATACCGTAAAGCGTCACCGAGGATTGCGCATGAGCGGCGCTCGCGAATGCAATGAGCGCTGCCGCTCCAATCAGTTTCACCTGCATTTTGTCTCCTGATAGTTTTGTTTCGACTGCGGCCAGGAATTCGCGGCATAGTGGCGCGTCGTGCAGGTAAGAATACGTAAAGCAGCGCGTTCAGACCCCTCCCAAAGCGGGAGGGGCGGAAGATCAAAGTGAACGGCACAGCGCGCGCCAACTCATGCGCCTTCGAGCAAACCCAGCACCAACGCTCGTCGAACAGCATGCTTGCGTGAACCGGCGTCGAGCTTGCCAAAGAGATTCTTGAGGTGCCACTTCACCGTGCCCTCTCCCACCGCGGCCGCAACCGCGATCTCCTTGTTCGACATATTTCTCGCCAGTAGCTCCAGGATCTCGCGCTCTTTGGGCGTGAGCACAACGCTCGGCACCGCCCGCGGCACCGTGGCCTGACGGCCCAACGGCGGCACGGCGATGCGAGCCGCCGCAATCGCGCGGGTGGCTTCGCCGGAATCAGGCTGCTCGTCGCTGACTCTCCGCGCCCAGTCCGCGAGAGCAGGATGGGCGTCGGCCAGAGTGCGAGTCAAACGGAACGTTTGCGCGAGGTTCATCGCCTCGCGAAGCAGCGCCAGCCCGTTCGCGCCGGACTGCTCCAGCGCGAATGCGCGCATCGCCATGATTTCGATCTGGTATCGACCGAGCTTCATCGCCTCGGCGGCAACGCCTGCCGTCGCGAGGTCGTCGAGAGCCTGCTGCCAGCGTCGCGATGCAATGGCAGCACCGGCATGCGCCAGGCCGACCAGCAACCCGACCGACTGTCTCCACAGCGGCCCCTTGCCCGGCTCCTCCTCGGCCACCATGTTGTCGATACGCCGCACCAGGGCGTCGCACATTTGCGTGCGATACCGGCCGGCATGAATACGCACCTGTTCAGCCAGGCTCGCGATACACAGGCGCGGCAGGCGCCGGCTCACCCCCATGGCGTGCATGGCCTCGAGGAGATCGAGGGCCCGGTGTTCGCTGCCTTTGACCGCGGCGATGCGCGCCGCCGTGCGGTAGGCGAGCAACACGGTGTCCGGCGTGCCGCCCCGCTCCAGAATGTCCAGCCGGTTGGCCAGCAACGCGGCGGCCTCGTCGACACGATCGGCTTCGTAGCTGAGCGCGGCGCATGCCGCGGCAAACATGCACGAGAGCGGATGACGGCGGCCAAGGTCCGCTTCCGCGCTCGCCAGTGCCGGACGGAGCACCTCCTCGGCAAGCACGAATTGTCCTTCCCATACGTAGCTGATGCCGACAAAGTGATCGCCCCAGCGCACCACGTAGCCGATCCCTTTGCCGACTTCGGCCCGCTCGACCGCCGACTGGAACCGGCGCGCCTGCGCGGGCTGTCCGAGGAGAATCGCGCGTGCGGCGAGGCGGTTCGCGTGAACCTGGGCGAGCCAGGTATCGCCGGCGGGAACGAACGACACCCAGGGCGTGAACAGGTCCACGAACCGGTCGATCTCATCGGCGTAATAGGCGGCGGCGGAGAGGATGAGCGCGCATTCGTAGCGCAGTTGCGCTTCGGCATTCGGACTGGCAAGAACGCGCTGCACCTGCAGTTCCGCTTCCTTGTGCCGTTCGCCAAGCGCCAATGCCCAGGCCGCTGCCAGCAACAAACGCGGACGCCGCTCGACTTCATCCGCCGGTAGCAGATCGAGCCATTCGAGAACCGCGCTCAGGCGTCCCTCCTTGACGGCGTCAAGCAGGCAACGCTCCGCCAGCTCGTAGGCGGTCTGGTGCTGACCTGCGGCGTGAGCATGCCGGGCTGCCTGTTCAATCATGCCCTGCCCGTTCAGCCAGGCGGCAGCACGGCCATGCAGCGCGTCCCGTTCAGCGGCGGGCACATTCGCGAGGCGGCCATGCAGCACGTCGCGTACGAGCGTATGAAGCCAGCACCAGGCGCCGTCCTCCGCGGTAACGAACACGGGCGTTTCGCGAACGAGCCGCGCCAGCCGCTCCGGCGCCTGCGGGTCGCCGGTCAATGCCTGGCAGAGTTCCGGGTGCAGCGAATCCAGCAGACTGGTGTGGGTCAGGAAATCGGTATCTTCCGGCGAAAGCTCCGCGATCAACGTCCCGACGAGGTGTTCACGCAGTCCGCCCTGATTGGCCGCCATGGTCTCCACGACCTTGCGGGGATCCGGGGCGCGCGCCATGGCCGCCATCGCAAGCTGCAGCCCGAGCGGCCAGCCGTCCGTCAGTTCGAACAGCCTCGCGCACGCGTCGGCGTCGAAACGCGATCCGAACCGGTTGGCGATCAGTCCAATCGTCTCTTCAAGACGAAAGCGCAGCATCTCGGGATCGACCAGAATGCATTGCCCGTAGGCAAGCAGATCGGCCACGGCCGCATCCACGCTGCGGCGCGCCGCGACGGCCACGCGAAGATTCTGCGGCGCATTGTGCAAGACATAAATCAGCGCGGCGAGGCCGGGCTCGGGTAGACGGTCGGCCTCGTCGACGATCAACAGAACATCCAGAGAAAACTGTGCGACTTCCGCGAGCCAGGCGGTCACGCCATCCAGTTCGCCGACCGATCCCATGGCGCCGTCGAGCAGCACGCGTCCGAAAGCGGGACGGGCGCAACCTGCCCGCATGGCATGGACGAGTCCCTGGAGGAGCCGCTGCGGGTCATCGCGCTCATCCACCGAAAGGAAGGCGACCGCGGCACCGCGCGCGAGGTATTCCCGGCGCCATTGAGCCAGCAAAGAGGTCTTGCCGTATCCCGCCGGCGCCTGCACGAGGGCGACCGATTGCTCGCCGAAGTGCAGCGCGTGCGCGGCCAGCCGGTCGCGAACCAGCAAATGGGCCGGCGCGCGCGGCGCGATGGTCTTCAGGACAAGCCCGGTGGCTACGCTACCGGCGCCTGGAGGGGTTGATGCCATCTTGCGAGGCCTGTCGAGACTCCTGCCGGCCATAACGGGCTGCCGCAGGGAGCGAATTAGGGGAAGGTTGAAGCGTACCACCCGAACACCCGACGCCCCCTCCCTTCGTGGGAGGGGTAAGCGAATCGACCGCGGACTAAGATGCGTTCGAACAGACCTCCAGGGCGCGGCCAGCTGGTGAGTTTCAAGCCGGTCGGAAGGACCTGCGCACGTCGAATGCAGCACAAGGGATACCATGTATCGACACTTTCTCGTCCCTGTGGGCGACATTGATTCATGCATCGAAGCAACCGGTCACGCCATCGCGTTTGCCCAGTCGATGGGTGCCCGCATCACCTTTCTGCCCATCCTGTATCAACAAGCTTCCACGCTGCAGCACGAAGACTCGCGCGAACCGGGTATGGCCGATGCCGCCCAGAGCGCATGCGACGCCAGGGAGCGCGCATTGGAACTGCTGGCGCGGGCCGAGGCAGCGGCGCGCGCGCAGGGCGTACCGTATTCGTCCGTCGCCGCCAGCGGCGAAACGCCGTTCGACAGTATCGTCGCGGCGGCAGTCAAATTTGAGTGCGATCTGATTTGCATCGCGCCGGGCCAGTGGCTGGCCGAGGCGGACGACGTCGTCGTTGCGCCGTCCGATGGTTCTGATGCGGGTAACGTGGCTGTCCTGATCGGTGCAGCCGATCGTCGACCGGCGACCTCGCGCGCAATCGGCGTACTTCTCGACCAGCACCGCACCATCGCCGACACCGTCCACGCGCTGCTGGACTGCGTCCGCATCGCCCGAGCGGCCGGCCAGCAGCCCGAGCCGATATTCATGCGTGAGGCGCTCGAACGCCTGCGCGATCTTCAGGTGCGCCGGCATCGGCTTAAAGAAGATGTCCGGTTTTTTCAGCGGCTGCGCGAATGCACGTCCGTTGCGGACGCTGAACTTGATGAACTCGAATGCCAGCATCAGCGCGACGAGCAACTGCTGTATGCACTGGCCGAACTCGTCGAACGTGATGCGGAACCGGGCGTTCCAATTGGGCGACTCGAACAGGCTCTCGACGTTTATGCGCAATTTACGTGGGAGCATCTGGGGCGGGAAGAAGGCGTGGTATTGCCGGCTGCACGGCGCTATTTGCGCGACGAGGACTGGAACGAAATCGCAACGGCATTCGACGCAACGGCTGCGGATTGGGCCACGCCGAAAAAATGATGGGCTGTGCTATCGATAACAAACTGGAGACACAACGATGAAAAAAGCAGATGTAATCAAACTGGCGGCGAGCGGAATGATCGCCCTGATGTCTATCAGCGCGTGGGCTCAGCCTGGCGGGGCAAGCGCGGCTTCAACCGGATCCGCAAAAGCGGCATCGGCGGGAGACGATGCCAAAGCCGCTAAACGCGCGAATCGCGAACTGGCCAGGCAGGTTCGCACGGCTATTGTCAAAGAGAAGAGCATCAACGCCGCAAACATCAGCGTGCGAGCGAAAAGCGGCGCGGTCACCCTTTATGGAACCGTGCCGGCAGCGTCTCAGATCGACGCAGCGGGCGCAGTGGCTAAAGCAGTGCCTGGTGTGACGTCGGTCAAGAATCAGATCGTGATTCAGAAGACCTTCGACCAGTAATCGCCTTGCGGGGAATACGCATTGGGTCCGCGGAATTGAAACCATTCCGTGGACTTTCGCGATGCCTCCCTCCCCATGGCACGGGGCGATGTTACTTGCATACCTCGCCTCGCGACACTGGCGCCAATGCGCCGTCGATCAAATTCACTTTTTTTGCTGATTATTATGGATTTCAAATCACTTGCATCTGATCCTGAACGGGACGAAGTCACGGCAAGCTCAAGTGCGACCAGCCTCCACTCCGTTGCAAAAGACAATCCCAAAGAAAACGCGCGGCAAACAGAAACGCCGGCCACCCGCGCGCCAAAAGCAAACTGGGCCTGGGCCGAAGGTTCCGGACACTTCGACTGGATGGACTGGCATACTCCCTCGACCCTCCTCCCATCCCTCGCTGACTTCGATCTGTAGGCGCACGAGGGCTTGTTACCGGGTCTGGACGGTGCCTTACAATGACACGCGCAACCGACATCAACGAGCCTCGTCAACGCCCATGCATTCGCCCAGCGCCACCGTCCCGATCTCACTCGTCAACGGTTTCCTTGCCGCTGCGGGCGCACGGCCGGGCGTGGTCGGCAAATACCTGAACGAGGCCAGCATCTCCCCTGCGCTCCTCGCCGAACCGGGCGCGCGAGTCACAGAGGAACAGTTTTCCACCTTATACCGCGCCCTCGCGATTGAATTCGACGATGAAATGCCGGGCATCTTCGCCCGCCCGTTGCGCAGCGGCACCCTGAAATTCCTTTGCCTGAGCCTGCTCGATGCGCCCAACCTTGAAATTGCCATGCATCGGTTCGGGCAGTTCTTTCACATCGTTCTCGATGACTTCAGGTTCGAATCGCGCCGGGACGGTTTGATCGCGTGCGTTGCCCTTCATCCTGATCCATCGTCAACGGTCAGCATGCTTGGGCAGCAGCTCATGCTCAAGCTCGCTCACGGCGTGGCATCGTGGCTGATCGGTCAGAAGATCCCCTTGCTGCAGGTCGAATTCGCGTTTTCCTGCCCACCGCACACGGTGGATCATCTGTACCTGTTTCCCGGCCCGGTTCATTTCGACTGCCAGCAAACGCAGATGCGCTTCAGCGCCGTGTATTTCGACATGCCCATTCGCCAGCGCAAGACGAATTTACGCAAGTTTCTCGCCCGGGCGCCCGAGGACTGGATCTTTGTTTCCTTTAGCGAGCAGCTCATCAGCCATCGCATCCGGCAGTACCTCGCATCCTGTTTGCCGGACGTGCCGACCGTTGAAGACGCCGCGCGAAGTCTTCACTGCTCGGTCCGCACCTTGTGCCGCCGCCTCGCCGGCGAGGAAACCGCATTTCAGACGCTGAAGGACGAATTGCGGCGTGACATCGCGATCCAGCGTCTCACCGGCACTAGCGACCCGATCGCCGCGATCGCGGGCGATGTCGGCTTTGACGACCCCACTGCGTTTCATCGGGCCTTCCGGCACTGGACCGGCAGCACGCCTGGCGAGTATCGCCGCCACCCCTGAGCGCGCCTGCTCGCTTCGCCGGGCCATCGAACGGCAACCGGATCCGCTGACCCGCGCGATCGGGTAAACGCGGGGCGGCGCCCCTCCGCTTCGTCAGTCGTGGCCGATTTTGTCAATAGATGGGCCGATTTAGGTAGCCGATTCTCGTCCGATCGGGACTACGATCGGCTCAACTGTTATCGCGCCGGGCCACCAAGTCTGCCCTGCCCGCGTCCCCTTTCTTAGATCGCCTTTCTGGAATCCATCATGAGCTATACGGCGCCCGTCAAGGACATGCTGTTTGTCATCAATGAACTTGCCCACCTCGATCGCGTGTCGGCGCTCGCCGGTTTCGAAGACGCTACGGCCGACACCGCGCAGGCGGTGCTCGACGAAGCGGCGAAGTTCAATGCGGACGTGATCGCACCGTTGAATTTCGAAGGCGATAAAAATCCGAGCACCTGGCGCGACGGCGAGGTGTACGCCACGCCGGGCTTCAAGGACGCCTTCCGCCAGTTTGCCGAAGGCGGCTGGCAAGGCGTCGTGCATCCCGTCGAATACGGTGGCCAGGGCTTGCCTAAACTGCTGGCGACACCGTGCATCGAGATGCTGAATGCAGCAAACCTCTCGCTTGCCCTGTGCCCGCTGTTGACCGACGGCGCGATCGAGGCGCTCCTGACAGCCGGCACTGAAGCACAGAAGCAGGCCTATGTGCCAAAGCTGATCTCCGGCGAGTGGACCGGCACGATGAACCTGACCGAACCGCAAGCCGGCTCCGATCTCGCGCTGGTACGCACACGCGCCGAGCCGCAAGGCGACGGCTCCTTCAAGCTGTTCGGCACCAAGATCTTTATCACGTGGGGCGAGCACGACATGGCGGACAACATCGTCCATCTCGTGCTGGCTCGTACACCCGATGCGCCCGAGGGCGTCAAGGGCATCTCCCTCTTTGCCGTACCGAAGTTTCTCGTCAACGAAGATGGCTCGTTGGGCGAGCGCAACGACGTACACTGCGTCTCGATCGAACACAAGCTCGGCATCAAGGCGAGCCCGACCGCGGTGCTGCAATTCGGCGACCATGGTGGCGCAATCGGTCATCTGATCGGCGAAGAGAATCGCGGCCTCGAATACATGTTCATCATGATGAACGCGGCCCGCTTTGGCGTGGGTGTGCAGGGTATCGCCGTTGCTGAACGCGCGTATCAGCAGGCCGTAGCCTACGCAAAGGATCGCGTGCAAAGCCGCCCGGTGGATGGCTCGGCGAAGCAATCGGTCACGATCATCCAGCACCCGGACGTGCGCCGCATGCTGTCGACCATGCGCGCGCTAACCGAGGGTGCGCGTGCGCTCGCCTACGTCGCAGCCGCGCATAGCGACATCGCGCATCGCCACGCGGACGAAGCCGTGCGCGCGGAACATCAGGCGATCTACGAATTTCTCGTGCCGGTTGTGAAAGGCTGGAGCACGGAAAACTCGATCGAAGTGGCCAGCCTGGGCGTGCAGGTTCACGGCGGTATGGGCTTTATCGAGGAGACAGGCGCAGCCCAGTACTATCGCGACGCCCGCATCCTGACGATCTACGAAGGCACCACGGCCATTCAGGCGAACGATCTGATCGGGCGCAAAACCTTGCGCGACGGCGGTGCGGTGGCGAAGACCATCCTCGCCCAGATCGATCGAACGCTGGCAGAACTGCAAGACTGTGCTTCGTTCTCCGCAAGTCCTGCGTTCCAGTCGCTGCATAAGCGGCTCACGACAGGCCGCGACGCTCTCGCGAACGTAGTGGCATTCATGCTCGCCAATGCCAAAAGCGATCCGAATGCGGTATTTGCCGGTGGCGTGCCTTACCTGAAGCTGGCCGGCATCGTACTGGCAGGCTGGCAATTTGCACGCGCCCTGCTGGTGGCTGCTAAGAAACACACTGAAGACAAATCGTTCTACGACTCGAAGATCGCAACGGCTCACTTCTTTGCCGATCACATCCTGCCCCAGGCCGTCGCGCTTGAGGCCTCCATTGTCAGCGCGAAGAACAACGAAGGCATGTTGGCGCTGAGCGAAGATCAGTTCTAGGAAGAGGCATCGCATCGTGACAGACGCAAGTCTCATTGAGCAATACGGTCCACGCGAGTCGATGGAATACGACGTCGTGATCGTCGGCGGCGGCCCGGCAGGCCTCGCCGCAGCGATCCGCCTGAAGCAGCTGGCGGCTGAACAAGGCGCTGAAACAAGCGTGTGCGTACTGGAAAAAGGCTCGGAGATCGGGGCGCATATCCTGTCGGGCGCGGTGATGGATCCGCGCGCGATCACCGAACTGATCCCCGACTGGAAGGAAAAAGGCGCGCCGCTGACGGTCGACGTGACCGAAGACAGGTTCCTCTTCCTCACCGAAACCGGCTCGAAGAGCGTGCCGACCTGGGCGTTGCCGGACAACTTCAAGAACCACGGCAACTATGTGATCAGCCTCGCGAATGTCACGCGCTGGCTGGGTCAGCAGGCGGAAGCCCTGGGCGTCGAAATCTTCCCGGGCTTTCCGGCTGCCGAGATTCTGTACAACGACGATGGCTCGGTTAAAGGCGTCGCCACCGGCAATCTGGGTATCGGCAAGGACGGCGAGCCGACCGAAAACTTCCAGCTCGGCATGGAGTTGCACGCGAAGTACACGCTCTTCTGCGAAGGCGCGCGTGGGCACCTCGGCCGTCAACTAAACGACAGATTCAAGCTGCGCGACGGCGTCGATCCGCAGGTGTACGGCATCGGCATCAAGGAACTGTGGGAAATCGATCCGTCGAAGCACAAGCCGGGTCTGGTGATGCACACCGCCGGCTGGCCGCTGGAAAACGACACCTACGGCGGTTCGTTCCTCTATCACATGGACAACAACCAGGTGGTGGTGGGCTTCGTGGTAGGCCTCGGCTACACGAACCCGTACCTGTCGCCCTTCGAGGAATTCCAGCGCTACAAGACGCATCCGGCGATCCGCGCGGTGCTCGAAGGCGGCAAGCGGGTGTCGTACGGCGCGCGGGCGATTACCGCGGGCGGCCTGATGTCGCTGCCGAAGCTGGTGTTCCCGGGTGGCGCGCTGGTGGGCGACGATGCGGGCTTCCTGAACGCATCTCGGATCAAGGGTTCGCACGCGGCGATCAAGACCGGGATGCTGGCGGCCGAAGTGGCATTCGACGCGGTGCAGGCGGGACGCACCAGCGATGAACTCACGGCCTATCCGGAGTCATTCAAGACCTCGTGGCTGCACACCGAACTGCATCGTGCGCGCAATTTCAAGCAGTGGATGAGCAAGGGTCTGTACCTCGGCACGCTGATGGTGGGCATTGAGCAGAAGCTGCTGGGCGGCAACGTGCCCTGGACGCTGCATCACCAGCATTCCGATCACGAGATGCTGAAACCCGCTTCGCAGAGCAAACAGATTGTCTATCCGAAGCCGGATGGCAAGCTGACGTTTGACCGGCTCTCCTCCGTGTTCATCTCGAACACCAACCATGAAGAGAATCAGCCGGCTCATCTGACACTGAAAGATCCGTCGGTGCCGGTGAGCGTGAACTGGCAGACGTACGCCGGTCCGGAGTCACGCTATTGCCCGGCTGCGGTGTACGAGTTCGTGAAGAACGACGACGGCAGCGAGCGGCTGGTGATCAACGCGCAGAACTGCGTGCACTGCAAGACCTGCGATATCAAGGATCCGACGCAGAACATCGTGTGGGTCACGCCCGAGGGCGGTGGTGGGCCGAACTATTCAAACATGTGATTCGATAAGCGGCGGCATCGAAAACGATGCCTGCATGCGCCATCTAAATCAAGGAGTGCAACGTGCAAAGAGAAGTCGTTATTGTGAGTGGTGTGCGCACCGCCATTGGCAAGTTCGGTGGAAGCCTGAAAGACGTACCGCCAACGGAGCTTGCAGCACTGGTAGTGCGCGAGGTATTGGCGCGGGCCCAGCTTGCCGGCGACCAGGTGGGACACGTTGTTTTCGGCAATGTCATTGCGACCGAACCCAAAGACATGTACATGGCGCGTGTGGCCGCCATTAACGGCGGTGTCTCCGAGGCAGCGCCGGCACTAACCGTGAACCGCCTGTGCGGTTCCGGATTGCAGGCCATCATCTCCGCCGCGCAAACCATTCTGCTCGGTGACGCCGACGTCGCCATTGGCGGCGGCGCGGAAAACATGAGCCGCGCGCCTTACGTGACACCCGACACACGCTTTGGCGTACGAATGGGTGATGCACGTCTGATCGACATGATGCTGGGCGCGCTGAACGACCCCTTCCATACGGTTCCGATGGGGATCACCGCAGAAAATGTCGCCCAGAAATATGGCATCACGCGCGAGCAGCAGGATGCATTGGCGGTGGAATCGCACCGTCGGGCAGCGCGCGCGATCGCCGAAGGGCGCTTCAAGGAGCAGATCGTTCCTGTGGTGCGTCGAGTCAAGGGGAAAGACGTGTCGTTCGACACGGACGAACACGTGCGTCCGGACGTCTCCCTCGACGACCTTTCCGGTATGCGACCCGCTTTCCAGAAGACCGGTGGCACCGTGACGGCAGCCAACGCATCCGGTATCAATGACGCTGCCGCCGCCGTCCTGATGATGGAGCGCGGTGCTGCCGAACAACGCGGGCTCAAGCCGCTGGCCCGCCTCGTGTCCTACGCTCATGCCGGCGTGGATCCGCTCTACATGGGCATCGGTCCCGTGCCGGCCACGCGCATCGCGCTTGAACGCGCGGGCCTGGATATTCAGGACATCGACGTGATCGAGGCGAACGAAGCGTTCGCCGCGCAAGCCTGCGCCGTCGCCCAGGAGCTCAAGCTCGACGCCGACAAGGTAAATCCCAACGGGTCCGGCATTTCCCTGGGTCATCCGATCGGCGCAACGGGCGCGTTGATCACCGTCAAGGCTATCCACGAACTGAAGCGTATTAACGGCCGCTTCGCGCTGGTGACCATGTGCATCGGTGGCGGTCAGGGTATCGCGGCTATTTTCGAAAATCTTCAATAGTCGCAAAGAACCGGTTGACTGCCTGAGATCGAATTCGCGAGAACAGGCAGTCCCGTACCGCTGTCCCTTACCCCAATGAGTACTGCCAGCCGCAAACACTTTCCCGGCACCCCGCTCTATCTTTGACAGTGCGATCCCCCTGGGATAATCTGCCCCTCGCGAATGCGAAGCATCAAGGCGATCTTCACGATGGAACTCACCCTCAAGATCAGTCCACCGCGAACCTCGCGGCACATGCTTGCCCGCACGCGCCTGAGCTCGGGCAGCGAGCGCTTTCGTGACCGGCCAGTGGCGATCGTACAGGCACCGCCAGGCTTCGGCAAAACCTCGCTCCTGGTGCAATGGCGCCACGAGCATTTGATGCGGGGCTGCGTAGTCGCGTGGCTCTCGCTCGACGCACGCGACGGTCCGAGGCGTCTGTTCGTGGACCTGACGCTTGCCGTGCGCGCGGGCTCCGGGCGGGCAGCATTCGGCAAACACCTGCTCGAAGGCGGCGCGGCGCCCGATGCGCCGCTCGACGCGATCACGGCCTGGCTGGCCGAGGTCGCGCGCACGGCATTCGATATCGTTCTGATACTCGACGAAGTAGAAGCGCTTGCGCAGGCGAGCCACGAAGCGCTGGTTTACCTGTTCGAGCACCTGCCCGCCAATCTGCGCGTCGTACTTGCCTCGCGCGGCGGATACGACAGGCTTATCGCGCGCCTGATCCCCTATGGCCTGTGCACGGCGGTCGACGCCGCCACGCTTCGCTTTCGCCTCGACGAAACCCTCTCGCTGCTCGGCAATCGGTTTGGCACCGATGTCGATGCCGACACGAGCGCAAGATTGCACGACCTTACGGAGGGCTGGCCGCTCGGCCTGCAACTCGCGCTCGACACGATCGTCGATTCGCACGATCCGGTCGCGGGCATCCACGCTTTCGAGAGCAGCACCGGCGACGTCCCGAAACGGTTCGTGAATGCGCTTTTTGAGAGGCTCGACAGCGACGACACCCATTTCCTCACGCTCGTCTCGATCGTCGACCTGCTGCACGGGGACCTTTGCACTGCGCTCTCAGGATTTCCCGATGCAAGGCAACGGTTACAGCGCCTGGCGGCCGAGACCCCGCTTCTTTGCAACGCGCAGGGTCGCAGCGGTTGGTACCGGCTGCACGCCATGGCGCGCGAGGTGCTGCGCGAACGCCTCGCCGATCTACCTCACGACGGGCTGACTCGCTTGCATTTGTGTGCCATGCACTGGCTGGCCGACAATGGCATGACCGAGGCGGCAGCGCGGCACGCATTGGCGTGTGGCGAGGAGGAGACTGCCTATCGGCTCGCGCAACGAAGCCTGCATGAAGCCGTGACCCAGGGCCGCCTTGTTGACGTGGCCGGGTGGCACGAATGGCTGCCTGAAGCGGTGCTGGAACGGCATCCGCAATTGCGCCTCGCCATCGCATGGGCACTCGCCATGAGCGACCGGCACCAGGACGCCGAGGCACAAGCTCGAGCCATACTGGCGAGCACGCAGCCAGACGAGGCGACACGCTATGAAATCGATCTGATTCTAAGCGCCGCCGCGTATTTCGCCGACGATCCCGATCGCGCAGGATTCCTGATGGACAAATGGGGCGACACGTCTCCGGTAGGCGACGCGTGGCTGCAACAGGTACACGCAAACCGGCTTGCCGCTCGGGCGCTCATGAACGGCGATTACGCGGCGGCCCGTGGATTGCAGCGGCGCGCTCTGCATGGAAAAACCAGTGCCGCCTGTCGATACGTGAGTCAATGGCGTGACTACATGACCGGCCTCGGGTATCTGTTCGAAGGGCAAATGCTGCTAGCGGAACGCACACTGCGCCCGGCGCTCGAACGTGCCGACACGGAGCTGGGCCGGCGGCACCCGTTTTCCTGCATCATCGCCGCACTTCTCGCCACGACCCGATTCAAACGAGGCGACTTCGCGGAAGCGACGTCCATGCTCGCAAACCGCCTCGACGTGCTCGAACGCCGGGGCACGCCCGACGCCGTGATCCTCGCATACCGCACAGCGGCGCGCATCGCGGTCGCGGCGGGTATGGAGCACCGCGCCGTCGACCTGCTTGGCACGCTGGATGCCATCGGCGCCATGCGCGAGATGCCGAGGCTGCGCGTGGCAAGCTTGACGGAGCAGATCCGCTTGCACAGTGGCCGCTTCCGTTCCGCCACATGCCAGACACTTGTCCGGCAACTCGACCGAATCGTCGCGAGGCACGCGGTATCCGATGCGCCCGTTACACATCGCACCCTGGTCTTGCATCAGGAGATTAGCCACGCTTACGCGGCTATCGCCGCTCAGGACTGGCGTACGGCCGGGCACGCGCTCAGTCGCGCGCAACGGGGCGCCGAAGAGATCAGCCTTGGTGCGGCGCGCGTCGATATCATGACGTTGCGCGCCTTTGTTCTGGATCGCGCCGGGGAATCGGCTACCGCGCTGCTGCGTGAGGCCGTGTGCCTCGGAGCGGCGTGCGGGATGAAGCTGGTGCCTATCGACCTGCATCCCGCCATCGCTCTCTGGATAGACGCAGCCGACGGCGCAGTGCGCCTTGCTTCGTCTCCTGAACCGCCATTGTCGACCGTGACCACAACACCGGCGCCCGAGCGTCGTGATAGCCTGCGCGCGACCCCCAGCACGGCCTTGACACCGAAGGAGCGTCACGTGCTGGAACTGGTTACCCGCCACCTCACCAATAAAGAAATCGCACTCGCCATGGGGATTGGCCAGGAGAAGGTGAAGTGGCATCTGAAGAACCTCTTCATCAAGCTCGACGCAACGTCGCGCAAACAGATTGTTTGCCGGGCTCAGCTTATGGGCCTGCTGCAAGAAGCCGCCTGAGTAGCCCACACCACGCCTGAACGGCGAACGCGGATAGCGCGAAGGTTCCTGGCAACCAGGTTGTCACGCAGGTACAACACCCGATCGGATGGCACGGGCTCGTCGGCACGGCTTCATGGTCTTCGAACCGGCTGCGGATCTAGCTATAACGCATCGCCAGGCATTTGCGCCATAGCGGTATTCCTGAAAACCCGCCCCCCTTCCGTGAGGGGGACGCGGCTGCGGCTCGAGTACGTATGCTCTCGACCCAGATGCAACGTGGCCTCCATGACACCAGGCCGTGATGCCTCTCGTTAGAACAACGTTGCACAGGAGACCGCATGACCTTGAGAACCACCGGGCTGGTAGCATTTTTGGCATTTGCTGGTGCCGCACAGGCCCAATCATCCGTTACGCTGTACGGCACAGTCGACTCGGGCCTGCTCTGGCAGGATACCTCCGCATCAGGAGCCGCCCCCTTCCTCCCGAACAGCAAACTTAACCCGAACACCGGATCCGTGTTCCGGCTCAAGGACGGCGGCATCTACTCCAGCGTCTACGGCTTGAAGGGTACGGAGGACATCGGCGGCGGCTACACGGTCAACTTCCGGCTCCAGGGGTCGTTTGACAGTGGCACCGGCAAGTTCCAGCTAAGCGATACCGCGGGTACCCCTGCGCTGTTCAACCAGATTGCAGAAGTCGGCATATCGGGGGCCTTCGGCCGGATTGACGCGGGTCGGCAACTCGCTCCGATGGCTTACGCGTTTGCGGAAACAGACGTGCGCAACGCGCAGTTCTTCGGTAGCGTTCTGACCGCGTGGCTCACCATGAACACGGTGGGCGGGTGGCCTGGCAACAGCACGAATGGCCAGATCGGCGCACTGTATGACAGCAATGCGCTGGTCTACAATTCGCCATCGTTCTATGGCATATCAGCCGCGCTGGAATACGCACCGGGCGGCGTGGCCGGCCAGATCCAGGGCGGCACGCGTGAGTCGGCAGTGCTCAAGTATTCGAACTACGGTCTGACTGCCGCAGCTGTCTACTACAATGGACACGACGCCAGTCCCTATACCTATGCGGCGCCCACTACCGCGGCTCCTGCAACCGGCCTGAACAACAACCGCTTCGTCTACTTCGGCGCGAAGTACACGTGGCGCAACCTGTCCGTCTCCGGGTCCTTCAGCAACGGACGCAACCCGGCAAACGAGAACGGCACCCCCAAACTTTTCGCCGTATCGGGGGACTTCAACATGTGGACGGGTGGCATCGGGTATCGCTTCTCACCGGCGTTCGATATCACGTCGGGCGTCTACTACGTGAAGGACGAAAAGCACTCCCAAAACCAGTCGACCGCGTATGTGCTGGGCGCCGACTACAACCTGTCCAAGAGCACCATGCTTTATGCCGAGTTCGGCTACGTGTCGAACCGTGGCGCGATGAACCAGGAGCTTGTCTACGGTCAACCTACCGCAGTCGGCATGAACACCGCTGCCGGCATGCTCGGCATTCGTCACTCCTTCTAAAGCCGGCGCCCCGCGCGGTGCGCAGCATTGCCGTCGCGAGGCTGATCAGGAAGCCGGCTTCCGTGGCCGCCCCGCCGCGCGCGAGGCGGCATTTTTATGTCATTTCCGCACGTAAATTGCCGTGAACAAATTCCGCATCAAGACCCGATTGATCACACTTGTTGCTGTTCTGCTTGCGCTCGTGTTGCTGACCTCTGTCATGGGCACCATTCGCCTGCGGCAGGCCGATGCCTCGATCGAGACCATTTACAACGATCGCGTGGTTTGTCCTGATCAACTCAAAGGGGCCAATCCGCAGATCGAAGAGGCTCGGCACGAATACACCGAGGCGCATCACATGGTCAAACGGTTCATGGTGGTGAACGGGCTTGTGACAGAACTCACACTCTGTGCCGCTGTGCTGACTTGCTGGATGCTGATACGCTCGATTACAAACCCGCTTTCTGAAGCGGTAAAGATTGCGGAAACCGTAGCATCCGGCGACCTGACATCGACAATCTCCGTGACCGGACGCGATGAAACAAGCGAGTTGCTGACCGCCCTTAAGCATATGAACGATCGTCTGGTTGATATCGTGGGTGGAGTGCGCTCAAGCAGTGAGGCTATCGGGTCCGCCACGAAGCAGATCGCGGCAGGAAGCATTGACCTCTCCTCTCGCACAGAACAGCAGGCAGCCTCTCTCGAAGAAACGGCCGCCAGCATGGAGCAGCTAACAGGTACCGTCCGGCACAATGCCGACAATGCACGTCATGCGACTGCCCTGGCTGGCAACGCGTCTGACATTGCAGCCCGCGGTAACGAGGTCGTGGAGCGCGTGGTTGGAACAATGAGCGAGATCAGCGAGAGCTCCGCGCGGATCGCCGACATCATTGGAATAATCGAGGGCATCGCTTTCCAGACCAACATTCTCGCGCTCAACGCCGCGGTTGAAGCGGCACGCGCAGGTGAACAGGGGCGCGGTTTCGCGGTCGTTGCGCAGGAAGTTCGCGCGCTCGCTCAGCGCTCGTCCAGCGCCGCCAAGGAAATCAAGGAATTGATAGGCACGTCGGTTGTCCGCGTGGCAGCAGGCACCGGGCTTGTCGGCGAAGCCGGGCGCACAATGCAGGAGATCACTACAGCCGTGTCTCGTGTGACGGATATCATGAGCGAAATCGCAGCAGCATCGGACGAGCAGAGTAAGGGTATCGATCAGGTTGGACAGGCAGTCACGCAGATGGACGAAGTCACGCAGCAGAACGCCGCTCTCGTCGAAGAGGCAGCCGCAGCAGCACAATCATTGCAGGATCAGGCGCTCAAACTCAATGCGGCCGTAGCGGTCTTCAGCATGGTGTGAGGACAAAACAGGCCGCCACGCTAACCGATTCGTTGAACGCTATTTGCATGACAGCCCGTCAAGCGACGCGGAAACCTAGCGGCCTTTCATTGCCTGAATAAGCTGCTTCCAAAGCGCTTCGGCCGCGGGTGACAGGCGCCCGCCTACGCGTCTTATCACCTGGCTATTGAATTCACGCGCAATGGGATGGTCGATTTCCAGTGCCACAAGTTTTCCCGCTTCCAGATAAAGCCTGGCCGCATCCGTCGACATGAAAGCCACCCCTAGCCCAGCCGCTGCGATCGCCAGCGCGGCCGAGAGACGATCGCACCGATAGGACGGCGTCAGATTGAGTCGATCGGCACGGAGGATCGAGTCGACGTATTGTTGAACCTTGTAGTGGGCAGGCATGAAAATCAGGCGTTCGTCCTGTAACTGCCTGAAGTGGATCGTCCGTTTGGCCGCGAGCGGATGATGCGGACTCACCAGCGCGCAACACGGCGCCGCACGGAACGTGCGGGTCCGTATCGCCGGGTCGTTGCCGCCGCCCGTGCAGAGCCCCAGGTCTGCGTCGCCGTTGCGCACCATGGTGACGATTTCCGCCGTCGTGCCGCTGCGCAGTTCTATCATGATGTCGGGGAATTGAACGCTGAACGGTTCAAGCACGGTCGCAATCAGCGTCTCCATGCGCCCCTCTCCAACGCCAACGCCCAGCCGCCCACGTCGCAGTCCGCGATAGTCCTCCAGTTGGGCGAGCATCTGGGCGTCGCGCCGGCAACTCTCACGGTAATGCTCAACAAGGCCGAGGCCGACCTCGGTCAGCGCCACGCGCCGGCCACGCCGCTCAAGCATCGTGACGCCATGCTCGCGCTCAAGCTGCGACACCTGGCGGCTGATAACGGACGCGTTGATGCCCAGCGCGTCCGCTGCCGCACGCACGCCGCCGTGAATCTCAATCTCATGCAGATACCGCAAACTTCGGGTGCTCAGCGCGTTGGGGCCGTTCTCGCGAGGCTCATCTGAACCATTCTTCATATGAAAATATGTTGACATCGGAGTCAACATTATCTGCCTAATAACGTCATTGATCGTGAATTTTCGGGTTGGGATACTGGCTTGATCAAATCCACTCATCTTTACGCGGCGACTATGCGATCAACCCGTACCTGGTGCACCCTCGACGAAACGAGAGACCTCGCAGAGGAACTGAAAGACATCCGTCATCATTTGCACCAGCAACCCGAACTGGCTTACGAAGAGTTTCAGACCTCGGATTTCGTCGCAGAAACGCTTGAGCGCTGGGGTTACGACGTGACACGCGGCCTGGCGGGAACCGGTATGGTGGCGTCGCTGAAAGCCGGATCGTCGAGCCGCGGGGTCGCTGTCCGGGCGGATATGGACGCGCTGAAAATCGCCGAGCAAACCGGGCTGCCCTACGCCAGTGTCAGGCCAGGGCAGATGCACGCGTGCGGTCACGACGGTCACACAACAATGGTCCTGGGCGCTGCCCGTCATCTTGCGCGCACCCGCCGGTTCGACGGCACCGTTCATCTGGTGTTTCAACCCGCCGAGGAGATCGGCGGTTCAAACAGCGGCGCAAGCCGGATGATTGCCGACGGCCTGTTCGAGCGGTTTCCATGCGATGCGATTTTCGGATTGCACAATCATCCGGGTTACCCCGCAGGCACCTTCATGTTCCGAAGCGGCCAGTTCATGTCGGCCTCCGACATTGTGGACATCGTCATACGCGGACGCAGTGGCCATGCGGCACGCCCCCACCTCGCGATCGATCCCGTGATGATTGGTGCCATGCTGGTCGTCGCGCTCCAGTCGATCGTAGCGCGCAATGTAGATCCCATGCAGACGGCCGTGGTGACCGTGGGGGCGTTCAACGCGGGGCACGCCGCTAATGCGATCCCCGAAAAAGCACACTTGCGTCTGAGCGTGCGATCGTTCGACCCCGAGGTGCGTCAGCAACTTGAGACACGCATCCGTGCACTGGCGCAATCCATTGCGGAAGGTCATGGCGCAGAAGTCGAGATCAACTATGTAGCCGGTTACCCGACGGTCATCAACAGCGCGGCCGAGACTGAACTGGCGGCGCAAGTGGCGCGAGAGCTGGTGGGCGATGCATGCGTCATCGATCCATTCGAACGGATAGCCGGCAGCGAAGACTTCGCGTTCTATTTGCAACACAAGCCCGGATGCTTCCTGCGGCTGGGAAACGGCGAAGGCGCACCCATGCTGCACAACGCTTCCTATGATTTCAACGACCAGAACCTGACCGTAGGCGCGGCCTACTGGACGCGACTCGTCGAACGCTTTCTCGCGCCGGGTCAACCCGGTCTATAAGCATCGGCAATCACACAAAAAAGAGAACCGTCCTGCGTGGTGTCACGCCGGGCCGGCACATCGGAAATACCCGAACCAGGAGCGCAACGAATGTCAGCCACATCCTCATCGACTGCCACGTCCCCAACTACGTCCAGTTCCACCTCCTCGACCCGAATCGTCATTGCTGCCACCGTCGGCAACCTGCTCGAGTTTTACGACTTTACGGTCTACAGTTTCTTCACTTTGACAATCGCCAAAGTGTTTTTCCCGGCGAGCGATCCGATTGTCTCCACGCTACTTGCGCTTTCCGCATTTGCGATCGGATTTCTGGCTCGCCCGCTCGGTGGCTTCGTGCTCGGTCACTATGCCGATAAGCGGGGGCGTCGCGCGGCATTGACGTTGACGATCTTCCTGATGGCAATCGGCTCGGCGGTCATTGCACTGGCGCCCAGCTATGCATCGATCGGACTGGCCGCGCCTGTGCTGGTCATTCTTGCCCGGCTGTTGCAAGGCTTTGCCCAAGGCGGCGAATTTGGTGCGGCTACGGCGACATTGCTGGAGACCGGCTCGGATAGCGCCCGCGGCTTTCGTGCAAGCTGGCAGCTCGCCAGCCAGGGTGCCGCCGCGCTGCTGGGCTCCGGCACTGCCGCCCTGCTCACCTATTCGCTCACGGACAGCCAACTGCTGGATTGGGGATGGCGCGTGCCGTTCCTGATCGGTACGCTTATCATGCCAGTCGGTATCTATTTGCGCAGGCATGTGGTCGACGAGCCGCACCAGGCACATGCAGAAAAGATCGCCGTTTTTGAACCGGCACTGGTGCGCAAATGGTTTCTTGTCGTATTTACCATCATGGGCACCACGGTCGCCACCTATGTGCTGACCTACTACATCCCGGTCTACTCAACCCAATATCTCAAGTTGCCGCATAAGCTCTCGATGTTGACCTCGATCGGCGCGGCAATCTGCTCGTTGGCGTTGTGTCCGATATGGGGCGCGCTCTCCGATAAGCTACAGCGCCGCAAGCCGCTGATTGTGTATGGACGCCTTGCGCTTATCGCTCTCCTCCATCCGGCATTCTGGTTGATGAACCAGTTCCCGATACTGCCGGTTGTCGTCGGCATGGTCATCATCATGATGTTCTTCTACACCATGGGCTCCGCGCCTGCCTATGCGCTGATGCCCGAGAATTTCCCCAAGCATGCGCGGGCCGGCTATCTGGGTAGCGCCTATGCCGTGGCCGTGGCGTCGTTTGGCGGCACGGCTCAACTCGTGGCGGCCTGGTTGATCAAGGTGACGGGGAACGTGATGGCGCCCGCCTGGTACATGATCGCCTGCCTCGCGATTTCCCTGCTCGCGGCATGCATGCTCACCGAGACCGGCAACACGAACTTGCGTCAGTAGTGACGTGGCATCGACCCGGCAAATGCATCAAGCGGCTTTAATCTTCCGGGCGAACCCGTCGCCTGTTACTCAATCGAGACCGCCATACACGGCCTCGCCTTCGAACAGCGTCAGTTCCACCTCCACCTCCGCCAGCCGATGCGGCTCCACCGCACGGAGGTCATGCGACAACACCGCGAGCGACGCGGGCCGGCCGGTTGCGATGTGCCCGGCCTGATCGTCGAAACGCAGACTGAAGGCGGAGTGATGGGTGTACGCCTGCATCATCACATCGAGGCTGACGCGCTGCTCCGGGAGAAACACGGGCGCGTCCGGCTGGCCGGCGCGCGCGCGGCGTACCGCGTGCTCCATCGCGACCATTGGATTTGGCGTCGAGACGGGCCAGTCCGAGCCGCCGGAGAGCCTCACTCCGGCCCGAACCAGATCGCCGAACACATACTGCCGCGCGATGCGCGCATGGCCGACACGTTGCCGGTAAAGCGCCAGCAGGTCCGGCGAGACATCGGCCCAGACGCCCTGAACCGAGGCGATCGCGTCGACTTGCGCGAACCGTGCGACATCGGCCTCATCGATCATCTGCACGTGCGCGAGTTGCGGGCGACTCTCGCGGCTGGGGCGCTCGCGCTTCAGCGCGGCGAGCACGTCGAGCGCCATACGCACGGCGCGATCGCCAATCGTGTGGAAGTGCAGATCGAAGCCCTCGGCGTCGGCGGTGAACACCGCCTCGCGCAACTGCCGCGGCGTCCAGTGCGCGTTGCCGCTATGCGCGACGTCCGCATAGGGTTCGAGCAGCGCGCCGGTATGACTTTCGATCACGCCGTCGATAAAGATCTTCGCGGTATGCAGCCGCAGACGCCCGCCATGGTATGCCGCTCGCCATTCGCAGAGCTTGTCGATCTGCGAGCCGAGCGGCAGATTCGGCGACACCAGCAAGCCGAGGCTCACGTTTGCTTTCAATTCCCCGGCATCGCGCGCGCTCGCATAGGCATCCACGAGCCGTTGCCCGGCCATGGCCTCGAACCACCCCGTAATGCCGAACCGATGCGCCTGCTGTTGCGCTTTTTTAAGCGCCAGCACCGATTCCGCCGGACTCATTTGCGGCAGATGGCGAAACATCGCATACAGCGCCGCCTCGTGTACGACGCCGGTGGGCTCGCCGCTCCCATCGCGCTCGTAGATGCCGCCTTCGGGGTCGGGCGTCGCGGCATCCACACCCAGCGCGCGCAGTGCGGCGCTGTTCACGCAACCCGAGTGGACGTCGTGACCGATCAGCATCAGCGGACGGTCGGCAACGAACGTGTCGAGCGCCTCGCGGTGCAGCTTCGATCCCATGGCTTCGAGCGACACATTGCCGGCCATCACCCAGCTCCGCTCAGGATGCTCGCGCGCGCAGCGGCGCACCGCTTGCGCGATGGCCTCGAACGAATCCGCCGCGCCAAGATCCCCGTCGCAGGTTAACTGAAAGCCTTCCGCGGGGTGCGCGTGAGAATCGGTAAACGACGGCACGATCATGCGGCCGCGCAGATCGATCGTCTCGTGATCCCCGAACGCGCGAGGGCAATCCGAATAAGCGCCGAGCCACGCAATGCGCCCGTCCCGAATGACAACGCAGTCGACGCAGCGCGGCTTTGCGCCGCCGGTGTACACCACGCCGTTGCGCAATGTGCAGTTCTGGTAACGCTGCGCATCATGAGTCTGCTGCGAGTATGTCCTCGGTGAAAGCATCTCGTTCTCCATTATTCAGTCATCCATCGCACTCCGACTCTAGCGATAGAGGCATGCCCTGTCTGTCCCCGAAAGACGGGACAAGAACGCCGACGCATTCCCGCCAAAACAGGGCTTTCCAGCATAGGTGCGGGGGTTTTGTCGTGGTACATCTAGTGTCAGCCGTGCCCTGAAACAAATGGACTCCATGAAGACAGCCCAATCCTCCACCGACATCCTCCTGAACCAGCTCGCTCTCACGACAGAGGCTCTGGGTCCCGCCGTGGAAGCTGTCGGCTCCGCCCAATTTCTCCCCACGCTGTACGAGGGCCTCGTGCGATTCGTCGATTTCGACGCACTGCATCTCGATTACGATCAGAGCTCGCCGAGAGGCCGCCGCGTCGGCTGGATAGGCAGCTTCGGCAAGAATCCGGAGTTGATCCAGCAGACGATGGAGCTCTATTACCGCAGCTACGCGAACGACGACCCGACCTTCGGAGAAGGCGGATACGGCAAGGAAGTGCAGTTGCTCCAGGTGTCCGCGCAACGGGTCGACGCCGAACTCAGGCGTGCGTTCTACGATATCGGGGACATTCACGACGAATGCGTCGTGGGCAGTGCCTTGCAGGACATGACGTATGGAATGTCGGTGTGTCGCACACGGCGGCTTCCACCGTTTTCGCTCAAGGAATTGAGCATCGTGAAACACCTCGCCACCCTTGTTTTACCGCTCGCCGCATTGCATAAGCGGCTGGCCGGCGCCATCTCGACAGACACAGGAACCAGCGGAATTCCCGACAGCCTGGTTGCCCAATGGCTCGGGCAATCGCGCGCGAAATTGACGTCGCGCGAAGCAACGGTGTGCTCCGCCTTCATTCAGGGCATGACGACTCAGGCCGTCGCGGTCTCGATGGGTGTGAAGCCTTCAACGGTGGAAACCTACGCGAAACGCGCTTTCGCAAAACTCGAAATCGCGTCGCGCAGGCAATTGCTGGCGTCTTTCGTCAGGAGTGTTCCGCTTCGCGAGCAGAGCCTGCACGCGAATTGATGTCGTGGCTCACCGTGCGCGTTCCCGTTGCGCGCAGCAAATAATGGATTGCCGCGACAGTCACGACATTGGCGATCAGGCAAGGCAAACCAGGATTGATGCCACCCAGGCTGAACTTGCCAAGATATAAGGCGACGGCGAGGCCTTGCCCGACGAGAATACCGGCCGTGACCGCGACCGGTTTGACGCGCAGCGAGAACAGCACCGCGATCAACCCCGGAAAGAACTGGCCCACGCCGTAATACGTCGTGTTGAACAGCGTGAGCATCAGAGTCGGTGTTGCCGACGTCATGACGATCGAAGCGGCGAGATAGAGCACGATCACTATTTTCGCGGCCGTTTTTTTGCCGTTGCCCCGACAGCGTCGGCAACAGATTGCGACTCACAATCGGCCCGATCGCGAGACACATGCCGGTCAGGACGAGCAACCCGGAGAGTGCCGCTGCCGCGGCGACGAGTCCGAGGAGCCACGAAGGCAGCAAGTCGTTCGCCGCGACGAAGAACGCCTCGTTCGCCGAATTCAGGTGATAGTGCTGGCTGATCGCGTAGTACGAAGCCACGACCAGAAACGGATACATCAGCATGTACAGCGGCATGGCGATCTGGGTGCGCCGGATGGTGTTGCCGCTCTTCGCTGTAAAGTATATCTGCACACCGAACGGCATTGCCATGAAGCCCAGCGACTGGAACAGGATCGTGCTCATCGCGAACCGCAACTGTTCAGCGTTCATCCGGTTGCTGACCTGCAGGCCCGCCTCGTGGAACACCGTTGTCACGCCGACGCGTTGCGCGACGGCAAGACCGGTCACCACGATAGCCACGACCATCAGGATATCCGTCAGCACTGCGACATAGGCAGACGACCGGATACCCGCGATCATGATATAGGCGAACGCTAGCACGGCCGCGATCGTAACCAGATGGAGCGGTTCGAATTGCCATCCGAGGCCACGGAACGCCGCCACCAGTCCGGTGAACTGCAGTTGCGCCATCGGCAGCAGAAACAGGATGGAGGTCAGCGCGACAACGACCTCCAGGGTGCGGCTCTGAAAATGTCCCTTGAACAGATCCGGCAGCGTGATCGCATTGAAGCGCTTGCCCGCCTCCCAGATTTCCGGCCCGAGGAAATAGCCCAAAGGATAGGCGAGCAGAATATAGCCAAGGAACCAGATGCCGTAGGTCGGTCCTTTGGCATAGATCCCGCCTGCAAAGCCCACCATGGTCGCCACGCTGTAGATCTCCCCTGCAGCGAGGAAAAATACGAGAAACGTGCCGAACTGGCGCGACGCGACGAAGAAGTCGTGGACGCTCTGCGCGCCCACGCCCTGCCGCGAGCGCAACGCGAGGACAAACGAAAAAAGGATGAAGCCGGCGAATACCACGGTTGACATGCAGGTGCTCCCGTCTAATCAGGCATCGGGTGAAGCGGCGTCGCCGGCACGCCTGTCGAAGCAATGCCAGCAGATGAACAGACAGACGGATGTCAGTCCGAACCAGAGGAACATCCAGGCGTAGATGAGGGGCACGCCCACCACGTCGACATCCGTGGAGGCGATCCAGGGCAGGAGCCCCAGAACGCCGATATAGGGCAACCCCAGGCCGATCAGGACCTTCATCATCGCGTCATCCCGCGCGATGGGCCGTATCGTTGACCGGATCGATCGGCGTAAAGACGCCGGCGCGCGCCTCGATCGCCTCGCCTGCCGCGAGGCAGAGCGCCTCGCCAAAACGGCCGGCAACGATTTGCACGCCTGCCGGCACCCCTTCGCGAACGGGCGTCGGCACGGAGAGACCCGGCAAGCCGAGAACGGCCGTTGCGAGCAGCGGACCCTGCGCCTCGAGGATGCGGCGCATCGCGGCGTCGCCGTTCTGATCCGCATCGATTGCGAACGGGCGCTGACAGGAGACCGGCATCAACAGCAGCGGATAGCGCTCGAAGAAAGCCTGCCATTCGCGCAGCAATCCGGTGCGTTGCGAGAGACCGTTCATGTAGCCGGTCATATCGAGCGGCGGTGCGATGCGCCGCTGACTGCCGAATGCGGTGCGAAGCGCTTCGTCGCCGTAAGCCTGAATGGTCTCTTCGAGCCCGCTCAGCGATTCATTGGTGACCAGCTTCAACCACAGCTCGCACGCTTCCTCGAAGCGCGGCGGCACCACCTCCTCGACCACACAGCCGGCGTCTTCCAGCCAGCGTGCTGCCTGGTGGATGGCCTTGACGACGACGTCGTCAGTGGGAATGCCCGGCAGCCGTGCGCAGACGGCGACACGTGTGGGAAACGGCGCCTCGTTGCCGGTCGGCGGAACCGGCATCCACCAGACATCGCGCTGATCCGGCGCTTCCATGGCCGCCAACGCAAGCCGCAGGTCACCGACGGTGCGTGCAAGCGGACCCTGAACCGAGGCGAGCTGGACCGCTAGCGTCCGGTCGCGGCTTTGCGTCGAATTGTAGGCAGGAACGCGGCCCGTGGTGGGGCGCAGCCCCGCCACACCGCATGCATAGGCAGGATACCGAATCGATCCGCCGAGGTCGTTGCCATGCGCGATCGCGCCAATGCCCGCTGCCACAGCGGCCGCGGCGCCGCCGCTGGACCCGCCTGGCGTCAGACCGGCATCCCAGAGGTTCAGCGTTCTGCCATAGAGATCGTTGTCGGTAAACCACCGGTACGAAAACGCCGGCGCATTGCTGCGCCCGATAATGACGGCACCTGCCTTTCGCAGATTCGCCACGACCGGGCTGTCGTCGTGCGCAATGAGGTCCTTGAATGCGGTGACGCCGTTGGTGGTCGCAAAACCCGCCATGTCGACGTTCACCTTCACCGTGACCGGTACACCGTGCAGCACGCCCGGCGTTTCGCCGCGACCGATGGCGGCGTCGGCTGCCGCGGCGGCCTCGAGGGCGCTGTCAGCGAGCACGTCGACAATCGCGTTGATGTGCGGATTGACTTCCTCCATCCGCTTCAGGCTGCTTTGAACAAGCTCCGTCGACGAGACGTCGCGGCGCGCGACGAGAGCCGCCATTTCAGTTGCGCTCAGGCGCCACAATTCCTGGTTCACTTGTGCTCCTCCATGCTTTTTATGTCGATTGAATCCGTGGGACGCTCGATCGCCGCCACGCTGGAAACAGGCTAACCGGGCCCGCGTGATCGTAAAAGACGATCTTTTCTTCAAGGAGCCCACCGGAGGTTGTCACCCCCGGCGGAGCCGCTTGTCGTCCATGTACCGAGGCAATCCCCGTTACTGTGCGTTGTTGTCGGTCGAAAACGGCCCGGATGAAGCATCCGCACGCGGCGCATGCGATACGTAGATCTTGCGGCACGACTCCACCACCTCCCACGTGCCAGAAAATCCGCACGGGATCACAAACCGGTCGCCCGCGCGAAACACCTTTTCTTGCCCTGCCCGGTCGCGGACCACGGACGTACCGCTCAAGATTTCGCAGTATTCCTCTTCGTCGTATTCCACCTCCCAATGCCCCGCGGTGCTCTCCCACGTACCGCAGCTAAATCGTCCGCACGGGCTGATGAAGCGATGCGTCAAGATCTGCATGGGATTGCCCGACAACAGCTTCCCGCGCGGCACGCGATACTGGATCAGTTCGCCTTCTTCCTTGCTGAATTCAACGATGTTCGAGATGTCTGCCACGATCGGCCTCCGTCAATTGAGTGTTCGAGAATGTTCCGGCGCGTCTGGGTGCGCGCCCACAGTTAGGTGTCTTGTGCGCTCAATGTGCGTCGCGCATCGTGTTCCAGGCCATTGCCAACGCGAGCATCGGCGCGCGCAACATACGCCCTCCCGGGAAGTCGCGATGCCGGATCTTCTCGAACAGGTCGAAGCGCGCGGCTTGGGCATCGATTGCCTCCGCGATCAACAAACCCGCGAGCCCTGTCACGTTCACCCCATGTCCTGAGAAGCCCTGCGCGAAATACACGGTCGGCTCGATCCGGCCGAAATGCGGCGCACGGTTCATCGTGATATCGACAAAGCCGCCCCACGCGTAGTCGATCTTCATGTCGGCGAGTTGCGGAAAGGTCTTCAGCATGTCGCCACGCATTGCCTCGACGAGCCTCGCCGGCATGCGCGTGGAAGGGCTCGCCTTGCCGCCCCAGAGCAGTCGGCGGTCCTTCGAGAAACGAAAATAGTCGAGTGGGAACTTGGTGTCGCAGACTGCCGCGTTCGTCGGCAATAGCGCCTGCGCCCTCGCCTCGTCGAGCGGCTCGGTGGCGATCACGAAGGTCCCCGCCGGCATGATCTTGCGGGCGAGCGCAGGCGCAAGACTGCCGAGATAGGCGTTGCATGCGAGCACCACGTAACGTGCGTCGACATGCCCGTGCTCGCACGTGACCCGGTGCCCATGGGCCGTTTTTTCCACCGACGACGCGCAGGTGGCCTCGTAGATGTAGACGCCCGCTTCATGCGCCGCGCGAGCGAGCCCCAGCGTGTAGTTGAGCGGATGCAGGTGGCCGCTGTTATCGTCGTAAAGGCCACCGACGTACCGGTCCGAATCGACGAAGCCGGACAGTTGGCCGCGCTCGACATAGCGGTACCCGTGATAGTCGAAGCGCGATGCCGCTTCGTCGCGCCACGCGCGCAATTCGTCGGCGTGACGTGGCTTGTTCGCGGCGGTCAGAAAACCACTGGTCAGGTCGCAGTCGATGCCATGCTTCTGCACCCGTTCCCGAACCATCCCGGCCGATTCGAGGCCCATGGTCCAGACGCGCTGAACATCTTCGCGCGGCATGTATTGCGCAAACGTGTCGATCCCGCACGCATAGCCGCCGATCAGCTGGCCGCCATTGCGTCCGCTGGCACCCCAGCCGATCTTCGAGGCTTCAAGCACGACGACCGAATAGTCGCGTTCGGCGAGGTTCAGCGCCGTTGAGATGCCGGTGAGCCCACCGCCGATGACGCACACGTCGGCGGAGATCGCCCCCTGAAGCGACGGATGACGTGTGGAATCGTTGGCGGTGGCTGCGTAATACGAAGGAACGTGCGGCTGATACGCGAATTTGAGCATGGGCGAAAAACGTGAGTTGAAGAATGGCAGCGGCGCCCCTTAAGCGGGCACCGCCGGCCATTCGTTAGAACGAGTAGATGAATTGCGCCGCGAGCAGGTCGTTCGATTTCGAGTACGAACCGTCGTCACGCAGGAATACTCTGTTGTTGGCCCAGTCGTGCCGGTATTCGACCTTCACGATGATTTGCTGGGTCGGAAAGAACAACAGGTCGAGCGCGACGTCCTGGCGTGTCGCGCCCTTGCACTCGAAGCCGGCCCCGCCGTTGGCCTTCGAGTTCGAGAGACAGTTCGAGTCGATGCCAAAGCCGTTATACGGATCCATGCCGTTGCCGTTGAGGCCGATGCCGCCCCCACCGCCGCCGTTCTTGCTGTCGACGAGCAGGTCGTATCGGGCCGTCACGCCCATATGGCCGACCACCGGCATCGTGAACTTGCGGTGCGCGAGCAATGACAAGCCGTACCACTGCGCGAGCCCGCCATTGAAGGCCGCGTGCTGTTGCTGGCCGTAGTCGAGCTCGGCGTTGTACTGCACGTCGGCCAGCTGGTAGGTTGCATCCATCTCGGTGAAATAAAAGGTGCCATAGGCGCTCGGGGCCTGGCCCCCGGAACCGTAGACCACGGTGCCCGTCGCCGGATCAAGACCGCTAGGCAGCGTTTGCCGCCCGATGTTGAACGAGCCGCCGATATCGAGTTGACTGCCATGCAGGTAGTCGACCCGCGCACTGAAGGTTGGCATCTTGTTGCTCGTCGTGATCGGATCGCCCAGCGCGTTCACGCCGGTCTGTGTGACGGCGCCGTTCGTGCGGAGCTGCTCATTGCCAAGCAGGAACTTCCAGGCCCAGTGATCACCCAGGTAGTTGACGCCCGCGCCGATATAGCTGCCCGGATCCGAGAAGTCATAGAGCATGTTGTGCGTGAGGGTCAACATCAGGTTCGAAGGCTGGCCCTCATAGCCGCCAAGCGCCGGCATGAGACCCGCCACGACCGAGGTTGTGTTGGTCAGCGGCACGGTCGCGACCGCTGTGTTCAGAATATTGAACCCGCTGTTGCTATGCTCGTTCATCAAGTACATGCCGGCGCCGCGATTGGGCATCAGCGTGATTTCCGCAGACGGCGCCGTCGGCCCCACGCCGAAGGTCTTCTTGATGTCGAGATACACGTCGCCGAACGTGCTGTTGAAATAGTTGTAGGCGTTATCGTGGTTCGCGAAGAGGAACGACGACGTGCCCGCCGCACGGTTGTAGATGTAGGTCGGATCGATGTAGCCGGTGATCGACAGGCCCGCGATCGGCCCGGTGGTGGCCGCGTCCGTGAGCGAATCCACCTTGAGTTGCTGGTTCGCCATCTGCTGCTTCATCTGCGTCACTTCGTCGTTCGTCAGCCGCGCGGGCGCGGTGCCATAGCCGGGCGACGTGACATCAACTACCGGCGCCACTACAGGCGCCACAGCGGGCGCCTTGGCAACGGACTGACTCTTCGCCGCAGGTTTCGCCGCGAGCTCGGACTTGAGCGCCTTCACTTCTTTTTGCATCGCGTCCAGCTGGGCCTGCATCGCCTTGATCTGGTCGCTGGTCGCGTTCGCCGCGGCAAGCCCTGGCAGAGTCCCCGCCACCAGCAGGCAAATCAACTTCTTCGTCATGAAAGTTCTCCGAGTCATTTGTTATTGGGGTATTTCGGCGAGAGGGTAAAAATCAGATCGCGCGGCGACGTGCTGCCTCGCCGCCCGGTTGCGCGGAGGTTGGCCGAACGACTGACGGCCTGGGGGGATCGGCTTGCTTTTCGGCTTGGCTCCCGGCGATGTGAACGTCCCGCGCAAGGCGGCGTTCGCGCGCCAGTATCACGCGATTGGCGGCCACCACGCCGATCGTCACGACGGTGATGAACATCGTGGCGATCGCATTCATTTCCGGATTCAGCCCCATTCGGACACGCGAGAACACGACGAGCGGCAGCGTGGTCCAGCCCGGCCCGGAGAGGAACGCGGACAGGATCACGTCGTCGATCGAAACGGTGAACGAAAGCAACCAGCCAGAGACCAGTGCCTGCGCGATCAGCGGCAGCGTGATCGCGAAGAACACCTTGAGGGGTGTCGCGCCGAGATCGAGCGCGGCCTCCTCAAGGGAGCGGTCCAGCTCCTTCACGCGCGATTGCACGATGATGGCGACGAAGGACACGCACAACATCACGTGACCGATCCAGATCGTCAGCAAGCCGCGCCCGGCGGGCCATCCGAACAACTGCTGCGTGGTCACGAAAAGCAGCAGCAGCGAGATACCCTGAATCACTTCGGGGATCACGAGCGGCGCATTGATCATTGCGGTGAAGAACGTGAACCCGCGAAAGCGCCCCATGCGCGCGAGCACGAACCCCGCCCACGTACCGAGCACGACTGACGCGCTTGCGGTCATCAAGGCGATCTTCAGCGACAACCAGGCGGCCGTCAGCAACTCGGCATCGTGCATCAGGACGCCGTACCATTTCAGCGAGAAGCCCGACCAGACGGTGACGAGCTTCGATTCGTTAAACGAATAGACGACGAGGCTGACGATCGGGATATAGAGAAACAGAAATCCGACCGTGAGGATGCTGGTTGAAAGAATTCGGTTCGGCTTGATCATTGCGCCTCCTCCATTTCCTTGACCTGGTAGTACTGAAATACCGCCATGGGCAGAAGGAGCAGCATCACCATCGCCACGGTAACGGCGGAGGCCATCGGCCAGTCCATGTTGTTGAAGAACTCATCCCACATCACGCGGCCCAGCATCAACGTGTCGGCGCCGCCGAGCAGTTCGGGGATCACGTACTCGCCCACCGCGGGGATATACACGAGCAGGCTGCCTGCGATGATTCCGTTCTTCGACAGCGGCAACGTGATACGCGTGAACGCCACCCACGGTTTTGCGCCGAGGTCGTACGCGGCTTCAAGCAGCGTGAGGTCCATCTTCACGAGATGCGCGTAAAGCGGCATCACCATGAACGGGAGATACGAATAGACCATGCCGATATACACGCCCGCATTGCTGTGATAAAGGCGCAAAGGCGTATGAATCAGACCGATCACCATGAGTGCGTGATTGAGCAGGCCGTCGTCCTTGAGAATGCCGACCCACGCATAGACACGAATCAGGAACGACGTCCAGAACGGCAGCATCACGGCCATCATCAGCAGGTTGCGGGTGGCGGGCGCCGAACGCGCAATGTAGTAGCTGATGGGATAGCCGATCACGAGACACAGGACGGTTGAAATCGCCGCCGTCTTGAGCGAGCTGATGTAGGTGGCGATGTACAGGTCGTCCTGCAGCAGGAACGCGTAGTGACTGAGCTGCATGGCGAAGTGCACCATGCCGTCCTTGACCGTCACAAGATCCGTGTACGGCGGAATGCCCAGGCGCAGATCGGCGAAGCTGATTTTCAGCACCAGCACAAACGGCAACGCGAAGAACACGAAGAGCCACAGGAACGGGATGCCGATGACCGCGTTGCGGCCCGAAGGCAGCAACCTGGCGGCAGAGCGTCTCAACGCGACGGCGAGGCCAGCGCGGCGCGAGGCTTCGTTCGCGGCAATGGCGCGGTTGGCGGACGGATTCATTGCGTCACCACCACGCTGCTCGCGCTCGACCACGAAACGAACACCTCGTCGTTCCAGGCAGGAGCGTCCTCCTTCATCAGGCTGGCGCTGTCGAGATTCGACACCACGGTCTTTCCGCCCGGAAGCCGCACGTGATAGAGCGAATAGCTGCCCATGTAGGCGATGTCCGTGACCACGCCGCGCGCCCAGTTGTGGAGCGCCTCCGGTCTTGCGTGCGAGACGCGCACCCGCTCTGGCCGCACGGAAATGCCTACGGGCATGCCAATCGGTCCCGTCACGCCGTGACTGATGTACAGGAGATTTTCGAGCTCCTCGCTTTCCACGACGATGTGATCGGGTTCGTCCTCGACCACGGTCCCTTCGAACAGATTGGTCGAACCGATGAACCCGGCACTGAAACGGCTGTTGGGGTACTCGTAGACTTCGCTGGGCGAACCGATCTGCACGATGCCGCCTTCGCTCATTACAGCGAGGCGGCCAGCCATCGTCATCGCCTCCTCCTGGTCGTGCGTCACCATCACGCAGGTCACGCCGACTCTCTCGATGATGTTGACAAGCTCCAGTTGGGTCTGACGGCGTATCTTCTTGTCGAGCGCGGACATCGGCTCATCGAGCAGGAGCAGCTTGGGACGCTTCACGAGCGAGCGGGCCAGCGCCACGCGTTGCTGCTGCCCACCCGAGAGTTGATGGGGTTTTCGCTGCGCGTACCCGCTCATTTGCACGAGTTCGAGTGCGCCGGCAACGCGTTCGTGAATCTCGTTGGCAGGCGTTCCCTCCTGCTTCAGCCCGAATGCAATATTCGCCTCGACACTCATATGCGGGAACAGCGCATACGACTGAAACATCATGTTGATGGGCGGTGGTACGGCGGCAGCGTCGCAAGATCTTCGCCGTCGACGAAAATGCGTCCGGACGTAACCGTCTCGAGGCCGGCCAGCATGCGCAGTAACGTGGACTTGCCGCAGCCGGAACTGCCGAGCAGCGCGAACAGCTCGTTCCTGGCGATGCTCAGGCTGACATCGTCGACGGCGACGCTGTCGCCGAACTTTTTGACGACGTTCTCGATACGGACGAACTCATTCGGATTGCCATGGCCACTGCGCGAAACACCGCGCATTTCGCGCGTGTCGATAACGGGTTTTTCCATTCTCGGAAAAATATAATTTATTTAGTTAAACTAACTTTACTGTCTGCGCAATTGCCGTTTTATTTGTGGCATTAGCGGACGCTTGAATTGCAGCGCCTGCTCACCTCATGCACGGCCTCGTGCCAGCGCAAACAGACCCAGATCTCAGGCAGGCGGCGGCACCCTGCGATGCACGCCTGCGTCAGATGTCACGCACTTCCCCTTTCAGCCGCCCGACTTGAGTTGCAACCACAAGCGGTTCAAAAGGCGTGAGATTTCAGGTGTATGCGCCTTCGCCAACGTCATCCTGCGCAGCACGTCGTCGGGGAGATAGACGTTGGGGTCCTGCGCGATCGCCGGGTTCACGAGCGCGCGCGCGGGCTTGTTCGCGGTCGGATAGTAAATCTCGTTCGTGATCGCGGCGTTCACCTTCGGATCCTGGATGTAGTTGATCCACTTCATCGCAGCCTCCGGATGCGGCGCGTCTTTCGGCACCGCCATGACGTCGAACCACACCGCGCCACCTTCCTTCGGGTTCGAGAACCGGATCTCGTACGAGCGCTTCGCATCCAGTGTGCGCCGGCGCGCCAGGCCCACATCGCCCGACCAGCCAAGCGCGAGGCACACGTCGTTGTTCGCGAGGTCGTCTGCGTAAGCGGTCGAGTTGAACTGTGTGATGTACGGACGGATTTTCTTCAGCACCTCGTAGGCGGCCTGATAATCGGCCGCATTCTTGCTGTTCTCGTCGAGGCCCATGTACTGCATCGCGGCGCCAAACACGTCGTCCGGGGCGTCGAGAACCGACACGCCGCATCCCTTCAGTTTCGATACGTTCTCCGGATTGAACAGCAGCGCCCAACTGTCGAGCGGCGCGTTCTCGCCAAGACGCTTTTTGACCGCCTGGACGTTGTAGCCCAGGCCATCCGTCCCCCATGCCCAAGGCACGCCATACTGGTTGCCCGGATCGCCGTCGGCGATCTTGCTCATCAGCGCGGGATCGAGGTTCGCGAGGTTCGGAATCTTCGACTTGTCGAGCTTCTGATACACGCCGGCCTGGATCTGTCTCGACATGAAGTTCGACGTCGGCACGACGATGTCATAGCCCGAGCTGCCGGCGAGCAGTTTGGTCTGCAGGGTGTCGTCGCTGTCGTAGCTGTCGTAGTGCACCTTGATGCCGGTCAGCTTCTCGAAGTTCGGCACGGTGTCCTTCGCGATGTACTCGGACCAGTTATAGATGTTCAGCTCGGTATCCGCGGCATATGCCGACGGGTTCGCGATGGGCGTGAGACCGGCGGTTACAGCAAGCGCCGCGATGGAGATGGCATGACGACGAAAACGGGTACGCATAACGAAGTCTCCTGATAGTGTGTTTCAGCGGTGCCCTGGCGCGCGATCGCGGCGGATAGGCAAAGCTGGTATGAAATCTCGCTACTGGTCCATTGCATGACACACTCTATCGCCCGAAAAATACGATGTCTGTCCCTGGAACACGGGACAGCGGTGTTCGCGCGCGCCAGTCTCTTTCGTGGGTTTTGTGTAGGCGCGGGTAAATTGCCGTAATAAGCGCGAGTGTTCGTCAGCACGCACGGCGAGCGTGTAAGGAGCAATCGCGCACATCATGCGTGGCTAGCGCAGCCGGATGACCGTCGACTTCAGCTCGGTGTATTTCTCCAGCGCGTGCAGCGACTTGTCGCGCCCATTGCCGGACTGCCCGTAACCGCCGAAGGGGAAGCTCATGTCGCCGCCACCTTCGTTGTAGCAGTTCACCCAGACGGTGCCCGCGCGCAGGCGCCTTGCCACCTCGTGCGCGGTGGTCACGTCGGCGGACCAGACGGCGGCGGCGAGTCCGTATTCGGTGTCGTTGGCGATTTGCACGGCCTCGTCGACCGTGTCGAACACGATCACCGACAGCACCGGCCCGAAGATTTCCTCGCGTGCGATCCCGGCGTCCGGACTCACTTCGAACACCGTCGGCTCGATGTAGAAGCCGCCCGTCTCCTCCTTGACCCGCGACCCGCCAGTAACGAGCTTGCCCTCTTTCCGGCCAGCTTCGATGTACTCCAGCACCCGGTCCAGCTGGATCCGGTCGACAATCGCGCCCATCGTCACGCCAGGGTCGAGCGGATGTCCCGGCGCATAGGAACGTGCCGCCTCAAGCAGCTTCTCCATGAACACGCCCTTGATGTCGCGATGCACGAGCAGGCGCGAACCGGCCGTACACATCTCACCCATGTTGAAGAAGATCGCGTCGGCAGCCGCTTTGGCCGCGCGATCGAGATCCGGACAATCGGGCAGCACGATATTGGGCGACTTGCCGCCCAGTTCGAGCCAGACGCGCTTCAGGTTGGATTGCGCGGCCTGCTGCATGATGAGCTTGCCGGTCCGTGTCGAGCCGGTGAACGCAATACAGTCAACATCGCCATGCGCCGCCAGCAGCCTGCCCGGCTCGGCACCGCCCGGCACGACGTTGAATACCCCAGGCGGCAACCCCGCCTCATGCGCGAGCTGCGCGATGCGAATCGCCGTAAGCGGCGATTTCTCCGAGGGCTTGAGCACGACGCTGTTACCCGCGGCGAGCGCGGGGCCAAACTTCCATGCCGCCATCAGCAGCGGGAAATTCCACGGCACGACGGCGGCCACAACGCCCATCGGCTCGCGCGTCACGAGACCGACGAGGTGCTGATCGGCGGGCACAACCTCGCCGCCCACCTTGTCGATCGCCTCCGCGTACCACGCCACACAGTGTGCCGCGGCCGGCACGTCGATCATGGTCGTGTCGCCGATCGGCTTGCCCGAATCGAGCGTTTCCAGCAAGGCGAGTTCCTCGAGATGCTCGTGCATCAAGGCCGCCCAGCGAAGCAGCACAGCTTTACGCTCGCGCGGATTCAAACCCGCCCACACTCCTTCGTCGAACGCGCGGCGAGCGGCGGCAACGGCCGCGTCGATGTCGGCCTCGCCGCAATCCGCCACCCGCGCGAGCTCGCGGCCGTCGATCGGGCTTGCGCATAGAAAAGTCTTGCCGTCGCACGCATGGCTCAGTGCGCCGTTAATGAATGCACGCCCCTCGATTGCGAGGGTAGCGGCTTTGTCCTGCCAGTCAGCGAAGGTCTTCTTGTTCATTAGGATACCTCTATAGAATGACGTGAGCCGGGCCACCTCGCCACGCATGTGCGTGACGCGGCGGCCCGGCCGGTGCGGAAGCCGTGACAGCGTACTCAGATAAAATTCGGATCAGAAGACGATAAATTATTGACGGAGACAACCCTGCGTTGTCACGCGCAAGGCGTTGAAACAAGGCGAACGAGACATGAAAGACCATTACCTGAAAGCCTGGCTTGCTCTCGTGGAAACGGGCAGTATCCGCGGCGCGGCACGCCATCTGCATCTGAGTCAGGCCGCCGTCACCAAGGCCGTGCGGGAACTCGAACAGGACCTCGATGCGCCGCTGATCATGCGCAGTTCGCGCGGCGTGACGCTGACCGAGTGCGGCCATCAACTCACGGTGCGCGCGCGCCTGGCGCAATCTCAGCTGGCGCTGGCACGCCAGGACATCCAGCAGATTCTGGGCGGCAAGCGCAGCCACGTTTCGACGGCGGTCACGCCCATGGTGTTCCTCGGCGTGCTGCCCGACGTGATCGAACGCTTTCGCAAAAGCATGCCCCTCGCGGAGCTCACCTTCGAGGAAGGCCTGATGCCTCACGTGCTCCATGCACTGCGCGATGGCTCGATCGATTTCGCCGTTGCCGCGCCCGCCGAAGAGGAGGTCAGCGTCGAGTTCGATTTCGAACCGCTGCAGACGCTCGAAACAATCGTGGCATGCCGGCGGGGGCATCCGCTGGAAAAGGCGACCGAATGGCGGCAATTGCTCGACTGCAAGTGGGTCATGAACCTCTCGCCCGGCAGTCAGCACAGCAATCTGCTCGACTATCTGCGCCGAACGCGGCAATCGCTGCCCACGCGCATCATCCGGACCAACACGTTCGGCGTCAGCTGGAGTCTGATGGCGCGCAGCGACGCGCTGCTCGTGTGCCCGGCCGGCATGCTCAATACGGAACCGTACGGGCAGCAGGCGAGTCGCGTGCCTTTACAGATGGCATTGCCGCCGCTCAAGCTCGGCATCCTGAAGCTACGCGACGCGCCGCTTTCGCTTGCGGCGGACAAGCTCGCTGAACTCTTCCGGCAGGAAATTACGTCGAACAGGTATGGCCTCGCTCCAACCAGCGGTAAACGCACCAGGCCGGCGGCGGGTCACTGATCATGCGCCGAGCCGCTCAACGGCCCTGCTGAGATAATTGATTCCCTCTCTCTCCCCAGCCACGAGAAATGCCAATGAACGCTCCATCCCCCCTCTCTTCGAGCGACGCCGTGCGCCGCGTCGCCTTTCTCGGCCTCGGCGTCATGGGTTATCCGATGGCCGGGCATCTGGCGAAGGCCGGCCTCGATGTAACGGTCTACAACCGCACCGCGCAAAAAGCTGAGCAATGGGTCGCCGAGTACGGCGGGCGCGCTGCACACACGCCCCGCGAAGCCGTGGACGGCGCCGAACTGGTGCTGGCCTGCGTGGGTAACGACGACGATCTGCGCGAGATCACCCTGGGCGACCACGGCGCGTTTGCGGGCATGGCGCGCGGCACGCCCTTCGTCGATCACACCACCACCTTGGCGAACGTCGCCCGGGAACTCGCGGATATCGCAACCACGCAGCGTTTGCACTTCATCGACGCGCCGGTTTCAGGCGGCCAGTCCGGCGCGCAAAACGGCAAACTGACCATCATGTGTGGCGGCGACGCGGCTGCATTCGAGCGTTGCGCGGCAACGCTGCACCATTACGCAGCCGCCGTCACGCTGATTGGCCCGACCGGCGCCGGCCAACTGGCCAAAATGGTCAATCAGATCTGCGTCGCCAGCATCGTGCAGGGGCTGTCCGAAGCGATCCATTTCGGCGAGAACGCAGGCCTCGATATGACCCGCGTCCTGGAGGTGATCGGCAAGGGCGCGGCGGCGAGCTGGCAGATGGAGAACCGCGGCAAGACCATGATCGAGGGCAAGTTCGATCACGGCTTCGCTGTCGACTGGATGCGCAAGGACCTCGGTTTCTGCCTCGACGAAGCGAAGCGCATTGGCGTGTCGCTGCCCGTGACCGCGCTGGTCGATCAGTTCTACGGCGACGTTCAGGCGCTGGGCGGCTACCGCTACGACACATCAAGCCTCATCTGGCGTCTGCGCAAGCTCACGCCTGCCAGCTAAAAACGGGCGGCATTGACGAGCGAGCGAGTGGACACCTGGCGTTGGCTCCCTCGGCCCGCTCGCCCAGGCACGACTTATCTGCGCCAGCGCAGTGGACGACGCAGATGGTGCCGCTCCAGCCGCACCCCGGCGCTCGCCGGGAGAAACGCGGGCATGCCGTCCAGCGCTCTGCCGTCGAGCCGTTCGCGCTCCTCGTCGGCCTCGACCGTTCTCGTCGGATCGATGAACAGCGCGGCCACGATCCCCACCCCCAGCAAACACGCGGAAATCGTGAACGGCACGTTATAACTGCCGGTTGTCTCGATCAGATAGCCGAACACCACGGGCGATATCATGCCGGCCACGCCGAAGCCCGTGTTCATCATGCCGCCCGCCGTCCCGGCGTATCGGCCGCCAATGTCGAGCGGCAAGGTCCACAACACAGGATTCGTGATCTCGAGAAAGAAGAACGACGCCGACAGGAACAGCACCGCCATCAGCGGATTGGTGGCGAACACCATCGGCAGCAGGAATACGAGCGAACCACCCATGCCTGTTACGAGCACGGCGCAGCGTGCAAAGCGCAGGCGGCCGGTGCGCTTGTAGAGCCGATCCGAGACAACGCCGCCCAGCGTATCGCCGATCACGCCCGCGAGCAGCGGCAGCGCCGTGAACAGCGCCAGTTGCTTGAGATCGAAGCCGCGGGCTTCCTTCAGGTACGAAGGCAGCCAGGTCAGATAGACC